>NZ_JBFELV010000128.1:0-12066 GCF_041551955.1 Desulfosarcina sp.
ATAAGCCAAATGTCAATGTCGAATGAATCACAGCGGCGTTTGGTTTGCGGGCCTGCCCCGCCTGTCAGTTACCATTTATAGGGGGAGAGGGGGGTACTGTCAACACGCCAGAGGCGTCTGGGTTAAATGCGTTGACGTGAAAAAGCATATGCCCTAAAATTGAGTTTGACCCATTTCGCATTTGTCCGATACCAAGGAGGCCAGCCGGTGAGCCAGTACCGCATTCATCCCATCGTCATGGGAACCAAGCAGTTCGACAAGGGCATGATGACCTACCAGCAGGATTACGGAAAACCATATACCATTCCCATCTATTGCTGGTACCTGGAGGGCGGGGACCAAACGATTCTCGTGGATACCGGCGAGATGCATCCTGTGCAGTCTGACGATCGAATCAAGGCCATCGGCGGGCGGATCTATACGTTCGAAGAGGGTTTGGCACTACATGGCCTGACGCCGGAGCGCGTCGATATGGTGATTCACACCCACCTTCATAACGACCATTGCGAAAACGATTACAAATGCACCAATGCGAAGATCTTCGTCCACCCGAAAGAGATAGCACGCATCCATGACCCCCACCCCCTCGATTTCAGGTATGTGGAAGACTACATCGAGGAGGTGGAGAATAACGGCCAGATTCGACTCGTTGAGACTGACGGGGAAATTGCCGATGGCATCCGGGTCATGCACACGCCGGCCCACACCGAAGGTGGCCTGACCGTGCTGGTTGAAACGGCCGGCGGCACAGCAGCCATCACCGGATTTTGCGTGATTAACGACAACTTCTTCCCACCGAAGCAGATCCTGGCCATGGAAATGGACGTGATTCCACCCGGCACACATGTGAACGCATACGACGCTTACGACATCCTGATCGAGGTCAAGCAGATGGCCGATATCCTGTTGCCGCTTCACGAGCCGGCCTTTGCCGACGGCACGCCGATTCCATGACTGAATGTTCATTCATCAATTCCCATGTGTTGAGATTTCCCCTTTCGGCGTGTGACGTCTGCGCGCGGTCGAACATCTTCCCTTAAAACCCTTCCATATAATTGTTCAAATGGTGCAATTGATGGTTCTTTGACGGAAGACAGCGTGGGAAACGTTTTGTGCTTGACAGCCCGTTTACTCCTTTGGTAAATGAATGAACGTTCATTCATAAACGGTTTCATTTTCGCTCAGCCCTGTCCGGATTCATCGAGGCCTTGGTTAAACAATAAGTCCATAACTGTATCCAGAATCCAGCATTGTGTCCGGGATCTTGTTTGAACCCGGCAGGGAAGAGCGAATCCCCGGTCGTTTCCGGCACCGGCCATTTTATGGTGGCACCGGTCTCAGGCGGTGCCGGAGACCACCCCAAAGTGACGGGTGCCGCGCTGAAGTTCTTTTCGCGCGGGCGACACATGGTTTTCACGCGGTAAAACGACCTAAGGGCAACTCAAATCTGCAGGAGGATATTATGACCAGGAAAATCAGGAAGGCAGCGGTCATCGGCAGCGGCGTGATGGGCGGCGGCATTGCCGCGCTTCTGGCAAGCACCGGTGTGAAGACGCTGCTGCTGGACATCGTGCCGTTCGACCTAAAAGAAGCGGAAAAGACCAATCCAGTGGCCAGGAATAGAATCGCCAAGGCAGGGCTCGACACCGTCCTCATGTCCCGGCCGGCGCTGCTTATGCAGCCCAAGGATGCCGATCTGATCAGCATCGGTAATCTGGAGGACGATTTCGAGATGCTGGCACATTGCGACTGGATCGTGGAGGTGGTGGTCGAAAACCTCAAAGTCAAACAGGACCTGCTCAAACGGATCGAACCGGTGAGAAAGGCGGGGTCCATCGTTTCCTCCAATACCTCCGGCATTCCACTAAAACGCATGAGCGAGGGATTGAGCGACGAATTCAAGCAGCATTTTTTAGGCACTCACTTTTTTAACCCGGTCCGCTACATGAAATTGCTGGAGATCATTCCTGGTGAGGAAACCCTTCCTGAAGTGCTGGCATTCATGGCCGATTATGGAGAGCGGGTCATGGGAAAGGGTGTTGTCTGGGCCAAAGACACCCCCAACTTTGTGGGCAATCGCATCGGTGTTCAGGGCATGGTAAAAACCATACAGTTGATGCTGGAAGACGGCCTGACCATTCCCGAGGTCGATGCCCTTTTCGGACCGGCCATGGGGCGTCCGAAAACCGCCATGTTCAAGACCGCCGATCTGGTGGGCTTGGACACCCTTTTCCACGTGGCCAAGAACACCTACGACCTGGTGCCCGAGGATGAGGCCCGGGCTGATTTTGTGATGCCCGAATTTGTGAGCAAGATGATCGAAGGCAAAATGTTGGGCAAAAAGACCAAGGTCGGCTTCTACAAGACCGACCTGACCCCCGAATGGAAAAAAATCCGCAAAGTCATCGATCCGACCACCTTGGAGCATGCCGAATACGATAGCGTAGACCTTCCCTGCCTGGCTGCTGCCAAGGCTGCCAAATCCCTGCCGGAAAAGATGAAAGCGGTTGTCTTCGGCGACGACAAAGGTGCCCGGTTTGCCTGGAAAGCCGTTGCCTCCAACCTGATCTATGCGGCCAACCGAATTCCGGAAATTTCCGATACCATCGTGGAGATCGACAATGCCATGCGCTGGGGCTTCAACTTCGAAATGGGACCCTTTGAGACTTGGGATGCCATTGGCGTCGAGGACGCCGTCGCCAAAATGGAAGCCGAGGGCCTTGCGGTTCCCGAAGCCGTCAAATCCATGCTGGCGGCCGGCAACCACAGCTTTTACAAGTTGGAAAACGGCAATCTCCTTTATTACGATTTTTCCACCGGCAGCTACCAGTCGGTGAAAATCAGTGAAAACATTATCTCCCTGGCCGGCCTCAAAGCGGACGGCAAGACCGTCAAGGCGTGCAAGTCCGCATCCCTGGTGGATATCGGTGATGATGTTTTCTGCCTGGAGTTCCACACCAAGATGAATGCCATCAACGGCGAAATCGTCGACTTTATGGCCGAAGGGCTGGAATACGTGGATGCCAACGGCGCCGGTTTGGTGATCGGCAACCAAGCGGGCGGGATGCCTGGCGCATTTTCCGCCGGCGGTGACCTGGCCTTCATGGCCGGGTTGGCCAAGGAGGGCAAGTACGCCGAAATTGACGCGTTTCTGAAAAAAGGCCAGACTGGTATGCAGAAGGTTCGTTATGCCAGTTTTCCGGTGGTGGCCGCGCCTTACGGAATGACATTGGGCGGTGGCTGTGAAGTCTGTCTGGGGGCCGCGGACAAGATTGTCGCCCACAGTGAACTTTACATGGGCCTGGTCGAGATCGGCGTAGGACTGCTGCCCGGCGGCGGCGGATGTCTGAACTTGTGGAAGAAGATGACCAGCACGATCCCCGGGCCGGTGACAGACGTGGATCTGGCCAAATTCTTCATCCCCACCTTCATGGCCATTGCCATGGCCAAGGTCTCCATGTCGGCGGCAGAAGCCCGGGCCAACGGGTTTCTCGGCCCCACGGATCGGATTGTCTTCAATCGGGACTACCTTGTCGGTGAAGCCAAGAAAGAGGTTCTCAAGATGGTGGACGAAGGGTACGCACCACCAGTCAAGCGACCCATCCAGGTATTGGGTGCAGCGGCCCAGGGCATGATCGATGCCGAGCTGTTCAATATGCAGTCGGCCAAATTCGTCAGCGAATACGACGCTTTTCTGGCCAAGCGGATCGCCTATGTGATCAGCGGCGGCGACGTTCGTACCAACAGCACCATCGACGAAGAGGTCATCCTCAATCTGGAGAGAGAAGCCTTTGTCGATTTCTGGAAACAGGAAAAAACCGTAGCCCGCGTCGAGCACATGTTGAAGACGGGCAAGCCGCTAAGAAACTAAAGGAGGATCATAATGAGAGATGCATATATCGTATCGTCCGTGAGGACACCCGGTTGCCGGAGAGGCAAAGGGGCCCTGAAAGATACCCGTCCGGATGACCTGCTCGCCTTCATCATGAAAGCGGCAGTTGAAAAAACCGGCAAGCTGGAGCCCAAGGACATCGACGATGTCATGATCGGCTGCTCCTTTCCCGAGGCCGAGCAGGGCCTGAACATCGGTCGGCTGGCCACCCAGATCGCCGGTTTTCCCATTACCGTTTCCGGCGCCACCGTCAACCGTTTCTGCTCGTCGGGACTGGAAGCCATCGCTCTCTCCTCGCTGCGCGTCATGGCCGGCTGGTCAGAGGTGACCATGGGGGGGGGCGTGGAGTCCATGACCTACGTGCCCATGGGAGGTAATCTGCCCCGCCCGCATCCCGAACACGCCAAAGTCCACGCCGACCTGTACGCATCCATGGGAATAACGGCCGAGAACGTGGCCAACCGATATCAGGTGACCCGGGAGGATCAGGACGCCTTTGCCTACGAGTCGCAGATGAAAGCAGCCAAGGCCCAAAAGGAAGGGTGGTTTACCGAGATCGTGCCCACACCCGCAGCCAAGTATGTGCTCGAGGACAACGGCACCTACACGAAGGAAACCTTTATCCAGGATTTTGATGACGGTGTTCGGGCCACCACGACCAAAGAGGGCCTGGCGAAGCTACGCGCCGTATTTGCGGTTAACGGCTCGGTCACTGCTGGAAACTCGTCGCAGACCACGGATGGTGCGGCGGCAACCATGATTGCCAGTGGTGAAGCGGTGAAACAATACGGCCTTAAACCCATTGCCAAGCTGAAGATGTACACCACCGTCGGCTGCGCCCCGGACGAGATGGGGGTCGGACCGGCGGTGGCCATTCCCAAGCTGCTGAAACTGGCCAATATGAAAACCAGCGACATCGGTCTGTGGGAGATCAATGAAGCCTTTGCCTCGCAGGCACTCTACAGCATCCGTACTATTGGCATCGAGGATCAAATGGATCGCATCAACATCAACGGCGGTGCGATAGCTCTGGGTCACCCCCTCGGGTGCACTGGTGCCAAGCTGTGTGCCACGCTGCTGGCCAACATGCGGCGCAAAGGTGTGAAGTATGGTGTGGAGTCCATGTGCATCGGCGGCGGCATGGGCGCCGCCGCGCTGTTCGAATTATGCGATTGAGCCATAACCGACAGCGCATTCCCGCCGCTTGTCGACGGGAAGTGGAAATCCCGTTCTCGGGGTCGGAGCGAAGCAGCGGTCCCGCTCTTGGGTGCCGAGGGGAGGGATCATTCACCTGATGGGTTGTCGAGCAAAAAAAGGTCGCCCGTCGTGGCGGCCTTTTTTCATCCTGGGGTTTGCATCTTTGAAAACGGTGTGTTAAAGGCATATCATATTAAAAAGGTAGCCTTCATCATGTTTCAGTCGTCAGTCACCCGCGCAACTTATTTTAGTTTTTATTTTTACTTCAGTCGAGGTGCGCCTGTGGTCTGCTGAAACCGTGAAAATAGGAACATGCAAGAGCCGCCGGCGCAACCGCCCGCGGCTCTTTTTATTTGGTGGATACCCGCGCGACAAAACCCAATTTTTTACCGGAAAGGAAAATCAGCATGGATAAGACCTACGACATTCGTGTGGAAAAATTTGACCCGCTCATTTCGCCGTCTCAGTTGAAAGACCAGATCCCACTCAATGAAAACGCTCATCGCACGGTGGTGGAGGGACGCCTGGCCATCTCGAACATCTTGGACGGAACGGATTCACGGCTGCTGGTGATCGCCGGACCCTGCTCCATTCATGACGAGGCGGCGGCTTTGGACTACGCCCACCGGCTTAGGGCGTTGAGTGAAAGGGTCGCCGACACCATGCTGCTGGTCATGCGGGTTTACTTTGAAAAGCCCCGCACCAATGTGGGTTGGAAAGGATTGATCAACGATCCCTGGCTCAACGGCAGTTACGACATCAACGCCGGCCTTCAGAAGGCCCGCAGCCTGCTGGTCAAGGTAACCGAAATGGGTATGCCGACAGCAACGGAGATGCTGGACCCTATCGTCCCGCAGTATATTGCCGGACTGGTGTGCTGGGCGGCCGTTGGCGCACGGACCACCGAATCCCAGACCCATCGGGAAATGGCCAGCGGCCTTTCCATGCCCGTGGGATTCAAGAACTGCACGGACGGTGACCTCTCTACCGCCATCAATGCCATGATTGCCGCCGCTTCTCCCCAGCATTTCCTGGGTATCGATCCGGACGGCCAGACCTGCATCGTGAAGACCACCGGCAACCCCCATGCCCACATGGTATTGCGCGGTGGATCCCGACCCAACTACGATACCGTTAGCATCGAGGAGGCCAGGGCCATGCTGGCGGCCAAAGGCCTGACCAAGGCCATCATGGTGGACTGTTCGCACGACAATTCCAGAAAAAATTACGCCCTACAAGGATCGGTGTGGCAGGATGTGGTCAACCAGCGCATCGATGGAAACGACAGTATCATCGGCATGATGCTGGAGAGTAACCTGAAAGCGGGGAATCAGAAGAACACGGGCAACCTGGAAACCATGGAATACGGGGTTTCCATTACCGACGCCTGCATCGACTGGCAGACCACCGAGCAGTTGGTTCTCTCCGCGCACGAACAACTCGAAAGTCTCGGTCAATCCGTCGTCAACGGTGGCTTCGGGCGGTATAAGGTCGGGTAGGGCTGATCCGTTAAGCGATAAGTTTTTGCATACCGGACCAGGCGAACAGGCATGAGAAGACGATGAGGCAAACGGCACAGGTGCCAATCAAGATGCGGTAGCCCCGGTCGGATAGCAGTTTTCGGCCTTTCCAGATTGCAGTGGAAACGGCTGCATACCAGAACAGATCCCCCAGGATGTGGCCGGAGAAAAAGGCCACCACGCCCATGGTGCCGGCGTTCATGCTGTGAAGAATATACCCCAGGCCGATGGTCGCCCACCAGATGCTCCAGTAAGGGTTGACCAGGCTCATGACGATGCCGGAGAGGATCAGGTTTTTTTTTCTGGCCTGGCTGCCATCGGTGACCAGGGTCATGCCCGGCAGCGATTTTAACATGCCGATGCCCATCCACAGTAGAACTGCTGATCCGGCCAGGGCGATGACGATAAATACCGGTTCCATTTTTAGCAGCGGGGCCAGGCCCAAGATCAGGGCCAGAACCAAGGTCAGTTCCAGCAGCGCGTGACCGACAATGAGCAGCGGGCCGGTCATCACCCCTCGCCTGGAACTCTCGCTGATGGTGACGGTCAGCAGGGGGCCTGGCATGATGGCCCCGGAAAGGGCCACGATAAATGATGTCATAAAAAGGGTGATGAAAAGAGCCATTCTACTGTAATTTATCTTCTTTTTTCTGACTTAAAAATCGTAAATTTCATAATGAAGATGCTATCTTCGTTCAACTCAAAGGCGGTGCCGCCTGCCGAGGTGTGAACAGCTGCCTGATCTTTTCCGCCAGCAATTTTACTCCCCGCCACACTTTGGGCAACAGCCAGATCATCAGCAGGATGAATATACCCAAAAGGACGAGGAATACCCAGGGGTGATTCACCGCCGCCCAGATGCCGCCGATTACCATGATGTCTTCCACGATGGAGGCCGTCCAGTTGGTCAAGGGCTCCGGCGAGGAGTTGATGAGCAGTCGGGAGCCTGCTTTCATACCGTGGGTGCCGGCGGCCAGCGTCCCGCCCAAAAGGGCCGCCGCCAGGCCCACCGCGGGATTCAACTCACCCACGGCGCCGGCGGCCAGCAGCGCACCTGCAGGAATCCGGATAAAGGTGTGAACCGTGTCCCAGCCGGTGTCCACACCGGGCATCTTATCGGCGATGAACTCCACGGCGAACATCAGACAGGCGGCGCCGATGACCAACGGGTTGGCCAACACCTGCAGGTCCGGCGGCAGCGTCATGTTGCCGGTCACGCTTAAAATGCCCAAGGTGGCAATGGCCGCATAAAGGTTGATGCCGGCGGCCCAGGCGGCGCCCATGGTCAGGGCGATGATCCGGGTAATCTCGTTGACGTTTTCCATGATCGATGACCTCCGGTGAGTCCGGTTGAATTTCAGATATCCTTAAGCAGCCGGTTGGATGCCGATCGATCCAGTTCCGACCGCAATGTTGTCAGGGTTTCGGAAATCGTTTCCGCTTCCGGCAGATGGGGCAGCGGACCATCCTTGTTGCCAACATCTTCGAGCGCAGCCATGACGCTGTTGATCGACAGGCTGCCGATATCTCTGGCCGGCTGAAGCGCATGTCCATCGTCCGAATCACTGTCGATTCGGACCAGGACGTTTCCTTTTACCAGAAGATCGGAAAGGTTGTCCACCAGTGCCGGCGGCAGCGCCAGGTGATCGGCAATCTGCGCTGGCGTCTGAGCCGGCCGCCCCTGGTGAAATACTTTTACCACCTGGCGGCAGATCGTCAGGGCCAGCAGCCTGGTTCGGGAGATGCTCATCTCCAGATCGCCGGGCGTTTCATTCACATGCTCTGAATGCTGATAGGCATGAGAAATCTCAGCGCCGATGAGCACGATTAACCAACTGATCTGCAGCCACAGCAGGAACAAGGGAAGGGCGGCGAAGCTGCCGTAGATGGCGTTGTACTTGGCCACCATGATTTGAAAGTGAATGTAGGCAGCCTGGAGTACCTGATAAGCGGAGCCGGCGATGACACCGGCCAGCAGGGCGCCGTCGAAACGCACCCGGGTGTTGGGCATGATCATATAGGTAAGGGTGAACAGTATCCAGATAAGGGTGTACGGCAGGATTTTAAGGCCTACATAAATGGCTGGGCCCGCCATTTGCAGCACTTCGAACCGGCCGGAAATGGCCGACACCTGGGAAGTGATGAATACCGTGACGCTGCCGGACATGATTACCAGCACCGGGCAGACCAGCATGATGGTCAGGTAGTCGCTCAGTTTGCGAACAAAGGTGCGTGAGCGAACCCCCCAGATGTGATTGAAGGAACTTTCGATATTTCCGAGCACCTTGATGACGGCCCAGAAAAGGACGACGACGCCGATTCCGGCAATCATTCCGCCCTTGGTGTTGTTCAACATGTTCTGGGCGAATTCGATGACCTGGACAACCACCTCCTGCTGGGCGGAAAACTTGTCCAACAGCTCCTGCTGGAGCCGCCGTTCGAATCCGAATCCCTTGGCGATGCCGAATGCCATGGCAGCCACCGGCACAAGTGAAAGCAGCGTGAAAAAGGTCAACGCCGACGCACGCAGCGGGCCATGGTTCCGGGTAAATCCCTGAAATGACAGAATCACCGTTCGCATCAGGCGGATCATCAGCCACTGGATGGCCGGCTGCTCACTGCGGCGTGCCTGCCAGAGGGTGGTGGTGAAAAATCCGACTATTCGGGTCAACAGCCTCTTGATTTTTTCCATGGGCGTCAATCCGTCTGTTGGTGTTGGGTTGCCGGTTGACCGCTTATGGTTCGTTAGCCTGCCGGGCGTTGTAGACCAACCCGCCACGATCCACGTAATGCCTGAGCACGGCAACGGCGTCCCTTCTGGCGACATCTCGGATCACGGCGATGCCACGGTTTTCCAGGGCGGCGATCCAGTTGTTCGGTTTGGGGCCTTCGTCGAAGCCAATCTGGCGGGCATCGGCATCCCGGGCACCGCAAACCAGCCTCCGCACGCCAGACCACACCACCGCACCCAGACACATGGCACAGGGTTCGGTGCTGGAGACCAGTTCCATTACGGGCAGCCCCTTCCCTCCCAGGTCGTAGGTTCCCACGATCTTCTGCGCCAGCATGATGGCAGTGATTTCCGCGTGGGCCACCGAGCAGTTGCCGGGGATTACCATGTTGACACCCGGTGCCACCAGCCGACCCGACTGCATCTCAAAGATGCCTGCCCCGAAAGGACCGCCGGTGCCTGCATCCACGTTTTTGCTGGCCAGCTCGACCACCAGGGCCATGCGGCCCGCCACCGTGGAATACCTGCAATCCCTGTTGGAAAGGGCCGTGTCGATCCAGTCAGGCAGGGTTATTCCAACCGTTGGAAAAAGCATGGCTCATATGCATGGGAGAGGGATCTATAATCGTGTGAGCCCATTTCCCGGTTTAATTGATCGGCCTATCGCGTCAACTGTCGGTACTTAATGCGGTGGGGTTGATCCGCCGCCGCGCCCAGCCTTTTCTTTCGGTCTTGCTCATAGTCAGAGTAATTGCCTTCGAACCAGACCACTTGGCTGTTGCCTTCGAAGGCCAGCATGTGGGTGGCGATGCGGTCCAAAAACCAGCGGTCGTGGCTGATAACCACGGCGCAGCCACCGAAATTTTCCAAGGCCTCTTCCAGGGCCCGCATGGTGTTGACGTCCAGGTCATTGGTGGGTTCGTCCAGCAGCAACACGTTGGCGCCTGTTTTGAGCATGCGGGCCAGGTGCACGCGGTTGCGCTCGCCACCGGAAAGCATGCCCACCTTTTTTTGCTGGTCGGATCCAGAAAAGTTGAACCGGGCCACGTAGGCCCGGGAGTTGACTTGGCGATCGCCCAGTTCAATGGCATCCTGGCCGCCTGAGACCATTTCCCAGATATTTTTTTGCGGATCCAGCACATCGCGGCTTTGGTCAACATAAGCCAGGCTCACCGTCTCGCCGATATCAATCGATCCGCTATCCGGATGATCCTGACCGGTAATCATGCGAAACAGGGTGGTCTTTCCGGCTCCGTTGGGTCCGATGACGCCTACGATGCCGCCGGGTGGAAGGGAAAATTCCATGTTTTCCACCAGCAATTTATCCCCGTAGCCTTTGGTCACCCCCTTGGCCTGGATGACCAGGTTTCCAAGCCGGGGGCCGGGGGGGATGTAGATTTCCAGGTCCTTGGCCAGTTGCTCGTTCGCCAGATCCATCAATTTCTCGTATGAGGTGATGCGCGCTTTGGATTTGGCACGACGGCCCTTGGGGGCCATGCGGATCCATTCCAATTCCCGCTTGAGTGTTTTCTGGCGTTCGCTCTCCGATTTCTCTTCTTTGGCCAGGCGATTTTGTTTTTGCTCCAGCCAGGAACTGTAATTGCCCTTCCAGGGAATGCCGTGGCCGCGGTCCAGTTCAAGGATCCAGCCGGCCACGTTGTCGAGGAAATAGCGGTCATGGGTGACGGCGATAATGGTGCCGGCGTACTGTAGCAAATGCTGCTCCAGCCAGGCGACGGATTCGGCGTCCAGGTGGTTGGTGGGTTCGTCCAGCAGCAGGATGTCGGGTTTTTTGAGCAGCAGGCGGCACAGGGCC
The DNA here is from genome assembly GCF_041551955.1 of Desulfosarcina sp. GTDB lineage: Bacteria > Desulfobacterota > Desulfobacteria > Desulfobacterales > Desulfosarcinaceae > Desulfosarcina. The sequence continues at coordinate 11,157 of NZ_JBFELV010000128.1, forward strand.
ACCCGGCGCCGTTCGCCACCGGAGACAACGTTTACCGGGGTGTCTCCGGGGGGACATCGCAGGGCATCCATGGCCATCTCCAGCCGGGAATCCAGATCCCATGCATCCATGCTATCGAGCTTTTCCTGAACGTCACCCTGGCGCTGGATCAGTTTGTCCATTTCGTCATCGGACATGGGTTCGGCAAAGCGTTCATTGATTTGGTTGAATTCGTCCAACAGGTCGACGGTCTCTTGAACACCCTGTTGGACGATTTCCCGAACGGTCTTGGTTTCATCTACCAGCGGTTCCTGCTCCAAATAGCCGATGGTGTAGCCTTTGGAAAGGATAATTTCACCGTTGAATTCCTTGTCTACGCCGGCCATTATTTTGAGCAATGTGCTTTTACCTGAGCCATTCAGGCCCAGCACACCTATTTTAGCGCCATAAAAGTAACTCAGGGAGATATCCTTGATAACCGGCTTTTTGTCGTAGAACTTGCTGACGCGCATCATGGAATAGATGACTTTATTGGGATCGGTGCTCATCGATCGTTGTTCCTCTCAATCAAATGGTTGTATCGGGTAAAGATGGTTAATCAACACGATATCTTATCATAATTCGGGATAATTTGAACACGGATTTTAAAAGCGGCGAAAGGGGACGCAGATGCGCAGGCGTGAAACGTTGGAAAAGAAGACCCGGAACCGCCGTTCAAAGGCGTCCGGGCCTTTTTTAGATCCCATGTCCTTGGTACACCAGTAAAAACCGTATTTTGACGGGTTTTTTACGAACCCGCCATCTTTTATCCCTCGAACATGCCGGCGCGAAAGGCCTTGAGGTAGTTCATGCAGAAGTTGTCGCGGCCGGCCAACGCCTCGGCGGCGATGATCGTGGCCATCATGCGCTTGTCCAGCGGGTTGATGATCGC
>NZ_JBFELV010000129.1:0-11970 GCF_041551955.1 Desulfosarcina sp.
CCGTCGACCAGGTCGCGTCGGAAAGCGTAACGAAGTGGCTGACCAAGATCAAAGAACCACTGCGGATCGAGATCTACCGACCCCTACCGGTGCGACGAGTGAGGATTCCAAAGCCGGGGGGTGGGGAACGCCCATTGGCATCCCCACCCTATGAGATCGGGTGGTTCACACTTGCCACTAAACTGGTCGTTGAGCCGATTTTCGAGGCAGACCTGGAACCCCATGTCTACGGTTATCGCCCCCAAGCGCACTGCGTTGGAAAAATTCAAAAGGTTCAAGAACAGCTGAAGCAGGGGTATACAGGCCTCGTGGATGCGTATTTATCCGAGTATTTTGACACGATCCCGCATCAGGCGCTGATGCCGTGGGTCTCTCGACGGCTTGTGGAACGAAATGTCCCACGATGATCTATCAATGGTTGAAGACTCTGATCGCGCATGATGACAGTCAGGCAGCGGGGGAAAGATCGAAGGCGGACGCAACAGTACCTTGAGGTAGATACCTTTCATAATATAGATCTTGCCGGTAATATTCATTAGCAAAAATTTGTTGACAAAAACGGGAATTTATTGTGCATAGAAAGGGCCACTTGGCTTTCCTTCAGTTTGTCGGTAAAATTCATATTTCATATCCAAACAATTGCAAAAGGAGGTGTATGATGAAAAAACTGATTTTATTGCTTTGTCTGACCCTGGCGTTGACGATGATTTCAGCCGGCAGCGCAACAGCCGGCCGGATTTTTTTTGGCATCGCCACCGGTGGAACCGGTGGAACCTACTACCCCCTGGGCGGCATGCTGGCCCAGTTGGTTTCCAACACCGTTGAAATCGACGGAAATAAATTGTCGGCCACCGCAGAAACCGGCAACGCCTCAGTGGCCAACGCGACCCTGTTGGGCAGAGAAGGCATCGAATCCGCCTTCGTGGCAGCCGACATCCTCGATGCCGCCTACAAAGGAGAAAAACAGTTTGACGGCAAGGCGATCAAGAACATCCGTGCACTGGGCGCCCTCTACCCGGAGACGGTGCAGCTGGTGGTTCGTGGCAATGCCGGAATCAACACCTTCATGGATCTCAAGGGTAAATCGGTTTCCTCCGGTTCGCCGGGTTCCGGCCAGTGGCAGCTTCTTGGTGATCTGATGGTTGCCCACGGCATGGATCGTAAGGACCTATCCGAGGACTACTCCTCCTTTTCCCAGTCCGTGGAAAAAATCAAGGACGGCAACCTGGACGCCTCCCTGATTACCGCCGGATCCCCCACGGCTTCCGTGATGGAACTGGCCAACCACCACAGCGTCAAAATCGTTCCCTTGACCGGTGCGCCCATCGCCAAGCTGCGGGAAGTGCAGCCCTATTATGCGGAGACGATCCTGCCGGCCAATACCTATGAAGGCCAGACCGAAGATGTGAAGACCATAGCCGTGCGCGCCATCTGGGCCACCCACGACAAGCTGGACGACAAAGTGGCCTACGAGATTGTCAAGGCCCTTTACGAAAACACGGAAACCCTGGCCAAGGTGCACGTCAAGGGCAAAGAAATCTCACTGGAAAAAGCCCTCGAGTCCGTATCCATTCCGCTGCATCCTGGCGCGGAGCGCTACTATCGGGAAAAAGGTCTGATCAAATAATGAGAGGGTTGCTTGCAGGCGTGCTGGCCTTCCTGCTGGCCGCCTGCAGCGCTTTGGACAGCCATTCGGATCGGGCGCACCCATGCCTGGCGATCAGCCGATTTCCTTCCCGGATGACCCTGGGGATTTATCGGCTCCCGGAAGACGGTGGTTTTTCGCTTTCATTCATCCATTCGGTTTCCCATACGCCGGTCCGGGACGACTACCAGGCCATCGATTGGCGAATCATCCAGACCGCCGAGACGTTTCAGGCCCATGGTGCGGGATTGCCTTCCGGAGTTGATGAACCCGACGTGACCGGCTGGGAGCATGACGACGGCCGGTTTGTCATCCGTATGGAACGGCCCATCTCCAGGCTTGTCGTACGCACTGACCGAAACTATCGCAATCGTCTGCAGATTGACGGAATGGAAATCAATCTCAACGGTTGGGATGACCAGGCCCTTGAATTGGCCGTCGTGCCCTGCACGGCCCCATGAACCCCCATCTGATTAGTTAGTGCCCATCCATAAATGGTTATTTTGCCCGATTTCTGCGTTATGCGAAAAAATTTTATCCTCGGAATATCAACTATATGCCTCCGGTAAAATTTTTCGCACGCCTTGATCTCGACCAAAATCCCTCATTTCTGGACGGACACTAATTAAGAAACAAAGGACGCTTCAATGGCTAATGATGTTGCCGGGGCCGCCGCTCCAGACGGCCCGAATCCCCCAACCGCAGAAGCGGGCGAAAAGGAATTCAGTAAAGCAGATGTGGACGCCATCGTCAAAAAGTACGATGCCGAGTCCAATTTCAGAAACTTGAGAGGCGCCACGGCAAAGATCACTGTCGTGTTGTGCGTGATACTGAGCCTGTTCCACATTTACACTGCCGGGTTCGGCCTGCTCAACGAGGTGATGCACCGGACCGTGCATCTTTCCTTTGTCCTGGGGTTGGTGTTTCTGGTGTTTCCCCGGCGGCAACCCGTTCGTATGGGGGTGGCTTGGGGTTTCGGAATCGGTTTTGCCCTGTTCTACCTGTTTCTTGGCTGGCAGCTCTCTGATCGGTTCCAGGCCGACCTGCCGGTGTGGGGTGCACCGGCGCTGTTCATCATGGTGCTGTTTCTGGCCATCACCGCCCTGCCTGTGGACTTTCTCAAAGGCAAAGGGGACCGGCTCTCCTTTGCGGACTGGCCCCTGGCCATCGCCGCTGGTGGCATATCCCTGTACCTGATCGTCTTTTTCAAACAGATTTTCATCGAGAACATCGGCTTCCCTCAGATTGAAGAATACGTCATGGGCCTGCTGGCCATCATCATGGTCACCGAGGCCTGCCGTCGGGTCATGGGCGAGACCCTACCCGTCATCGGCGCCCTGGCGCTGATGTACGGCCTGCTGGGACCCTGGCTGCCCGGTGTGCTGGGTCACCGGGGGTATGATATCGTCCGCATCGTGGAGCATCTTTACCTGGGCACCGAAGGTATCTACGGCATTGCCGTGGGCGTGGTGGCCACCTATGTCTTCCACTTTGTCCTATTCGGCGTCCTGGCCCAGGCATCGGGCCTTGGACAGCTGTTCATCGACCTGGCCATGATCCTGGCCGGCCGATATTCCGGAGGGCCGGCCAAAGTGTCGGTGGTCTCTTCCGGATTTTTCGGCATGATTTCCGGCTCCCCCATCGCCAACACGGCCACCACCGGGTCGTTCACCATCCCCATGATGAAAAAAAACGGCTTTTCCGCCCAGTTTGCCTCGGCGGTGGAAGCGTCGGCTTCCTGCGGGGGGCAGGTCACGCCGCCCATCATGGGCGCATCGGCTTTCGTCATGGCCGAAATGCTGGGCATTCCCTACAATAAGATCATACTTATCGCCATCATTCCTGCCGCGTTTCACTACCTGGCCTGCTTGAGCATGGTCCACCTGGAGGCCAAACGGCTGGGGCTCAAAGGACTCTCCCGCGACAAGATTCCCCAGTTGATGCACATCATGAAAACATCCTGGCACCTGATGATTCCGCTGACCGTGATGGTGACCCTGCTGCTCATGCAGTACACCCCCTACCTGGCGGCCTTTTGGGGCATTATCCTCTCCATCGTGTGTTCCTACATTCCAATGATTACCAAGCGAATAGGGGTCGGACAACTGGATGACACCAAGACCCTGACGCCGCGCCGGCTGGTCGAGGGGTTGGATCAGGGAGCCCGGTATGCCTTGGCCATCGGGGCGGCCTGCGCCTGTGTAGGTTTCATTTTAGGGATGATCACCCTGACCGGATTAGGCTTCAAATTCTCCGGCGCGGTGCTTCAGATCGCTTCAGTGCTTGGAAATCTGCTGGCCGCCATCGATCCTTTCCAATTCTTGACCGTTCAGGGGGGGACGCTCTTTTTCGGTCTTGTGCTCGTCGCGATCGCATGCATTGTCATGGGTGCTGGAATTCCTACGACCCCATGCTATATCATTTTGGCCTCCATCGCCGGGCCGGCCCTCAACGACATGGGCATCCCGCTGGTGGCGACCCACTTCTTCGTTTTTTACTACGGCGTACTGGCCGATGTGACACCACCGGTGGCCCTTGCAGCTTACGCTGGAGCAGGTATTGGGGGGGCGGACCCCATGGCCACCGGCATGACCGCTTTCCGGCTTTCCATGGGCAAGGCCCTGGTGCCTTTCATGTTCGTCTATGCACCGAGCATGCTGTTTATCGATTTTTCATGGATGGAGTTCTCCATCGCCATGACCAGCGGTGTGTTGGGCATTATTTCACTGTCGGCCGCTTACATCGGGTTTTTCAAGTGCAAGGTGGGGCTCTTAGGGAAAGTCGCCCTGACCATCGGTGGTTTGCTTCTGGTTTCCAGCAGTGTTGCGGTTATCCTTGTTGGCGCCGTATCGGTGCTTCTGGTTCTGATCCCCAACCTGATGAAAACCGGTCGGTCGATCCCCGCATCAGCCGGATAGCTGAGAACCTCTGACCCCTTCGGGAGATGGCTCGTGGTTGATGGACAAAAAATGAACGCGGACTATACGGTCCCGGCCCTGAAAAAAGGGCTCCAGATTCTGGAAATGTTTTCAGTCCGGCAGCGTGTACTGACCATCGGTGATTTGGCCGAACGGCTTGAGGTCAGCACATCGGCCATTTATCGTACCATCGTGACGCTGACAGAGATGCACTACCTTAAAAAAGCCGGCCGCAATGCATACGAGCTGGGCCCCATGGTGCTTTCACGCGGTTTTTGTTATCTCGCCTCTCGAGATATCCTGAACACGGCTGCCACCCAGCTGGACGAATTGCGCGATGAGACCAGTGCATCCTGCCATCTGGCCATCCGGGAAGGGATTGAAGCCATTTACATCTACCGGGCCGCATCGCCCCAGGTCATGATGGTCAACGTACCGGTGGGAAGTCGGTTCCCCTGCCACACGGTGGCCATCGGGCGCGCGTTGCTATGCGGCCTCAGCGACACAAGCCTGCGCACGCATTATTCCGGCGTCCCCCTGGACGGATATGCCAACGGCGGCATCAACTCACTGCCTCAGCTGTTGGTTGCCGTTGCTGAAGCACGGCGGACGGGGATCAGCGTCAGCGGATCCGACTTCTCTACGGCCATTGCCACACCGGTTCGGGACTACACCGGGCATGTCGTGGCGGCCATCAATGTGTCCGTTCCCGATTTTATCATTGAAACGCCAGGTGTTCGCGATCATCTGATCGCGTGCCTGGTAAACACCGCCAGATCCATTTCGATCGACATGGGCTGGCCGGATGAGCAGTAACCACCTCCATCCACGGTCCTGACTGTCGCGTCCGGACCGTGGATGGTCGCCATTCATATCAAACCAAAGCGAGTGTATGATGAGAAAAATCGTTGAATGCGTTCCCAATTTTTCCGAAGGCAACAACCGGGAGACCATCGATGCCATTGCCCAGGCCATCCGGGCTACGCCGGGTTGCACCCTATTGGATGTGGATCCGGGAAAGTCCACCAACCGGACCGTATACACCTTTGTCGACGATCCGGAGGCGGTGGTTCAAGGGGCCTTGAACAGCGCCAGGGTGGCCAGGCAGAAGATAGACATGCGCACCCACAAGGGAGAGCATCCCCGCATGGGAGCCATGGATGTGTGTCCGTTCATACCCGTGGCCAACGTCACCATGGACGAATGTGTAGCCATCGCCCAGACATTTGGCCGGCTGGCCGCAGAGACACTGGGTGTCCCATTTTTCCTTTACGAAGAAGCTGCGGTGGACCATTACCGCCGAAAACTGCCCCAGGTCCGTCAAGGGGAATACGAAGGATTGGCCAGGCGCCTGAAGGATCCCAAATGGAAGCCCGATTTCGGACCGGCCGAATTTATCCCCCAGTGGGGAGCCACCGCAACCGGTGCGCGGTCTTTTCTGATCGCCTACAACGTCAATATCCTCGGTACCAGCAATCAGGCCCACCGCATCGCCCTGAATCTGCGTGAGGCCGGCCGGGGGCCGGATGCACCCGGCCGGCTGAGAGCGGTCAAGGGCATGGGCTGGTTCGTGAACGAATACAACATGGCCCAGGTAACGGTAAACTTAAACGATTATCAAGTGACGCCCATGCATGTCCTGTTCGAGGAAGTCAAACAGGAGGCGGCCGCATTGAACGTCGGCGTCGCCGGTTCGGAAGTCGTTGGGCTGATTCCCTTGGAGTCGATTCTCATGGCTGCCGACTACTACATGGAGAAGGAAAACCTGTTCATTCTCGACGAGGACCAGCGGGTCCGATTGGCGGTTGAACGGATGGGGCTTAACAGTGTGGCGCCGTTCGATCCCAAAGAAAAGATCATCGAATACCGTGTGGCCGGAGAAAGGGATGAACCGCTTGCCGGCATGAGCCTGAGAGCGTTTATCGAAGAAGTGGCTTCCCGTTCGTCGGCTCCCGGCGGTGGATCGGTGTCGGCGGCCCTGGCGGCCATGGGCGCCGGACTGGGGTCCATGGTGGGCAAGCTGACCTACGGGGTTCGCAAGTTTGAATCGGTGGACGCCCAGATGAGAAAAAGCATCCCGCCGCTTCACGATGCGGCGGCCAGGCTGATACCCATGATCGATGCGGACACGACGGCGTTCAACGACTTCATGGAGGCGCTGCGCATGCCCCGGAGCAACGATGCCGAGCGCGCAGAGCGGGCCGAATGCATGCAGGCTGGCCTCAAGAAGGCCATCGAGATTCCCCTGACGACCATGAAATTGGGCGACGGGGCATGGGATGCCCTTTGCGACGTAGCCCGCTACGGCAATCCGGCATCCCGGTCTGACGTGGAGGTGGGGGCCAGAGCCTTGGAAACGGGGATATGGGGCGCCTATAAAAACGTGATGATCAACATGGCGGATATTACGGACGACGCATTCAAAACCCGTATCACCCAGGAGGCGGAATCCATCGTGAGCCGTGCGGCTCAAAAATGTGCCGAGGTGCTTGAGATCTTAACAGGAAGGTGATCGATGGCCGATGCATTGGGACTGCTGGCCCTGCTGATCGGGCTGGAAATCGTGCTGGGTGTGGACAACGTTCTGGTGATTGCCATCTTTGTGGGCCGGTTGCCTGAAAACCAGCGGCAGAAAGCCCGCATCGTGGGGTTGAGCATGGCCATGCTGGCCCGCATCGTCATGCTGGCCGTGGTGGTGGCTCTGGCCAGCCTGACCCGGCCGATTGTGGCCAATTTCTCAGTCAGGGACCTGATCCTGCTGGCGGGGGGGTTGTTCCTGCTCTATAAAGCCGTCCACGAGATTCACCACACCGTCGAATTCAGAGAGGCCGAGCATGGACCGGATGGGCAGGCACCCGCTGCCTTCGCCTCTATCATTACCCAGATCGTCCTGCTGGACATCGTCTTCTCGGTCGATTCGGTGATCACGGCGGTGGGATTGACCCAGGAGCTGTGGATCATCGTTTCGGCAGTGGTGTTATCCTTTGTCGGTATACTGTTCTTCGCCCGGCCCATCGGTGACTTCATCCTGCGCCATCCAGCCCTGAAAATTCTGGCACTCTCCTTCCTGATCACCATTGGTGTCACCATTTTCATGGAGGGCCTCCATAAACATGTGCCCAAGGCATACATATACCTGCCGATGGGGTTTGCTCTGATGGTGGAAATGCTCCAGATGCGCTACGAACACAACCGCCGCCGGAAGAAGGCCTGACGCCCGATGCCTGAGGATTTTTCATTAAATATGTCTCCCCGGGAGGCTGCCGGCCCTGAAGGGATCCACCGGGCCCTGGTCCGGACGATCGGTCGTTCTGTCGCCGCAGACCGGGTGGTGGTCGTCCGCCGTTCCGTCGATGCCCGCAAACGACCGGTGCGGGTCAACCTGGGCGTTCGCATCTATGGCGACGACGAAAATCTGATGCCGGATCGGCCGGTATTCACATACCGGGATGTGCGTTCCGCGGACCCGGTGGTGGTCGTGGGTGCCGGACCGGCGGGCCTGTTTGCCGCGCTGCGCCTGGTGGAGCTGGGCCTCAAACCCGTGGTGATCGATCGGGGGAAGCCCGTCAAGGCTCGCCGCCGGGATGTGGCGGCGCTGAACCGGCGGGGGGTATTGGACAGTGAATCCAACTATGCCTTCGGCGAGGGAGGCGCAGGGACATTTTCCGACGGCAAGCTTTACACCCGATCCAGAAAAAGGGGAGATCACCGTCGGGTGCTCCACCGATTTCATCAGCATGGCGCCGATGGACATATTCTAACCGATGCCCATCCCCACATCGGATCCAATCGTCTTCCAGAGATTGTTTCGGCGATGCGGGCCAGCATTGAAGCCCACGGCGGTGAAATTCATTTTCAACAGAAAGTGGTTGGTTTGTCGGTTTCTGGCGGACGGGCGACCGGTGTGATCCTGATCGATGGGCATCGCATCGAGGGGCGGGCGGTGGTCTTGGCCACCGGTCACAGTGCCCGGGATGTCTACGAGATGCTCATGGACAAAAAGATTGGTCTGGAGGCCAAACCCTTTGCCATGGGCGTGCGGGTGGAGCACCCTCAGAAGCTCATCGATTGGATCCAATACCATGGCCAGCCCCGGGGTGAATTCCTGCCGGCGTCTGCCTACAGCCTCGCCCACCAAGTGGACGGCCGGGGCGTTTACAGCTTCTGCATGTGCCCGGGGGGGTTCATCGTGCCGGCATCCACCCAGGAAGACGCCCTGGTGGTCAATGGCATGTCCTTTTCCAAGCGCAACTCTCCCTACGCCAATGCCGGCATCGTCGTGGAGGTCCGGCTTGCCGACATTCCCCGGTTGGACGCATCGGGCCCATTGGCCGGTCTGAACTATCAGCGGGCCATGGAGCAGACAGCGTCCGGCAATGGTGGCGGCGGGGTGATCGCTCCAGCCCAGCGTTTGGCCGATTTTGTCAACAATCGGCCTTCCAACGGATTGCCGGCCTGCTCCTACCCGCCGGGGGTGATGGCTTCGCCACTGCACCGTTGGCTGCCTGATCCCATCTGCAAGCGGCTGCAGGCTGCATTCAAGGCTTTTGACAGCAAGATGAAGGGGTTTCTCACCAACGATGCGGTTGTGGTCGGGGTCGAGACTCGCACGTCATCACCGGTAAGGATCCCAAGAGATCCGCAGACATTGCAGCATGTGTCGGTCCGGGGGCTTTTCCCTTGCGGAGAGGGGGCCGGCTATGCCGGCGGCATCGTCTCCTGTGCTGTGGATGGCGAGCTTGCCGCTGAGGCTGTCGTCCGCTACATCGCCCACCGTTAATACCGCATTTATCCCTCTTTGGCGTAATTCAAGATCAGGTCCATGTAAATCTGGGCGGCCAGTTTCACCTGGGACAGGGTTACGGATTCTTCGGCGGTGTGGGCTTTTTCTAGCTGCCCCGGCCCCAAGAGGATGGGCTTGATTCCCGCCGCCCACAGCGTGTTGGCATCACTGTGGCTGGGAAAACTGGTGGGATCAAAGGATAGGTGATGCCGGTCGTAAACCGTTTTTAAAAGATCCACCAGCGGTCCCTTTTGGGGAAGTTCATAGCCGGCGTGAATCGTGTTGAAATGGATGGCGGCGTCGCACTGGGCATTGGCCTTCAGGTAGTTGGTATGCAGTTCCTCCAACTGAAAGGTGAGCTGCCCCATGTGGGTCAATGCGGGAAGATGAAGGTCGATCCATGCCTCGCAATTGTCGGGAGCCGCAAAACCGGATCGGGCGCTGGTCAGATCCCGCAGGTTGTAAACCCCGTCAACCAGTTCCTGGTCGAAATGCTGAATGTAGGCCAGAAGCAGGCGCAGCATGGCGGTGGCGGCGTTATGGGCCTGGGGTGCCAGGCTGGCGTGGACCCGCTGCCCCTGGGTGGTCAATTGGATTTCCAGATAGCCGTAATGGCTCAGGCAGGGTCGCAGGTCGGTGGGTTCTCCCACGATGGCCGCTGAAAAGTCGTATTCTCTGACCAGGCGCTGGGCCCCGTCACCGTAGTCTTCTTCCCCGACGACCAGGGCCAGGGCTACGGGTCGGTTGGTATGACCGTTTTCCCACAGGGTAAGAAAGGCCTCGATCATGGCCGCGCAGCCGCCTTTCATGTCTGCCGTGCCCAGACCCGCGGCAGTGTCCCCGTCGAGGCTGTATTCATATGACTCCAGGTCGTAGGCCTCAACCGTGTCCAGGTGGCCCACCAGCACCAACTCCGCCTCCACGTCGTCGGGTTCCACGATCAGGTTGTGCCGCTCTTCATCTACTGCCTGGCGAACCACGGGAAGTCCATGACGCTTGAGGTAGTTGTAGATAAAGTCCACCAGGTCCTTCTCCTTGCCGGGAGGGCTGTAGATGTTAACCATTTTACGCAGCTGCTGTTGAAGGCGCCGCGTGTTGATCTGGAGTTTATGCTTAACCATGGTCGCCTCGGTCTCCTTCATGATCGTCCACCGTGTAGCGGATGATCCGGTCTTTACGCCGGACCTCCAGACGGCGGCGGTCTTCGTCAACGTTCATGGTCAGGTATACATGCTGGCGTGAATGGTTGAAGCCCATCTTGCGAAAAAACCGCAAGGATGCGGCATTCTCGGCATCGGTGTCCACCATGATGATGCGCGCACCGGCATCGATCATCGCGGGTTTGAGCTGGCGGAACAACCGCTGGGCGATGCCGCTTTTCTGGTAATCGGGGCGAACCCCCAGCCAGATCAGATAACCGTAGGTCCATGAGTGGTGTTTTTCGATAACCGTACCCAGGGCAAAACCGATTACCATCTTGTTCTCGTCCTCGGCCACGAAGCAGAACTCGCAATCGGTCTGGAAAAACCCCACCACCTCGTATTCATCCCAGGTCCGGTGGGCATTGGGGGCGATGCGTGCGGTAAACAGCTTTTCTCCCAGATGGTATATGGCGGGAATGTCGTCGATGGTCATCTGGCGGACCGCGACGTTTGGCCCACCGGCTGAATCAGCGGGCTGTATCGTTGACGGCGGTTGGTCGTGTTGCATGAATGCGTGCTCCTGAGGTCCTTTTCCTGGACATGGTTGGGTCTTCTTTTTTTCTCGTGAGAATCTATCACAACCTGGCCGGCATTCCAAATGGCTTTTATTCTGACATTTTTTCCATTTTCTTTTGTGCCGGGATGCTTTAGAATCGGAGTGTCGTTTCAAACGGCATCCCACTTTTTGCAGCCAACGTCAAGCAGCCAACGTGGTGACGATAACCGCATAACCCATAATGGAGGCCATCATGACACCAGCAATGCTTACGATTGGCGGTGCCCACAGCGCATTGATCGCTCAATCCGGCCGCATGTGCAACCGGCATGGCCTGGTGGCCGGGGCCACCGGCACCGGCAAAACGGTGACCCTGCAAGTTCTGGCCGAAGGCTTTTCCCGCATGGGCACGCCGGTATTTGCCGTGGATGTCAAGGGAGACCTGTCCGGTATCGCCGCGGCGGGGTCATCCCATCCAAAGATCGATGAACGGCTGGCCAAAATTCCCCTGCCCGCTTATCGACAGCAGCCCTGTCCTACGCTGTTCTGGGATATGGACGGGAAAAACGGGCATCCGGTGCGAACGACCATTTCAGAAATGGGGCCGCTGCTGTTGGGCAACCTGTTGGAGCTCAACGACACCCAGACCGGGGTGCTTTATGCCGGGTTCGATCTGGCCGACGACCAGGGACTGCTGCTGCTGGATCTAAAGGATCTTCGGTCGCTGCTCGCCTGGATGGGCGAGAACGCAGGTTCCCTGAGATCGGAATACGGCAACATCACCGGTGCCAGTCTGGGGGCCATTCAGCGACGGCTGCTGGTGCTTGAAGAGCAGGGGGCCGAGCGCTTTTTCGGCGAGCCGGCCCTTCAATTGGCCGATTTGATGCATACGGACTTTTCCGGGCGGGGGGTCGTGAGCCTCTTCG
>NZ_JBFELV010000130.1:0-11809 GCF_041551955.1 Desulfosarcina sp.
CCTGGGGCTGGAGCAGGTCCCAAGGGTTCGGCTGTTCGCCGATTAAAGTGGTACGTGAGCTGGGTTTAAAACGTCGTGAGACAGTTTGGTCCCTATCTTTCGTGGGCGCAGGATATTTGAGAGGATCTGTTCCTAGTACGAGAGGACCGGAATGGACGAACCAATGGTGTTCCAGTTGTCGCGCCAGCGGCATGGCTGGGTAGCTAAGTTCGGAAAGGATAACCGCTGAAAGCATCTAAGCGGGAAGCCCACCTCAAGATTAGATATCCCTTAAGTGTGGAAACATGCTTAACTGAAGACTCCTCGAAGACGACGAGGTTGATAGGCCAGGTGTGTAAGCACAGTAATGTGTTAAGCTTACTGGTACTAATCAGTCGTGAGGCTTGGCCACAAAATAACTGACATAAATATCAAGAACGATAGACAAATTCGACATTCCAAATTGCGCCGATATTATCCGCTTTAGGATAATGTTTTTGGCAAAGCCAGAGGGAAGACGCCGTATTTTTTATACTGCGACGACCGATGACGCAGTCCAAAAACTTTATTGTAAAGCCGGTAGACCACTTTTTCGGTGGCGATGGCGAAGAGGCAACACCCGTTCCCATCCCGAACACGGAAGTTAAGCTCTTCAGCGCCGATGGTACTGCACGGGAAGCTGTGTGGGAGAGTAGGACGCCGCCGAAAAACTTCTTCATCGCAGCCCGTTCCCAAAAACAAAAAGGGAGCGGGCTGTGTCGTTTTTAACCCCCCCACCAATTTTCCGATCTTCCTCCTTTTTTCGATCTGTGATAAGGTCTCACCAGTATTTCCGGCTACCCGCCTGTATAAAAGATTACCATTTTTTAACGAATCAGGCTCTCTATGGGTTTTCGAGGGATAAAAAACAGGGTCTTTGTTCAATTCTGGATATTGTTCTTCTTGTCTATGCTCTTTATCGATGTGTTAGTGCTTTTCATTTTTCTCGAAAGAACCGTTTCGCGACATATTGATCAAAAGCGATCCGCTCTGGCGATTGCCTGTGAAAACCAGCGGCGGTTTCCCATGGACGAGGCGACGCCTGTTCTGGCGATGGATCAAAACCTGTTGCCCCAAGGTGACCGGTTTTTTTTTGCCAAGGCCTCTGCGTCAACACCGAACGATGGACAGCCGATGGAGATGCTGGACGGGCTAGAAAAAGCAGTCTATCAGACCCTGAAAACAGGATTGGCGACCACTCGAAAGGCGGGGAAAACGGTTGGCCTGCTTTTTTTGCAGCATAAATCGGTAATTCTTACTTATCCCATCCTGTCAAATGGCAACATTGCCGCTGCCGGCGGCATCGAGAGTTCCCTGGCCCATATCTATCAGGACTTTCGCAGGATACAAAAAATATCCATCATTTTTGTGGTTATCAACAGCTTCTTTTTTGCGCTGTTCGGCAACCGGCAACTCACCCGGATTTATTTCAAGCCATTGAAAAGACTTGCAAAAAAAGCAGAAAGCTACCAAGATGAAGGCACCCTGTTCTTCTCCGTCCGAAAAGAAGACAACGAGTTCTCGGTCCTTTCCTCTTCGCTGAATAAAATGTTGGATCGCATTGCCGAGGACAAGCGTGTGCTGAATGAGACCATCGGCTCCCTCAAGGCCGCCAATGTGGAACTTAAGAAGGCGCAAAACGATGTCATTCGGGCTGAAAAATTGGCCACCGTGGGGCGGTTGACCTCGGGCATCGCCCACGAAATCGGCAACCCCATCGGCATCGTTTTAGGATACTTGGATTTACTGAAACAGATGGACCTGACACCCGGGGAACGAAATGACTTTATTGCCAGATCGGAAAAAGAGATCACCAGGATCAACCATATTATTCGGCAATTGCTCGACATGTCCAGATCTACCGTCGGTGAATCAAAGGCGATGTCTATTCACCAACTGCTCCAGGACCTGATTGTGGTGCTGGGCTACCAGCCGGCTGCCGATGCCATTGGTTTCGATTTGAATCTTGACGCCACCGACGATATTGTTTTTGCTGATCCCGATCGGCTCAGACAGGTCTTTTTGAACATCCTGCTAAACGCGGTGGATGCGGTAAGTGGCAATGCAAGGGGAGATGAACGGATAAAGATAATTACTGAATGTACGACCGATGACAATGACCTGTCCAGCGATCCTGACGGGGGCTTTATCAAGGTGACGATTCAGGACAGTGGGCCCGGCATCGACCCCTCTCATTTACCCCATGTGTTCGATCCCTTTTTTACCACCAAGCCGCCTGGCAAAGGTACGGGGCTGGGTCTCAGTGTTTCCTTCATGATCGTCGAAAAACTGGGTGGCCACATCACCGTATCCGGTGGCAAGGAAGTGGGGGCCGTCTTTCAGGTCGTCTTGCCGCTGGCCCGGAATAGTGACGTAAACGGTATCGATAGAAAGACGGGAGCATATGGAAACCAATAAAAAGCAAAAAAAAATCCTGATCATCGACGATGAAGAAAATATGCGCCATATGCTTCAAACGATGCTTACGCGTTACGGTTATGTCATTCGCACGGCTAAAGATGGCGCCGACGGGCTTGAGCAAATCAGCGACCATCAGTTTGATTTTGTTCTTTGCGACGTGAAAATGCCGCGGATGACCGGCATGGAATTTCTAAAAGCAGGCCGAGATCGTCTATATTCAACCACCGTAATTATGATGTCAGCCTTTGGCAGCATCGACATGGCCATTGAAGCCATGAAGCTCGGTGCCTACGATTTTGTTTCAAAACCCTTTAAAAATGAAGAAATCCGCCTCACCATCAAAAAAGCGGAAGAACGGGAGCGGCTAAAAAAGGAAAACATTGAACTTAAAGACCGAATCCGGCGCATCGGCGGCGATCTCTCCTTTGGAAACATGGTGGGCAGGAGCCCTGGCATTCAGACCGTTTTTTCCATGGCCTTGAAAGTGGCCCGTTTTGACAGTACGGTGCTGATCACCGGTGAGAGCGGCACCGGCAAGGAACTGGTGGCCCAAGGTATTCACCGGGAAAGTGACCGGCGGTCCAACCCCATGGTTCCGGTAAACTGTGCCTCCATACCGGAGAGCCTCATGGAAAGCGAACTGTTCGGTCATGTCAAAGGTGCGTTTACCGGCGCCGATAAAGACAAGCAGGGCCTTTTCAAAATAGCAGAAGGGGGGACGCTCTTTCTGGATGAGATTGGCGATATTCCGGTTTCCTTGCAGCCGAAAATGCTGCGGGTGCTTCAGGAAAGTGAAATCCGGCCGGTAGGCGGGGGAACATCCAGGGCCGTCGATGTGCGGGTGATTGCGGCGACTTCAAAGGACTTGGAAAAGGAAATGGCGTCGGGTCATTTCAGGGAAGATCTGTTTTACCGCCTCAACGTGGTTCCCATCGCGTTGCCTCCGCTTCGGCATCGGCCGGAGGATATTCCCCTGCTGTGCAAATTTTTTATCAACCGCTTTAACAAGAGCCTTGGCAGCAGCGTCGCGAATATCTCATCCGCTGCAATGACCGCACTGATGCAGCATGACTGGCCGGGAAACATCAGAGAGTTGGAAAATGCCATCGAGCGTGCCATTGTCCTTGCCGACGGCCACACCCTGGAACCTGACAATTTTGTTTTTGGAAAAGGTGCGGCGTCAGATTCGGATCCAACGGGCCGTGGTTACGATGGGTTTTCATTAAAGGCCGCCAAAGCAGAATTGGAGGACAATATGATCCGCAAGGCGCTCGCTGCAACCGCCGGAAATCGAACCCATGCGGCCAATTTGCTGGAGATCAGCCACCCCTCGCTGCTGAGCAAAATGAAGCTGTATGGGATCGATTAGGACGACGCCGTAAAAAACCAGATATCTGCGTTACGCTTAAAATTGGTTCCTCGGAATATCAACACGATGCACCCCAAGGGCACTTCTTCCAGGGCGCCTGCGGGCCCCTTTTTCGCAAGGCTTGATCTCAGGCTTTTTACGAAGACGTAGGAAACGCACCTTCTTTCGGATTCATCAAAGCTTAGCCTGCTGAAATAACCGTTCGATATTCAGCCGGTTGATCATATCCGTGAATATCTCGCCGATCACTTTTTCTGCGCCACCGCTGCCCATCACCTTCAGTCGTTCCGCACTTCCGGAAACCACTTCTCGTGCGACCAGCTGCGAGTTCTGAGTCAGGCTGACTTCGTAGCTGATGTCCGCCATCCATTTTTGGCCGACGAGGTTGATGTGGAACTGATTGATGTCGATCTGGAAAACCGGTGCGCTCCGCGAGGGCGCGTCCGCTACCGCTACGCCTAAATTTTTGAGCCGCTGCGTGAGCGCCATTTCAAACAGCTTGGGCAATGCATACGCACCTAATATTTTCGACTGGTCGTCCGGCGTGACCAATGAAAGCGTAAATAGCCCGGTAAAATGTTCAAAATTCTCATTTGCACGTTTGTTAAATATCTCCGTGTCGCTCCTAAGATCACGGGTCTCGACATAAACCGTGCGCCCGGACAGCGTGTCTGCGGCAGAAGGAAGGCGATAGTCCACGTCGATGTAAGGTTTTTTTG
This sequence comes from Desulfosarcina sp., assembly GCF_041551955.1. Lineage (GTDB taxonomy): Bacteria > Desulfobacterota > Desulfobacteria > Desulfobacterales > Desulfosarcinaceae > Desulfosarcina. The sequence continues at coordinate 4,528 of NZ_JBFELV010000130.1, forward strand.
CACATGCAAAACAGCCCATGACCACCAGCAATAAAAGCGTTGTCCCCATGCACATGTTGACATTTTTAAGATCCATATCCCCTCCTTATATTAACCGCAAAATGGAATTCTGTGTCACCTGTTGCCTACATGACGTCATGACCTTTGTCAATGCAGGTCATCGTCCAGCACGGATTGGTTTGAATCCGATGGGGTGTTGAGGTTACCACAACCGGCAAATACGCTTGCCAAAGCGCGGGCGTCCATGCTATTTGTAACTGATTAGATTAACAATCCGTGTTCGATGAGCTTGAAATCCTCGCCGCCCATTCAAAAAAAATTTAAGTGTTTCAATGGACCCGCCACAGGTCCACCGTTATATTAACCGATTGCATGATGGGAGGAGAATGTGATGAAACGATTTAGTATTCTATTGGCCATGATTGCTGTGTTTTCGATGATCGGTTCTGCCTCGGCCGGGACCCTGGATGATGTAAAGGCCAAGGGATTCATACAGGCTGGGGTTAACGGAGATCTTTTCGGATTCGGAAAACCGGACGAAAAAGGGGTTTGGAAGGGGCTGGATGTGGATACGGCCCGGGCCATTGCGGCAGCTGTCTTCGGTGATGCCGGCAAGGTTAAATATACGCCGTTGACCGCCAAAACCCGCTTCACCGCGCTGCAGTCCGGGGAAATCGATGTGTTGACCCGTAACTGCACCCAGACCCTGGGACGCGATACCGATCTGGGCCTCGATTTCGCCCAGGTCAACTACTATGACGGCCAGGGCTTCCTGGTTTCCAAAAAATTGGGAGTCAAAAGCGCCAAAGAGCTCGACGGCGCATCGGTCTGCGTACTGCCGGGAACGACCACCGAACTCAATGTGGCCGATTACTTTAGGGCCAATGGCATGAAAATGAAACCCGTGGTCATCGAAAATACGGCGGAACTGGCCAAGGCCTTCTTTGCCGGTCGATGTGACTGCCTGACCTCGGATGCGTCCCAGCTTGCCGGTACGCGCGCCGTTGCCCCCAACCCCACGGATTACATTATTTTGCCGGAAATCATCTCCAAGGAACCTTTGGCGCCGGCCGTGCGGCACGGTGACAACCAATGGAAGGACATCGTCAATTACAGCGTGTTGGCCATGATCGAGGCCGAAGAGCTAGGGATTACGGCCAATAATGTCGATGACATGCTCAAGAGCGAAGATCCCAAGATCATGCGTTTTTTAGGGGTGACCGAGGGCAACGGCAAAGCCCTTGGCCTGGATGAAAAGTGGGCTTACCACATCATCAAGCAGGTCGGTAATTACGGTGAAGTCTTCGAAAGAAATGTGGGCGTCAGCACACCCCTGGGCATCGAGCGCGGCTTGAACGCGCTGTGGACCAACGGAGGGCTGATGTATTCGCCACCCTTCAAGTAAGTGCGGACCGGACGCGTCGCCCGTTGGGTCATCTTGTTAGCCGGCGGGCGGCGCGTTCAATGGGACACCTAATAAGCGCCTGTCGGGTCATCCGACCTTCCATTCACCGGCGTGACAGACGTCTTTCCTGTGCGACAGCCCTATGCAACCAAAAAAAGACAAGATTCGAGGCAGTGCCCCGCCGTCAGCCGCCCCTTTTTACAACGATCCTAAAAAGCGGTCGATTCTTTTCCAGATTGCGACGCTGATGCTGGTCGGGCTGTTGGCCTTTTATCTGATTTCAAACACGCTGACCAACGTTGAAAAACAGTCCATTGCTACCGGTTTCGGATTTTTGCAGAAAGAGGCCGCCTTCGAAATCGGTGAATCCCCCCTTCGTTATTCCGCAGCCGACACCTATGGACGTGCCCTGGTGGTCGGCTTTTTAAACACCCTGATCGTCTCCTTTGTCGGCATCGTCATTACGATCATACTGGGTACCTTGATCGGGATCGCCCGACTCTCCTCCAACTGGCTGGTATCGAAGTTGGCAGCCGCCTATATCGAAGTGTTTCAGGACATACCCGTGCTGTTGCAGCTCTTTTTCTGGTATGCGTTTTTCTACAATGTCCTGCCGTCGCCACGACAGGCCCTGAATCCGATCATTGGCGTCTTTTTGAGCAATCGCGGTTTGGTGTTTGCCGTGCCGCAAGCGCATCCGGTTTTTACCTACATGGCCATCGCTGTTGTTGTCGCCGGTGTGGTTGTCTATTTCCTGCGCCGGTGGGCAAGACAGAGACAGGCCCGGACAGGCCAACCTTTTCCCATCTTTCGTGTTTCCCTGGCCCTTTTGATGGGCTTACCCCTGTTGACCTGGGCTGTCGGCGGTGCCCCGACAGCCATGAACGTGCCTGCGCTAAAGGGCTTCAATTTCGTCGGGGGAACCAACATCAGCCCTGAATTCACGGCTCTGTTGCTAGGGCTTATTTTTTATACGGCGGCTTTTGTGGCCGAAGTGGTCCGGGCTGGCATTCAATCGGTTAGCAAGGGGCAGACCGAAGCGGCAATGTCATTGGGCCTCAGACCCAGCCGGGTGCTGAACCTGGTGATTCTGCCGCAGGCCCTGCGTGTCATCATTCCACCCATGACCAGTCAGATGTTGAACCTGACCAAGAATAGTTCCCTGGCGGTTGCGATTGGGTACCCCGACTTCGTGTCCGTGGCCGGCACAACGATCAATCAGACCGGCCAGGCCATCGAAGGCGTGGCCCTGATGATGATCGTCTATTTGACGTTGAGCCTGCTGACATCCGCCTTCATGAACTGGTACAACAAAAAGATGGCCCTGGTGGAAAGATAAGATCGCCCTGTGAGGGGATGCAAAACGACCTGGTTGCCTCGATTTGAACCCTCAATCGTCAATTTAAACTTCAAACACATACTTTATCAGCGAACAACACCAATACACCCATGGCTGAAACGGATATCAAGCATGTGGAAAAAACCATCAAACCGCCGGTGACGAGTGTGGGGGTGATCGGATGGATTCGAGCCAACCTTTTCAACAATTGGTTTAACTCGATCCTGACGGTGGTCACCCTATACACGTTAGGCAAGGTTGTACCCCCTTTTGTCCGCTGGGCCTTCGTGGACAGCCTGTGGCTTTCAACCGGTGAAGCTTGCAAGGGTGCTGAAGGCGCCTGTTGGTCGATCATTCCAGCCAACATTCGATTCATTATTTTCGGTTTTTTCCCTTACGAATCGCAATGGCGGCCGTTGGTGGCCATGATTCTTCTGATCGGTCTGCTGTTTTACAGCCGGAACAGAGGTCATTGGAAAAAATCACTGGCCTATGCCTGGGGTGCCGGCCTTTTAACCATGGGCCTTCTCATGAAGGGCGGGATTCTGGGTTTGGCCGTGGTTGAAAGTACCCAGTGGGGCGGGCTCCCGTTGACACTGCTGCTGTCGGTATTTGGACTGGCGGCGGCCTATCCGCTCGGTGTTGTCCTTGCTCTGGGGCGCGCCTCGCAAATGCGGGCGATAAAAACCCTGTGTATCGTTTATATTGAAATGATCCGGGGCGTACCGCTGATCACCCTGCTGTTCATGTCGTCCATCGTTTTCCCCCTGTTTTTACCCGAGGGCGTCACTGTAAACGTGATTTTACGGGCACAGGTGGCCATTATCATGTTCACCGCGGCCTATATTGCGGAAGTCGTGCGGGGCGGGCTGCAGGGGATGGCCACGGGCCAGTATGAGGCGGCCGAATCGCTGGGACTCAACTACTACCAGACGATGCGGCTGGTGATTCTTCCCCAGGCCCTGAGAATCGTTATACCTCCGACGGTCAGCCAACTCATCTCGGCGTTGAAGGATACGTCCCTGGTGGTAATCATTGCCTTGTACGATCTCCTCAAAACAACCCAGTCCGTTTTATCAAACCCCACCTGGATGGGCTTTTCTTCGGAGGCTTACATTTTTGTGGCTTTGATTTATTTTGGCTGCTGTTATTTCATGTCCAGCTACAGCAGACGCTTGGAAAAGGAGCTGGACAGGGGTTTTTAAAAGAAGACACGTAGGCGTTCAATCCTGCGCGGATCCTGCCTTCTTTGAACGACAGGTTAAAAAAATGCCAACAACCAAGCCGGAAGAGATCATCATGAGCCAAGATAAACCTGACAACCAGCTGCACCCAACCGGCGAAGCCATCATCGAGATCAAAGCGATGCACAAATGGTTCGGTGAGTTCCATGTCCTGCAAGACATCAACCTGACTGTGCAAAAGAAAGAGCGGATCGTCATCTGCGGCCCTTCCGGATCAGGAAAATCGACCCTCATTCGCTGTATCAACCGGTTGGAGGAGCACCAGCGCGGTCAGATCATCGTCGACGGCATCGAGTTGACCAACGATATCAAAAACGTCGAGAAGATCCGGGCCGAGGTGGGCATGGTGTTTCAGCATTTTAACCTCTTCCCCCATCTGACCATCTTGGAAAATCTGACCTTGGGACCGATCTGGGTGCGTAAGACCCCTAAAAGAGAGGCCGAAGCGGATGCGATGGCTTACCTGGAAAAAGTGCATATTGCCGAACAGGCCAAGAAATATCCGGGACAGCTTTCCGGCGGGCAGCAGCAACGGGTTGCCATTGCACGCAGCTTGTGCATGAAACCCAACGTCATGCTCTTCGATGAACCTACATCGGCGCTGGATCCGGAGATGATCAAGGAAGTGCTGGACGTCATGATCGAGCTGGCCCAGGAGGGGATGACCATGCTGGTGGTGACCCATGAAATGGGGTTTGCCAAGAGTGTGGCCCATCGGGTGTTGTTCATGGATTATGGCCGGATCGTCGAACAGAATACACCCAAGGAGTTCTTCGACAATCCCCAACACGACCGCACCAAACTCTTTTTAAGCCAGATTCTGCATTGAACCCCGTTCAATGCCAATCCGCTTTTATGGAAAATGGCCATGCACCCTCGTACCAGCGCTCGGATCCATCTGGATCATTTGCGACACAACTTCCGTGAAATTCGGAAAAAGATCGCTCCGGCCCGCCTGATTCCCGTAGTCAAGGCCGACGCATACGGCCACGGCGCCATTTCCGTGTCCCGATGTTTAGTCGGTGAAGGGGCCGATTTCCTTGCCGTTGCCCAGTACCAGGAAGCCCGGGAACTTCGCGACAGCGGCATCGATGTTCCCATCCTCATTTTCGGTCGGCTGTTCCCGGACGAGCTTCCCGGGGCCATACGGGCGGGCTTTCGAATCAGCCTTTTCGGTGTGGAAGATATCCGCTGGATCGAACGGGTGCCCGGAAGCCAGGCCGCCTGCGTGCATGTCAACGTGGAAACCGGCATGGGGCGGGTGGGTGTGCTCATCGACCAGGAACCGGAATTCTTCGACCATCTGAGGCGCTCGCCGCGTTGCCTCTGGGAGGGATTGTACAGTCATTTTGCCACCTCGGACGAAGCCGATAAAAGCTACGCCCACGAGCAACTGAATCGTTTCAACACCCTGCTGAAGCGGTTGAAGGCCAATGGTCCGCTTCCGCCCATGGTTCACATGGCCAACAGCGGGGCGATACTGGACATGCCGGACAGCTACTTCAATGCCTGTCGATCGGGGATCATGCTCTACGGTCATTACCCGTCAACGGAAACCTCACGGTCGATCCCCTTGAAGCAGGTCATGACCCTCAAGACGGCTGTGGCCCATTTGCGGCGGCTGCCTGCCGGCCATAGTGTGAGCTACGGAAGGCGATGGAAAACTGAACGTGAAACCACCATTGCCGTGCTTCCCATCGGTTATGCCGACGGCGTTCGGCGCCATTTGACCGGTCGGCTTCAGGTGATCATCGGCGGTCGGCGATATCCGGTGGTGGGTACCATAACCATGGACCAAATCATGGTGGATGTGGGTGACGATCGGGTAGCCGTGGGTGACGATGTCTTAGTCTGGGGGGACACCGAAGACGGCTCGATCCAGGTCCTCGATGTGGCCGAACTCATGGGCTCGATTCCTTATGAGATGACCTGCGGCGTCTCCCGGCGGGTACTGCGTGTGAACGTTGCCGGCCTTCACGACCTCAGTGCCGATCGATAACAGGGTGCCGGTTGTTGGTGGCTAATCGGTGCAATTGCAAGCCGTTCCCATATTCTCATGATGTGGTTGCCTCTCATGAAGTGCCCTGAATGCCAGAACGCCGTCGACTGTGACGCCGCTGCCTGTCACCTCTGCGGATGTCCCCTTGACCGCCGATGCGACAACTGCCGCAGTGTCAACCGGCCCTGCAGCAAATTTTGCTCCGCGTGCGGTACTTCGTTGGACCTCATCTCGACACCTTCACCTTCTCCCGGCGTCTCAGCTAGCTCGGCCCGACCCGTTTCCGGTCCACCCGTTGCCGGACAGGATGGGTACAGGCGCAACAGCGAACGGAAACGAGTGACAGTGCTTTTTTCGGACCTTACCGGCTACTCTGCCTTGTGCGAACGCTTGGATCCTGAGGATGTTCGCGAGATGATGAACCTGGTATTCAAAGAGATTGTCGGCATCATCATCCGTTATGAAGGATATATTGACCGGGTCATCGGAGATGAAGTGTTGGCCGTTTTCGGCATACCCCGCACCCATGAGGACGATCCGGTCAGGGCGATTCGTGCCGCTGTGGATATTCACGACACCGTGGCCGGAATGACTGACCGGTTCAACGGTCGGCTGCAACAACCGATGACCATGCATTCGGGAGTTGCCACGGGCCTGGTGTTGACCGGAAGAACCGATCCGATGGCTGGACGGCAAGGCATCACCGGCGACCCGGTGGACCGGGCATCGTTGTTGACCCGTCTGGCGGCTTCCGGAGAAATTCTCGTTGGACCATGCACCATGGCGTCTACGTCAGGCTTCTTCTTCTTCGAGAAATGCAAACCCGAGGGCGGCCGGGAAAATGCGAAAACCACTGACGCATTTCGTGTCCTGAGCACGGTGAGGAAGCCAGACAAGATCAGGCGGGTCCTGGGGTTGCGCAGCCGGCTCATCGGGCGCAGCGCGCAAATGAAACACCTGCAGGCCCGTCTGTCAATGGTGGCCGAGGGAAGGGGGGGCTGTGTGTGCATCGTGGGTGATGCCGGCACTGGAAAAAGCCGCTTGATTGCGGAGTTCAAAAAAACGTCGGCTCATTACGATGTGAATTGGTTTGAGGGAAACGCATACGAATACACCCAGGGAGTGCCCTATTTTCCACTCATCGACCTGATGGGGCGCGCCGTTGACCTGCGTGAAGATGATTCACAGGATCTGGTTCGTAAAAAGCTGGCCGCTGAACTCAATCCCAATCGGGATGCAGACCAGGCGGTTTTTCACATCTTCGAGCGCTTGTTTACGCTGTCCAATGACAAGGC
>NZ_JBFELV010000131.1:0-11752 GCF_041551955.1 Desulfosarcina sp.
GCTAGTGAATTCAGGATCTACAATCCCGAAATGGCGCATCTGAAAGGGATCGCCGTAAAGGACTGGAGTTCTCTTGACGACCTGCCAGACCTGATTCTCTATTCAGGGTCTTATGATAAAGGCGCCAACAGTATCGACATTCATTAGAACCGTTCTCATTAATCGTCTATGTGTCCATGGGGCAGCGTTGTGCAACGGCGAAAAAATGCTCACAACCTACATGGTTGCAGCGCTTTTTCGCCGTTGCATGCCTTGCCCTGAACCCAGGTCCTTATCTTTGAGATACCTAAAGAAAAGCTGCCGTCAAGCGTCCAATTATAGTGATGGCCAATTGAAGAAATTCCCTTGGCCGCCTTTCGTGGGCAAGACTGATGGTATGGGAAAATACCTGCCTGAGAATAAGGCGAGCATTTTTTTCAGGAAACCCGGCTTAATTCCGACAGTCTAATCACCGGCCATCTGCATATACGGCACCCGCCGATGGAAAAATCTTTCAACCACTTGTTATAACAATCAATAAAATTATTCTAACCGCGCTTGACAACGCTCATTTTCGCTTTAAATTTGCCATATCTGTAACAGGCGGCACCCTGCTTTCATCCGCTACAAGTTAAGGCGGGCGGGTGGATTCGATTGCCGTTTCCACGGTTACCGGTATGTGCGACCCACCCTCCCGCCGGGTTCTCAGATAATAGCGAAAAAAGTCAGTGACAAGGAGAAAAAAATGAAGGTCAAACCACTTAATGACAGAGTGCTGGTAGTTCGTGTAGAAGAAGAAAAGAAAACCGCCGGGGGCATCATCATTCCGGACACAGCCAAAGAAAAACCCATGGAGGGCAAAGTGATCGCTGCCGGCCCCGGCAAGCTGGATGAAAAAGGCAAGCGGGTGCCCATGGAGTTGAAAAGGGGCGAACGGGTGCTCTTTTCAAAATATGCGGGCACTGAAATTAAAATCGATGGTGTCGAGCACCTGTTCATGCGTGAAGACGATATACTTGGTGTAATCGAATAATGGGGGAGGATATACTGATGTCTGCAAAAAAAATTATCTATGGTGCGAGTGCTCGTGCGTCGATGCTCAAAGGCGTCAACACGCTGGCCAATGCGGTGAAGGTAACGCTTGGCCCCAAGGGCAACAACGTGGTGTTGAACAAATCCTTCGGTTCGCCCCTGGTAACCAAAGACGGTGTAACCGTAGCCAAGGAGATCGAACTGACGGATAAGTTCGAAAACATGGGTGCACAGATGGTCAAGGAAGTGGCCAGCAAGACCAGCGATGCGGCCGGCGACGGCACCACCACCGCGACCGTGCTGGCCCAGGCCATTTACACCGAAGGCCAGAAGTTGGTGGCCGCCGGCGTCGACCCCATGTCCATCAAGCGCGGCATCGACCTTGGCGCGGTCGCTGTTGTCGATGCACTTAAAAAGCAGTCCAAACCCACCAAGGACCGCAAGGAGATCGAGCAGGTGGGCAGTATCTCCGCCAATAACGACGAAACCGTGGGCAAGCTAATCTCCGAAGCCATGGAGAAAGTCGGCAAAGAGGGCGTCATTACCGTTGAAGAAGCCAAGGGCATGGAAACCACCCTGGACATCGTCGAAGGCATGCAGTTCGATCGGGGGTATATCTCCCCCTATTTCGTCACCAATGCCGAAAAAATGGTTGTCGAACTGGAGGAGCCCTTCATCTTGATCAATGAAAAGAAAATTTCCAACATGAAGGATATGATCCCCCTGCTGGAATCGGTGGCCCGTTCCGGCAAACCCCTTCTGATCATCGCCGAGGATGTGGACGGCGAGGCCCTGGCGGCATTGATCGTCAACAAGCTGAGAGGCACCTTGAAGGTTGCCGCCGTCAAGGCCCCCGGTTTCGGTGATCGCCGCAAGGCCATACTCGAGGATATCGCCATCCTCACCGGCGGCCAGGTCATCTCGGAAGATCTGGGCATCAAGCTGGAAAACATCACCCTGACCGACTTGGGAAAATGCCGCACCGCTAAAATCGACAAAGACAATACCACCATCATCGACGGCACCGGCGCTAAGTCTGCCATCGAAGGCCGGGTGCGCCAAATCCGCGCACAAATCGAGGAGACCACCTCTGACTATGACCGTGAAAAGCTCCAAGAACGGCTGGCCAAACTGATCGGCGGTGTGGCCGTGGTCAGTATCGGCGCGGCAACCGAGACAGAAATGAAAGAGAAGAAAGCGCGCCTGGAAGACGCGCTGAACGCCACCCGTGCCGCCGTTGAGGAAGGTGTTGTCCCTGGCGGCGGCGTTGCCTTGATCCGCTGCATAGCCGCCCTTGAGAAGGTTCAGGCCAAGGGGGAGGAGAAGAACGGCGTGGCCATTTTAAAGCGCGCCCTTATGGAACCCATGCGCCAGATCGTCTGCAACGCCGGCCTGGAAGGCTCGGTGGTCATCAACAAGGTCCTGGAAGGCAAGGACGACTACGGCTTCAACGCCGCCACTGAACAATTTGAGAACCTGCTGGCATCCGGCGTACTCGACCCGACCAAGGTCGTGCGCTTCGCCCTGCAAAACGCGGTGTCCGTGGCCGGCCTCATGCTGACCACCGAAGCTATGATTGCCGACAGGCCCGAGAAGAAAAAAGCGCCGGCAATGCCGCCAATGGGCGATGACATGTATTAATCCGCATCGCTTTTGGGGAAATATGGACAAAACCTGCCTGATGGTCCAGCGATCGGGCAGGTTTTGTTTTTTTGGCCATTCCTGCTCGATTGCTTGAAAAACAAACGCGGTTGCTCATCGTATTGCGATGATTAACTAATCTAAGGCGAACACATTTTATGGAGAAAAATAATGCTCATTGCAATTAGCGAAAAAGTGCACGTCGTTGTTAGAAGAACTTTTGAAACCGATTTGAGACGCCATTTCATAGGGGAAATCAAGGCTGCCAATGATTCAATTGCGCGAATTGAAGGTTACTTCATGGTGTTTGACAAAAGCAGAAACACCTTCATCAAAAAGCCTAGCCCACGAGTTACGATTATGGACTTATCAAGTAGTGGGTATTGGGTTAATATCATTCCCAAAGATGTTACACTTACAGACCTGACATACATCTACGACAGCAACAATAAGTTAACACTAACTGATGAAAAATCATTTCAGTTGGATATCAATGAGTTTGGAGCACTTCGATAAGAATCGAATCTAACCTATCCTAACCATGTAGGGAGCCTTTGTGTCCACCATCGCCAATATCGTTGTCGGTCTCATCGCAATCGTGCACGTTTACATCCTCGTGCTTGAAATGTTCCTCTGGGACAAACCGGCCGGACTTCGCGCGTTCGGCCTGTCACAGGAAGCCGCTACATCCTCAAAAGGGTTAGCCGCCAACCAGGGGCTGTACAACGGCTTCCTGGCTGCCGGCCTCATCTGGGGGTTGAGCCTCGGCAGCGACGGTGCCGGTGTGAAGATGTTCTTCCTTGGCTGTGTCCTGGTTGCGGGTGTGTATGGCGCAGCAACTGCCGGTCGAAAAATTCTCTATATCCAGGCCATCCCTGCGGCCATCGGACTGCTTGCCGTCTTCCTGTCCTGAGCGCTTGGCCAAGCCTTACCCCGGTCATTGAATATCGAATTCGGTTCGCTCCCATACCCCGCCGCAGGGGACGGGGTATGCGCTTGCTATCGCGGTTCATCGCATTCGGGAAGCCTCTGCGCCGCCTCGACTTTCACGATTGCGGAATTGAAAATGGGGCCGCCGCCGATGCCTTGAGAAACGCCGGGGACCAGCGAATTCAGCGGCACACCGTTCAAACCGGTCAACGGGCGCGGTGCCCATAGGGTGCCCGGCAGAATCCTGTCGGTCACTTTCGCGCGGACGGTGACCAAAGCCAGTTCATTGGACACCGCCACCACGTCATTTTCCTCGATAGACCGATTGGCGGCGTCATCCGGGTGAACCCAGACGACCGGGGGAATGGGGCCGAACACGTCCGTGAACTGGCTGTGCGTGTAATTGGCCACCGAACTGTTAAGCAGGACCATCCAGGATTCTTCAAGCGGGAGCGAGTGTTGGACCGGCAGCGGTGTCGACCCGGCATGCGACACCGTCGCCGCCAACTCGATTTTTCCCGAAGGTGTTTGATATGCATCGTTTGGCCGACGTTTCACTTCAAGGACCTCACCGGCAAGGAGTTGCTTCACCCCGCCTTCCCGGAAGGTATGCCCAAGTGTCTTCTCCAGGGCCTCCCACGGATCTTCGTAAAGCCAGTCGGCAGTCAGGCCCAGCCGTTCGGCGAGCCGCTGCATCACCTGGATTTCATGCCAGCTGTCCCCCAGCGGCGCGATGGCTTGCTCCGACAGTCGGCTGTAGGGATGGTGGTCGGAAATCGCGACGTCCCGCTTCTCCAGGAAGGTGGGCGCCGGCAGAACCACATCGGCGCGGGAGGCGGTTTCCGACCAGTGGGTGTCATGCACCGCCACGAACACATCCTCACGATCCAGGCCATTCCGCACGGCGGTCTGGTCGGGAAGCGTCATGGCCGGGTTCGACCCGAAAACATAAACGAATTTGAATTCACCGGCCGCCAACCGGCGACCGATGCCGGTCTGGCCCACCACCTTGCCCCGATGCCCTGACATCCGCCGACCGTTGATCGTCGGCCAGTCAATCTCATGTGCTTTAGCATTGCTGTATTGAAATCCCCGGTGAAGCCCCAGCAATGCCGGCAGCAATGCCACGGCCCTGGCTGCCTCCGCGCCCTGCATGGACTTTTGAAGGCCGAATCCGATCATGAATGCCGCCGGCCGATGGGTCATCAGCAGCTCGGCGATCTGTGCGACGACATGCCCGGGAACACCGCTTGCCTGTTCGACCCGCTGCGGCGTCCACTCCATGGCCGTTCGAGCATATGCCGGAAAACCTGTGGTCCATTTGTCGACGAACCCCTGGTCGACGCCGTCATTTTCGATCAGGTACCGGGCGATGCCGTAGCACAGGGCAACATCGCTACCGGGCCGGGGCTGGACCCAGATGTCGGCCGCCTCGGCTGTGGGGCTTTGGCGCGGATCGACACTGACGATAATGGCCCCCCGGTCCTTCCTGGCCTCTCTGGCCATGGCCCATATGTGCGACGCACTCACCTTGGCATTGTTGCCCCAGAACAGGATGACCGTCGACGCGGCCATGTCCGTCAACTGAAGACCGTAACTCAGCCCGTAATGCAGACCGATGCCGGTGTGACCAGAACTGCTGCACAGGGCATAGTCCGTGGTTGTCGCCCCCAGGGCGGACCAAAGCCGCTTGGCGAAATGCCAGGCCAGAAACCCGGTGTTCCCCGCATAGTCGTAAAGCAACAGGGATTCACTGCCGTGGGTGGCGGTGACGGCTTGAATCCGATCTGCAACCAGCGACAGGGCAGCGTCCCAGGAGACACGGGCAAAGGGCTCCGGCTCGCCGGCTTTAGATTTCACATGCGGATACAGCACCCGATTATTGCTATACACGCGCCGGGGGTCGCCTTTTCCCCTTGGGCAGAGGAATCCCCGGGTTGCCGGGTTCAGGGTGCTGCCCCGGGTCGCAATGAGTTTCCCCCGGTTCACGGAGACATCCATGAAACAGGTGTCCGGGCAGTCACGGTGGCATACGGTCTTGATGGTTTTCAATGGGATGGCCTTTCTGCAGGGGGGTGTCCGGATGCAAGCATCTGCCAATCAAGTTTCCCTTATCATCCTATTCGGCGCCTGAACCCCTTGATCAACCGGCCGTCGATCGCGATCAACCCCATGAAGATCAGCGCCATTCCGCCGAAGGCATTCCACCCGGGCCGCTCTCCCAACACCATGACCCCTAAAAAGATGGCACTGGCCGGGATCAGGAAGGTGACCAGCAGTATGTTGGTGGCCCCGGCAACGGCAAGAACACGAAAATAGATAATGTAAGCCAAAGCGGTGCTGACCGCGGACAGCCCGAACAGCGCCGCCCAGGTGGCGGCGCCGGGTGCCAGGTGCCACGGCTGCTCGACGATCAGGGCCGTGGGCAGCATCATGACCGTCGAACCGCACAGCATGCCCGCGGACACGACCACCGGGTCCATGGACTTGAAGCGGCGGCCGTAGATAGCGGCGCATGCATATGAAACGGAGGCACCGACGACAGCCAGTTGGCCCAGCGCCTGGATGCCAAACCCACCCAACGACTCGATGCCGATCAGCACCACCACGCCGAACCAGCCGACCAGCACTCCGGCCATGCGGTTGGTTGTGAGGCGCTCCTCGCGCGTCAGCAGGTGGGCGAGAACCACGCTGAAAATCGGTGTGGTGGCGTTCAGGATCGAGGCCAGACTGCTGTCGATATGGGTCTGCCCCCAGACGATCAGGCTGAATGGAATCACATTGTTCAGGGCCCCTAGAACGAAAAACGCCCCCCACACGCCGGCGGATATGGGCATTTTTTTTCCGGTCAACCATACGACGGCCAAAAGAATCATCGACGCGAAACCCACGCGGCACAGCACAATGGTCAGCGGCGTCATCTCTTTTACGGCGACGCCCACAAAAAAAAAGGAACCGCCCCAGATAACGGACAAAATCAGGATCAGTCCCCATTCCCTGACGCCCATGATGGCGTTCACATCCGTGGAGTGGGCCTGCTTCGCCAGCGTATCACCTGAATCGACGGCGGTGCTAATTGATTTCATACTTTGCATGCCTCTTTACGATTTCGGATCGAATGGTTCAGGCCACTTATACCCGTTTACTCGTCGCTTGGCGACCCGAATATTGCTGGAATTGAAAGCAAGATTCGGGTGGCTATCCGGCGTTGTCTCCGTTAGAATGGCCCCATCACGCTGATGGAGGCAAAAATGAACCCGATCGACTATTCACAACAATCCGAGGACTACCGGCGCATCGAAAAGGCCATCCGTTTCATCGAGGAGAACTTCAGGTCCCGGCCGACCCTGGATCAAATCGCAGCGCATGTAAACCTCAGCCGATTTCATTTTGACAGGCTGTTTAAACGCTGGGCGGGAATCAGCCCGATCCAATTCCTCGGCACCCTGACTCTGGACTACACCAAACAGAAACTGGCCGAATCCAGGAGCCTTCTGGATGCCGCGCTGGCCGCCGGTCTGTCGGGGCCGGCTCGCCTGCACGATCTGTTCGTCACCTTCGATGCGATGACACCGGGAGAATTCAAACGGATGGGCGCGGGACTGGAGATCCGCTACGGGTTCAGCCCGTCTCCGTTCGGCGACTGCCTGATTGCCCGAACGGAAAGGGGAATCTGCCATCTGGGATTCGTGGACGGCAGCAACCGGGCCGATGCCCTGTCGCAGCTTGACGCGGCCTGGCCGGGTGCGGTGCGGGTTGAAAGCCGAACCGATATCCGCCTGATTGCCGGCCGCATATTCAATCCTGAACCCGCAGATGGATCGCGTCCGCTTCACCTGCAGCTCAAAGGGACCAACTTCCAGATCAACGTCTGGCGGGCGCTGATAGCAGTGCCTGCAGGCAGCTTCGTCACCTATCAGGATATGGCCGGGTATATAGGACAGCCCAGGGCGTTCAGGGCTGTTGCCAACACCATCGCCAGCAACCCAGTCGCATACCTGATCCCCTGCCACCGCGTCATCGCCAAATCAGGATTGATTCATCGATACCGATGGGGAACGGTCAGAAAGAAAGCCATGGTGGGGTGGGAAGCCGCCGGGGCAGGATAGCCTCATTGTGAAAAGCGCGCAGATGATGACGATGTTCGAAGCTGGGAAAAGGGATCGGCCATTACTCGGCCGGATCGTGCAGGCTGCGCATAACGCCGCCTCCGGCATGGCCATCAGCCTGCCGAAGGGGATGGGTTCTTCACAAAATCAGTCTTTATTTATCCGGGCCAGGATCTCCTTCTCGCCTTCCCGTTTCAACCGCTGCACCTCATCGAGAATCTTGCCGGCCAGGGGTTCGGGCTGGTGGGTCTCCACGATCCTGCGCACCTCCTCGCGGACACGATCCTCCATGGTCGGCTGGCCGGCCGCCTGCCAGGTGGCGATAGGCTGCCGGTTCAACAACCTAGCCTGCCAAAGCTCCTTGCGCAAATGATCCACTGTGTGTCGCTGGGCCAGGAAATTGCCTCCGGGCCCCACGGCGTCGATCACGTCGCGGGCCAGGGTGTCCGCATTCACGGTGATGCCTTCGATGAAGCGCTTGGTCATGCCGATGATTTCGTTGCCCATGACCAGCTGCTCGCAGGAGCAGGCCATGCCGCTGGCCATGTAGCCCACGTCGTGGATCAGGTTCAGACCCGCCAGGGCCTGGCTGAAAATGGCGAAGGTGCTCTCGATGCCGGACTGGGCATCCAGACGCTTGGCATCGGTGGCGCCGGCCAGGCCCCATGTCGGCAGGCCGAATGACTGGGCCACCTGGGCCTGGGCCGCCAATCCCAGGCTCCCTTCGGGCGCGCCGAAGGCCATCAGGGCGGTGGCCATGTCCAGGATGCCGACGTTGCCGCTCATGCACACCGGGCAGCCGGGATTGCGCAATTGGGCCAGGACGATATGGATCAGGGATTCAGCGGTGATCTGGACCACGGTGCCGGCCAGGGTCATGGGTGACGTGGCACCGGGCTGAGCCGTGGATCCGGGCACCTGGGGCATGAACCGGTCGGCCGCGATAAAGATGCGCTCCACCACCTCCTGGGGAAACACAAACGGCGAAATGGCCTCCGGATAGAGCAGCACGAATGGGCGCTCTCTCAGCCGATCGGCCCCGCCGGCAACCACCGCTGCCATTTCAAAAACATAGTCGCATCCCAAGGGGGTGTATCCGATGAAGACCATGGGCTTGATCGTGTTGCTGACCACCGCTTCAAACTCGTACAGGTCAGCCACGGATCCGTTGACGTCCTGAGAAGAACCCATGGGCATAACAAAGTCGATGTTGGGCAGGGCGTCGGCCACCCGGGCGCCGATGGCGATATCCTCGACCCGCGTTTCATGGTACTCGCCAGTAAGGGCATCCTTGGTATTGGGACTGGCCGTCGATGTGCTGTAGTGACTTTTGCGCCCCTCCACCTCCATGGCCCGGCGGCCGCATCGGTCATAAATGGTCCACCCTTTGGGAACCGTCGCCAGGCAGCCTTCGACGATGTAGCGGGGAATCTTCACCCGTTCGTCCTTGACAATGGCGCCGGCGCCGGCCAGCATCCGCCTAGCACCCGCGTGAAGGCATTTGAACCCCGATTTTTCGATCACTTCGAAAGCGGCCTGGCGAATTTCCCAGACCTGGTCTTCGGTCAGGACCCGCATCTCAACGCTGCGGGTTTGGGTCCGTGAGGTTTGAATCACCGTTTGCCTCCATTATTTAACGGTTTCGTAAAAAACCCGATATCTGCGTTACGCTTCATTCTTCGTCATTGCTGAGTACCATAAGTACCCTGCCTACGGCACCCGCAATAGCGGTATTCCTCAGAATTCGCAAGCCTTGATCTCGGGCTTTTTGCGAAACCGTCGGAAATCCAGCTTTCTAAGCGATCATTATTGATAGCCGGAAACAACCGCCTCGATGGCGCCGGCCATCTTCGGGTCCATGGGTGTTGCCGTGTGCGTTTTTAAAATCCGGTTCAAGCGCTCATGGGCACGGTCCAAAAGGCTGGTTTTACCTTCCGCCGACCAGCCCTCATAGCTGTTCCGACAAAACAACCGGGGACGCCATTGCGTGCTGCGAACATGTTTGAGGGTGTGGGGTTGGGTGAGAAATTGCCCCTGCCGCCCCCCCTGGCCGATGACCGCCACGGCCAGATGATCGTCGTCGACGACAATGCCCTTCTGAATCCGGCGGATTTGGTCGATCACCTCATCCATAATCACAATCATCTCCAGGCTGCCGGTCAGGCCGAAATCTAAGTAGCCCACGTCGTGGTTGAGATTGGAACCGGCGGCGGTGGACAGGTACGTGAGCAGACCGGCCTCGTATGTGGCCTGGCCGTCGGGTATTTGGGCATCGCTGGTACCGGCATAACCCCAGTTGGGGATGTCGAAGTAGTGGCTCATCTCCACCATGCCCATATAGGCCATGAGATATTCGGGCGCGTTGTAGGAGCACTGGCTGGTGGCCATGTCCAGCACAGCGGCCCCCATACCCATGAGAAAGGGCGCGCCGGGCGCGGTAAGCTGGTGGACGACCAGACCGAAAAAACATTCTGCCAGGCCCTGAACCACGTGGCCGGCGACGGTCATGGGTGCGGTGGAGCCGGCGATGGGAGCCGGGGAGTAGATCACCGGCATGCCCGTTTCGGCACAGAAAATCAGCTTGTCGATACTCTTGAAAGGGTGTTTGAGCGGGCTGATGGGCTCGGCATACTGGACCCAGTAGGGCCTTTCACGCAGCTGGGGTTCGCCGCCCCTGAGAATTTTGGATATCTCCCACATGGCCGACAGGTCGTCGCGGCTGTCCGCCGTGTTGACGATGGGCTTAATGGAGTTGGCCGCCATGGCGGCAAAGCTTTCCACGTAGGATCGCTTGGCGTCGATGTCGTGGGGATGGGCAAAAGACATGATGAAATCGATGTTGGTCAGGGCGTCGCAAACCCGGGCCGCCCGGGCGATGTGTTCCAGGCGGGTATGCGTCCGCGCCAGGGTCTTGCCGTCCACGTGGTACATGAGGTCGGAGCCGGTGCCGAAATAGGCCCGCCGTCCCCCAAGATCCATTACATGCTCGCCCTCCCGGTTGAACATGGGAATGTTGGCCGGTGCACTGTCCACCGCTTTTTCCACCAGCACGGTGGGAATGGTGATCAAACCGTCCGCATCCTGCCGGCATCCGGCGTCCTTGAGCAGTTTCACGGCGCCGTCGTGCTGCAAGCTCATGCCGGTGTGTTCCAGCACCGCAAGGGCCGCGTGGTAAATTTTTTCCTTGTCCGTTTCCGATAGAAAGGTCAGCGTGGGTGCAAAGGCATTGGCTTCCAGGTTCATAGTCGATTTTCCTATTTGGCAGGTTGCGATACCGCTGCCGGTTGAACGCTTGACGATGTGGCTTCCTCGGCGTCGATGCCCAGCGCGGCCAGTGTCGTTTTCAATGGGCGTCCATTTCTGTCCCAGCCCATGGCAGTGTAAAACTCTGACAGCATCTGTTGTAAGATCGCCGGTGTCAGGGCCGTGTCCCCTTCACGGAAAAACATCTCCGGAAGCCAATCGTCGTCCATATCAGGCGCATGCTTGAGATTGAACAGGCGCTCCATGGCGGCCACACGGTCTCCGATGCGAAACAGATCCTCGGCGCACAGGGAGAGGCCGGTGATCGCCGAGGCGAGGACGGCTTCGTTTTCCAGATCGAAGGTGCCTAAAAGCGACAAGGTGGGCACCTTGCAGAGGCCCAGGCTGTCCACGATGATGTTCACCAACGCGGCCCGACGAACCAACCGACCTTTGCCCGACGGCCGTTTGGTGTCCACCGATTCCGCAGATCCGAATGCATCAGCTCCCTTTTGCGCCGTCCAGCGATGCTCCAATGAGGAATACACATTGTTGTAGTCGCCCCCCCGGCTGGATATGGCATACCCCAGCGCGCTGCCCAATATGCCCGCCGGATGGTAGGCGGTCAGTTCCAGTCCTTTCACATGGGCGGCATAGTGGTGGGCATCCTTGCCGATAATTGCTGCGGCCCGGCGAACCCCCTGGGCCAGAATCTGCCCCACCGAGGGGTTTCTCACTTCTTGTACCATAGTTCCGTATACCGGCTGGCCTTGAGACAGTCGACGACGTAGTACATTGGTTTTCATCTCGTGGACTCC
>NZ_JBFELV010000132.1:0-11727 GCF_041551955.1 Desulfosarcina sp.
CAAATTGATGAAAACGGCGAGCGATGGCTGCTGTTGCCGCTTTATGCCCTGATCGTGATGGTAATCTTTATGGAAGTGTTCCGCAGATTTGCGCTCAGTTACTCTTCCATCTGGGCGGAAGAGATTGCACGCTACGCCTTTATTTACGTGTCGTGGATTGGCGCATCGGCCGGCATTAAGGCGCGCGCCCACATCCGCATTGACGTCATCCTGCCATTCGTCGGCAACCGCGCACGGGCGGTGATTATGATTCTGGGCGATCTGATTACGATTGTGCTGGCTGTTCTCGCCTTCTGGTGGTCCCTTGAAAGTGTTCTGGTATCCATAAAGTTCGGGTCGGTCACCCATGGCCTGCGCATCAGTCTGGCCTGGTTTCTGGCTGCCGTGCCGATCGGGTTCGCCATGATGCTGGTACGGCTGATTCAATCCATCATCCGAGACGTTTCCGACCTCAAAGCCGGTCGACCGGTATTCGAAGGTAAAAAACTATTCGACTAGGAGTAACCTCATGCTTCAACAATACCTAATGCAGCAAGAAGAAATCATTCTCGGATGGGGCTTCTTTCTTCCATTGATAGCGATGGTCGTGCTCATTTTGCTGGCCGTACGGATTTGGGTCGTCATCGGTGTCGGCTCGTTCGCCATGCTGTTGATCACGGGCGTCCTTCCGCCGACGCTGCTGGGTGAGGCGCTGTTCGATGGAATCGATTCCTTCGCCTTGATTGCGGTGCCCCTGTTCATCCTTACCGGAGACATTCTGGTGCGAACCGGGTTGTCCGGCAAGCTGCTGGACGTGGCCGAGGCCACCATGGGCTCGACGCGATCCGGATTGGGAACGTCCACCGTGCTGGGCTGCGGTTTTTTTGCCTGTATCAGCGGCTCTGATGCCGCCGATGCCGCGGCCATCGGAAGGATCACCATCGACCGTCTGGCGGCCAAAGGCTATCCCAAGCCCTATGCCTGTGCACTGGTGGCGGCGGGCGCATGCACCGGGATTTTAATCCCGCCATCCATATCGTACATCATTATCGGACTGGTGCTGGGCATCAGCGCATCAACCCTGTTTCTGGCCGCTGCCATTCCCGGTGTGCTGATTCTGCTATCGGTTATGTTTTCCAATGCTGTGGTCAACCGGATAAAAGGTTACGAAAACAGCACCACGGGATTCAATTTTCAATACTGGCGGAAAACGGTATACGCGGGGCGCTTTGCGCTGCTCATTCCCTTCATCATTTTGGGCGGCATCTACTCGGGCATCTTTACCCCAACGGAAAGTGCGGCCGTGGCGGCGCTGACCGCAATCATTATCGGTTTTTTCCAGCGAACGTTGAAACTCAGCGATATCCCGAAGATTCTTGAAACGTCTGCCAAGGTGAGCGGTGTGATCGTGCCCATCATCGCCATGAGCCTGCCCCTGGCCCAGACCCTGGCCAGCCTGCAGGTTCCCCAGGCGTTCGTGGGCTTCATGACCTCCCTGACGAGCAACCCCTACTTGATCATTATCATCATGGTCGCCATTTTGATGATTGCCGGCTGCGTCATGGAAACGACGCCGAATATCGTCATCCTGGCGCCCTTGCTGCTGCCGCTGGCCCTGGAAATCGGTATGAACGAAGTTCATTTTTGCATATTTATGATCACCTCCCTGGGTATTGGTTTTATTACCCCACCCATGGGCTTGAACTTGTTCGTGGTTTCAGGCGTCACCGGGACACCGATCGTATCCATCTCCAGATACGTCTTTCCGTTTGTTTTTTGCATGCTCGCCATCGCGCTGTTGATCGGCTACGTCCCATGGATTTCACTCTGGTTGATTAATTGATCTGTTTTGGATGAAAAGCGATTTGGCGCGGCATGCGCTTGATTTCAACACAACCGTTTCATGGAGTGGGGATTATGCAAAAAGACTCCAAAGATAAAGCGCTCACATCAACCGAGCGCCGTTGTTTCCTTAAATTGAGTGCCGGTTTTGGCATCACGGCTGCACTGGTCGCCCTGTCACGAAACGCGCTGGGTGCTGAAGCAGAATCTGACCAGATTGGTCGAAAAGAGACCGAGCTCAAAGCTGCTGCCGAACACACCATGATCCTGGGGACGGCCTATGCCCCCGGGGTTTCACGAAGCTATCCGATCATGCAGCTTGATTTTAAGGAAAATATTCAAAACGCCAGTCTCGGCAAGATATATGTGCAGTTGGAGCCCGCGGGGCAGGTGGGGGCCGAAGGAACATTGGCCCGAAACGTTCAGAATGCGATCATCCAGGCTGGGCAGTGTTCCATTTCCAACTTCTCGCCGTTTGTGCCCGAGGTTGACCTTATTAACCTTCCCTACTGGTGCAGTGAAAACCAAAAGTTCGTTAACCTGGTGACTTCCGATGCCTGGAAAAAGAAGATCCATCCCAAGATCGAGGCCAGGGGATTCAAACCGCTTTGGTATCCATGCATCGATCCGCGTACCCTGGCCATGGGCCAGGGGCTAAAAGAAAAAATCACGACACCCGAGCAGATGCGCGGCATCAAATTCCGCATTCCCAATTCAACCATCCTCCAGCGCCTTTATCGCCAGTTGGGGGCCCATCCCATTTTGGTCGAGTGGGTGGAGGCGGCCAATGCGATCCGGCTGGGGAGTGTGGATGCCTTGGACCCGTCCATAGGTGCGCTTTATGTGTTCGGATTCAAAAATCTCCTCTCTCAAATTACCTTTGCCGACATTATTCAGGATGCCCAAATGTATTTCTGCAATCTGGAGTGGTTCAGCCGGCTACCGCAGCCGTTGAAGACATCGATCGATTTTGCCAGCGAAATGACCATGCGGCAAAATCATGCCAAAGTGCCGTCGGCGCGGGCCCACGCAGAGATGCAAATGACTTCGGCCGGCGTCAAGTTAAATCGGTTGAGTTCGGATGAAAAGGCACAGTGGAAGGAAAAAGTTGGCGCCCATCTCGCCATTTGGGACGATGTGAAAAAGCAGCTGGCAGGATCATTGAGTGAATTTGATAAATTTCAAGAAGCGGCCGACACACCGGGGAATTACCACATCCCCGAGAAATAAGATCAATTGTTTAGTATAGTTTTTCTGATTTAAACGATGCCGGCAATCTCATTGTGGTTGCTGTAATAAAAAACAACATTAAAGGGAATTAAGACCCATGAAAATAATTGATCAATTGTTTGATATCAGCGGCCATGTCGCCTTGGTTACCGGAGGCAGCTCCGGTATCGGCAGAGCCATTGCATTCTGTCTTGCCGAAGCGGGCGCATCAGTCGTTCATGCCGCCCTTGAACAAGAGGAAGACGCGTTAAAGGATGCGGTAAAGGATGTTGAAAAGATCGGTGGAAAAGCCGCCTACCTTACTTGCGATGTATCTGATCCCGATGAGCTGGCCAATATGGCCGAAAAGTCAGCCTCCTTTTTCGGGGCCCCGGACATCCTGGTCAATGCCGCCGGTGTAAACTTTCGTCAATCCTGGAAAGACGTCACTGATGCCACCTGGAACAAGCAGATTGATATCAATTTAAAAGCCCCCTTTTTCCTGGCCCGGCACCTGATTACCGGGATGCAGAAGAAAGGATGGGGCAAAATCATCAATATTGCCTCGCTTCAATCCGAACGTGCATTTCCCAACAGTGTGCCCTACGGCGCATCCAAAGGCGGTGTTATGCAGCTGACACGCGCCATGGCCGAAGCCTGGTCCGGGAATCAGAGCGGGATCACCTGTAATGCGATTGGTCCCGGGTTTTTTAAAACAGGGTTGACATCCGTCCTGTATGATCAAAAAGATGTAATTGATGCCTTGGCCCGGCAGACCATCATCGGTCGCAACGGGGAGCTGGATGATCTAAAAGGTGTTTCCATCTTTTTAGCCTCCCCGGCCTCCGATTATATTACCGGACAGACCATCTACCTGGATGGCGGCTGGACCGCTAAATAGCAACCTTCTTCGAATATAGGTGCGGTTGGTTACGATGCGCGTGCGACGGGCGAAGATGTCAATCACAGGAATGGAGCAAATGGCTACACCGATTGACATCCTCACCGAACGCGTCCATCAATGGTAACGCTTCCAACGATGAACGTATACAACCCTTCATGCTGATTATCGTAACGATCGCTTACGACGTCAGGGGCAACCGCCGTTTGTGATCCACCATTCAATCACCGCAAGCCCGGCGATCTCTGGTTCGCGGGAAACAGGACATTAAAAATGAAAGCATTAGTCTACACAGCAACCAACGAAGTCGTCTACCGAGAGGAACCCGACCCGGTCCCAGGGACCGGAGAATCTTTGGTAAACGTGGAAGCGTCGGGCATCTGCGGGTCGGACATGCATGCCTATCACGGCAAGGACCCCCGCCGTGTGCCACCGCTGATTTTAGGGCACGAGGTTGCTGGAACCGTGGCGTCAGGCGAGGCGGTGGGCAAGCCGGTGGTCATCAACCCCTTGATCACCTGTGGACGATGCCCGCTCTGCGATACGGGCCGATCGAACCTGTGCGCCAGCCGGGAACTGATCGGAATGCGGCTGGCAGGCGCCTATGCTGAACGCGTCACCATTCCCTCGGTCAATTTAATACCGGTTCCCGAAGGCCTAAGTGCGGTCCATGCGTCGCTCGCCGAACCCACCGCGACGGCACTCCACGCATTGAATCTGGCAATGCGCGCGTCCCATCGCCCGCTGGCCGAACTCCGAACGTTGGTCATCGGCGGCGGGGCCGTGGGGCTTCTGGCGGCACTGCTGCTCAAGGGTTACGGCTGCAGGCGGCTGGTGGTGGCGGAGACCCTCGCCATGCGCCGGGAATCGGTTGCCCGGCACGTGGGATGCGAGGTCCACGATCCGATCAACGGTCCGGCCTTGCAGACCGACGCCTTCGATCTGGTGATCGACGCGGTGGGCGGCGGGGTCACCCGCAAAAGTGCGATGGCCGCGGTCAGTCCGGGCGGCATATTCATCCACATCGGTCTGATGGATTCCAGCGGAGAGCTGGACATTCGCAAATTGACCCTGTTCGAGGTTACCCTGATCGGGGTTTATTGCTACACGGCTGCTGATATGCGGGCAGCCGTCCAGGCCATCGCGGAGGGAATGCTGGGGGACTTGGGCTGGGTGGAAACGCGCTCCCTTGCAGATGGCGCCCGGGCATTTGACGACCTGCACAATGGGCGCAGCGCGGCAGCTAAAATCGTTCTGGTTCCCTGAAGATTGAGCCCAGCTTGCAGCGTGGTTATCCTTTTTTCCACCGCTTCATTTCGCTGATCCCATTTATAGCACCTTGATGAGTGCGATGCCCATTCATGTCATGGCTCGGATGCCCACCCTGAAGGCTTTTCCAGCAAAAATGGTGCGACTGCGGCGGGCCATTTCGGTCCGGCTGTTTCACGATCACCCCATAGGAGGAGATAAATATGAAATATTCTATGATTCTGGCTGTCCTGCTGTGTATCATTTTCCCCTTTACAGCCACAGCAATGACCGACTATCCGAAAGACGCCATAACCTACCAAATTCCCTTCGGACCGGGCGGTCAGTCGGACCTCGAGGCCCGGCGCCAGCAACCGCTGTTAGAGAAAAAGCTCGGCGTCAAGGTCGTCATCCAATACAAACCCGGTGGTGGCGGCTCTATCGGCTGGGCCGATCTGGTCAACCAAAAACCGAACGGATATTTTATTTCCGGCATCAACATTCCTCATATTGTTTTACAGCCGTTGGCACGCGGCAACGCCGGCTACGAGACAGATCAGCTGATGCCTATAGCCCTTTTTCAAGCCACCCCCATTGGTTTGGCGGTATTAAAAGACAGCCCGCATGAGAACCTGGAAGCGTTGATCGATTACGCCAAAAAGAATCCCGAGGCAGTGATATGCGGTGGTTCCGGAACCTGGTCCGGACATCACATTGCCCACCTTCAATTTGGCAAAATGGCCGACATAAAGATGACCTATATTCCCAGCAAGGGTGCGGCTAAAAGTGTGGCGGCGTTTCTTGGTGGCCATGTCAAAGCCATCTGGGCCAATAGCAACGACTTGGTCCAGCATGCAGATAAAATCCGTGTGCTTGCCTTCGGCACCAAGGCGCCCTTTGCCAATATGCCTGATGTACCCACGTTCGAAAGCAAAGGATTTCCACTATACGCGTCAATTGACCGCGGGGCAGGTGCTCCTCCCGGCACCCCCAAGGAAATCATTGAGACCCTGGAGAAGGCATTTTTGGAAATCGCGTCTGACCCCAAGGTCATCGAACAGATGCGCAAAGATGGCTTCGTACCCTTGAACATGGGTGCCGACGTTTCCAAAGCCTATATTGAGGAAAAAGTAACCGAATGGGCGCCTGTGGTAAAAGAGTTCAAAGAATAGCTGCCTTCAAAGCAAGACCGCTTCAGGCGTTGGGTTACCAACGCCTGAAGCACGTCAGGGTCGGGAGGATGATATGTTAGATTTTGCCTTACAAGGCCTATGGCAGGTTTTTATTCCTGCCAATTTCCTTGTTTTGTGCTTCGGGGTGTTCATGGGTATCCTTTTCGGGGCCCTTCCCGGGCTGACCGCCACCATGGGCTTGGCCCTATTGGTGCCGTTCACGTTCACCATGTCTCCTTCTGCCGGTCTGATAATGCTCGCCGGTATTTACGTGGGTGCCATGTATGGCGATGCGATCCCAGCGATTCTGATCAATACCCCCGGAACCCCGGCGGCCATTGCGACGACTTTTGATGGTTTCCCCTTAAGCCAAAAAGGCATGGCTCAGCACGGCCTGGTGGCAGCGGCGGTAGCAAGTGCTTTTGGCTCATTGCTGGCAAATTTAGTCCTCATTGTTGCCGCTCCGCCGCTGGCGATCGTCTCTTTAAAATTTGGGCCCCCGGAGTACTTCTGGTTGGGAATTTTTGGATTGACCATCATCAGTACGCTCTCTTCAGGCAGCGTGATCAAAGGTTTTTTAGCCGGCGCGGTCGGGATGATACTTTCTGCGGTCGGCATGTCCGATATCGGCGGCGACATTCGGTTAACCTACGGGTTTCCGGAATTGCAAGGTGGCATAGAGCTCATCGTGGCCCTTATCGGCTTTTTCTGTATGCCTGAGATTCTGGGTAGTGTTATTGGGCAACGCCGTGCCGCCTAC
The DNA here is from genome assembly GCF_041551955.1 of Desulfosarcina sp. Taxonomy (GTDB): domain Bacteria; phylum Desulfobacterota; class Desulfobacteria; order Desulfobacterales; family Desulfosarcinaceae; genus Desulfosarcina. Next base: position 7,112 of record NZ_JBFELV010000132.1, read on the forward strand.
ACTGAAAAAGCGGTTAAACCGCGATTGGGTGTAATTTGGGAGGTTGTGCGTGATTTATTCCGTCGCCCTGGCCTCCTGCTGCGCTCTGCAGGCATCGGCACCATCGTGGGGTTCGCACCTGGGGCGGGTGGAAACATCGCCAGTATGGTTTCTTATAATGAGGCCCGCCGTTGGGACAAACATCCTGAAGCGTTCGGCAAGGGAACGATAAAGGGGGTCGCCGCCAGTGAGGCGGCCAATAGCGCGATGGCACCCGGGTCCCTTATTCCGCTGCTCACGCTGGGCATTCCAGGATCACCCCCCGCAGCGGTGATTCTGGGCGCCCTCATGTTGCATGGCATGAGACCCGGCGCGGAACTTTTTTCCCAATACGCCGATGTGACCTTTGCATTCATCATGGGACTGCTGGTGGCGGCGTGTTTGGTGACGATTATCGGGTCATTGGGCAGCGTGGTATTTAGCCGCATAATTAATATCCCATCCCGCTACCTGGCACCAGCAATCATTTTCATGACTGTGCTTGGTTCCTACGCCATCAGAAATAACATGCTGGACGTGTGGATCATGTTTATTTTCGGCATCATCGGATATGTTAGTGGCAAGTTGAAATTCCACCCGGCACCGATTGTCCTCGGTCTGATACTGGGTCCTTTTGTAGAGGAAGGGCTCGTGCAGTCCATGCTTGCCGGGAAGGCCGTAGGCGGGACATTTCAATACCTCGTTTTCAGACCGATCAGCGGGCTGCTAATCCTGCTGTGCGTTTTCTCGCTGCTTTGGCCGTTATATACCTTGTGGCGGTCCAAACATGAAAAACAAACGGATGCTTCCACGGCGCCATAAGAGAAAACGGAGACCAAAATGAAAAACGAGACCCGAGAGCAGGATAAAAAACGTTTGAACAGCGATCTTATCGTTGGAACATTCAGTCTGGCGTTAGGTGCGCTGGTCTACTTCTCAACGCGAGAACTCAGCAGGTTTGGTGGTGTTTTCGTAGATTACGTGGTGATTGCGTTAGTCGCCTTGTCGGCTATAGTCTTGGTAAAAGGTTTCATCAAGCCGGAATATATTATTTTTTTTGATTCGGTAGTGGAGCGAAACAATGTATTGGTCGGTATCTGTATTTTGCTGCTATACCTGATCGCATTGCCGATCATCGGATTTCTACCTTCCAGTTATACGTTTTATTTTTGCTTCAATCTCTATTTGGCTGATGATCGATTCACAAAAAAGAATATTCTGTCTTCCATGCTTTTGACCGTCGTGGTTGTCACAGCGTTTTATTTTATATTCCATGGGTTTTTAGAGGTGCCACTTCCCCGGTCGATGTGGAGTGAGTGATAAAGATCAATAAACGATAGTAGGTTTGCTTTTTAGACGAACCAATTTCCGGCGCCATCATCTGGAATTATTTCTTCGCCATCTTTACGAGAGGAGCAACTTCATTGACAGACATCGTAATTAGTGAATTTATGGATGAAAAATATATAGACGAGACCGCCAAGGGGTATGATGTTCATTACGATCCCAACCTGGTGGACAATCCTGACGAACTGACGGTTTTTTTGAAAAACGCCCAAGCACTGGTTGTGCGTAATCGCACCCAGGTGAACCAGGAATTGCTGAATGCGGCTCCCCAATTAAAGGTGGTCGGTCGATTGGGCGTGGGTCTTGACAACATAGATTTGGCAGCCTGTGATGAACGGGGTATTGTTGTTTGTCCGGCCACTGGTGCCAACGATGCTTCCGTAGCGGAGTGGGTGATAACCAGTCTGATGATGCTGCTTCGGATCGCTTTTCTTGCAACATCTCAGATGCTGACCGGAAAGTGGCCACGCAACCAATCAATGGGGTGTGAGACTGCCGGTAAAATCCTCGGCCTGATCGGATTTGGCCGCATTGCCCGAGAAACAGCAAAACGGGCGCAGGCCATGGGAATGGCAATCATCGCCTATGATCCATATGTTCCTGCCGATGACCGCTGTTGGCAAGATACAAGAAAAATTGACCGATTGAGCGATTTGTTGTCCCAAGCGGATGTGGTAAGTCTGCACGTTCCGCTGAGCAAGGAAACCCATCATCTGATCGACGCCGAAGCGATTGCCCGGATGAAACCGGGATCGATCCTGATCAACGCCGCACGGGGTGGGGTCGTTGACGAAAAAGCCCTGGTGAAGGCGCTACAGTCAAACCACCTCGGCGGAGCCGCCCTGGACGTATTTGAAACTGAGCCGCTCACCCAATCCGCTGCCGCCCTTTTCGCCGGCATTCCCAATATCGTGCTGACGCCACACATTGCAGGGATTACCGTTGAATCAAACCAACGCGTTAGTCAAGTTACCATGAAAAATGTATGCAGGGTACTGGAGGAATCCCAATGAATCGTAAACCACTCACCTTGGCGCAACTGCATCAAATCGCCGTAAAAGCACTGGCTTTGCATAACACAAGCGAAGAAAATGCGAATATGGTCGCCCGTGCCTTAGTGGCTGCCGAGGCCGATGGTCTGGGCGGCCACGGGCTATCCAGATTGCCGTCATATTGTGCTCAGTCCGCAAGTGGTAAAGTCAATGGGCATGCCGTGCCTGTCGCTAGCTTGGTGGCGGATGCCGCCATTCGGATCGATGCAAAGCATGGCTTTGCTTTCAGGGCCCTGGCACTGGCCGTGGAGGAATTGTGCAAACTGGCACCGAGAAAAGGCATCGCCGTTGCAGCGGTCACCCATTCACACCATTGTGGTGCAGCAGGGTATCATGTGGAGGCCCTGGCTCGAAAGGGTTTGGTGGGGCTGATGTTCGCCAACACCCCCAGAGCAATCGCGCCTTGGGGGGGAAGTACAGGCGTATTCGGCACCAACCCCATCGCATTCGCTGCGCCAAGAAAGGACAAAGACCCGTTGGTCATCGACCTGTCCCTCAGTAAAGTCGCCAGAGGCAAAATCATGGTTGCCAAACAAAACAATGACGCCATTCCTAAAGGGTGGGCGCTAGATTCTTTTGGACAACCGACCGCTGACCCGGAAGCCGCCCTTTCCGGAACCATGCTGCCCATGGGCGAAGCCAAAGGCGCTGCGCTGGTCCTGATGGTGGAAGTCCTCTCGGCGGCTCTGACGGCGGCTCATTTCGGTTTTGAAGCCAGTTCCTTCTTCACTGCCGAAGGAGAACCGCCAAGTGTGGGACAGCTATTGCTGGCATTCGACCCAAATCCCTTATCGAATAATCAATTTTATTCCAGATTGGAAGATCTTCTGGAAGCAATACTGACCCAATCGAACACGCGTTTACCCGGTGATCGTCGACTGAAACTGCGCGAGAAGGCACATCGGAGTGGGATACAGTTGGCGGATAAGCAGTATCAACAGATAATCTCTTTAGGTATGCCTGAAACCAAGGGGCCATGAATAGAAAAATGACTCATGTAATTGCATCGATATCTGTCAAAGAAGGCCGGCTGGCCGAGTTCCTGGATATTTTCAAAGCCAACATTCCAAATGTGATCAAAGAGTCGGGTTGTATTGAATATGTGCCCACCATCGACGCCCCGTCGGGATTATCTGCCCAGGCGTGTGATGAACATGTGGTCACGGTTATCGAAAAATGGCAGACCTTGGAGGATCTGAAAAAGCATATGTCGTCGCCCCATATGCTCGCATACAGAGAAAAAGTAAAGGATCATGTAGAGCATGTATCGCTGAAAATACTGATGGAAGCATGATTTGCAGCCAGGCGGACGGAATCCGGATTTCGCCCATGGGCCTGTCGTCAACCCTGCCTGCGGGTGTTTTTGGCCAATGCGTCGATTGGATGGGAACGGTCTACTTGCCGATGGCGTAAGCCTGCCTGCGCGGGTCCGCGCCGGCCTTGAGCACGCCGTTTTCCCGGTCGACCATGATCACCTGGGAAGAGCCCATGATTTCGGCGTAGCCTTCCACGACCTGGACATGGTGTCCTTTTGCTTTGAGCGCCGCGATGGTCCTTTCGGCAAAGCGGTTTTCCATCATCAGCGTGCCGTCCGGGTTGGAGCGCCAGCGCGGCGCTTCATTGGCCTGCTGCGGATCGGCCTTGAAGTCGATCAAATCCATCGCCACCTGGATGTTGGTCTGGGTCTGACCGTCGGCTCCCGGGGTTCCCAGCAAGATGGCGGGCCGGCCGTCTTTGAGAATCATGGCCGGGTGCAGCGTGTGGTAGGGCCGTTTGTTGGGCGCCAGCACGTTGGGATGAGCGGCGTCCAGAGTGAACCCCCGGCCGCGGTTGTGAAGCAGCATGCCCGTTTCGGGAATCATCACGCAGGAACCGAAGGCTTCGTACAGCGACTGGATCAACACCACGGCGTTGCCGTCGGCATCCACCACGGTCAGAACAATCGTGTCATCACCGCCCCGGGTAAAGTCCCGGGTGTCATAGCCGTTGGCCGCCCGGTCAGGATCGATTCGATTGACGCTATCCCTGGCCAGGGTTTCAGACAGCATCTCTGCGACCGGAACCGGGTGGACGGCCGGATCGCAGACATAGGCGTCCCGATAGGCAAAGGCCAGCTTCTTGGCCTCGACCATCCGGTGGATCAAATCGGCCGAATCCACGTCCATGGTCGCCGGATCATGGATGGCCAGCATGTTGGCC
>NZ_JBFELV010000133.1:0-11576 GCF_041551955.1 Desulfosarcina sp.
AAACCTCACCAAGTTGGAATCGCGGCCCATTCCGGAAAATCCCTGGGAGTATGTTTTCTATGCGGCCTTCGAAGCGGGTATCGACTCGGACGAGGTTAAGTCGGCTATCGGCGAACTGACCCTGCATGCCTTGTTCGTCAAGCTGCTGGGTAGCTACCCCAAAGCGGAAAAGTGCTGGTAGTGTACGTGGAATCTTCAATCCTTTCTTGACCGGTTTTGTGATATTTTGTAAAAAGCCTCCACTGGGTAAGTATGTTTTAACACCACTATCATTTTTCAATGAGGAGAAACGGCGAGATGGCTGACTATTACATTAACGTGATTCTGGATGAGGCGAAAAAGTCCACGATTAGCGGTGCCGGTCTGGCGGGCGAGATCGTCGACATCGGTGGAAAAGAGGCGGTTCAGGTGGGAATGACTGCCAAGGAATACAAAAAGCTCGGCAAAGGCTTTTCCGGGCTGACTTGTGATGATTCCAAGGCCTGCACGCTTCCCGCCGAGGCGGAAGCCAAGCTGCTGGGGATTATTGCCGAGACGAAAACCCTGGATGTCATGAAGTTCGCCATCATGAAGCTCTACAACCCGCTGGCAGGCAAAGCACCCCGTTCTGCCCTACGGTAGTTTTTTGCCAACCGTAATCCGGCTCGGCTTTCTGCCGGTCAAGCGGTTTCATGCCCGATCGATTTTAATTACTTAGGGCCCGGGTCGCACCTACCGGGCCTTTTTTTTTGGCCGGTTGAAACCGATGGGGACTCAATCGGCGATAGCAGGAAATAGATCATTGGAAATGATCAATACACTGGCACTTGCCGTGGCCCTGGCCATGGATGCCTTTGCCGTCTCCATCGCCTCGGGGGTCTCCCTTCGGACTGTCAGCGCCCGTCAGACCTTTCGGTTGGCCTGGCACTTTGGTCTTTTTCAGGCCATGATGCCCGTCATCGGCTGGAGTGCGGGTTATACGATCAGAGGTCGCATCGAGGCCTATGACCACTGGGTCGCCTTCGCATTGCTCGTGTTCGTGGCTCAGGGAATGCTTCGATCCGCATTCAAAGGAGAATCGGTGGATGCAGACGCCAAGGACCCCACTAAAGGCATGACGATGGTGATGCTTTCCGTGGCCACCAGTATCGACGCCTTGGCTGTGGGCCTGAGCCTTTCTATGATCAACGTCTCCATCTGGACGCCGGCGTTGGTTATCGGACTGGTGGCCGGTGGGTTTACCACGGTCGGCATGCACCTGGGGAAAGTGATCGGTAACATGGCGCAGCTGAGCCGCTGGGCGGAAATGACGGGGGGGGTCGTCCTTCTGGCGATTGGCGTGAATATTCTCAGAGAGCATGGGGCGCTGGCTTTGCTTATTCGTTGATGGAGCCGGGAAAAGTTAAGATATCTGCGTGGCATCCCATCCATCGACCCTGCGGCGTGCCACCCCCATACCGTCAGCCGTACCCTCAATGATTAATCGCCAAGGTTTCAGGATGCCTCCTCCACGATGGTTGGCTGCGCAAGTATGGTCATCATCGGTCGAATTCAAGCCGTCTGCCCGCGGGTTTTGGATCGAGCTTTCCGTCGTTAAAGGCAAGGTGCCCGGAAACAAAAGTAGCCGCGACGCTCGACCGGAAGGTGCGTCCGGCAAAGGGTGTCCATCCGCAATGGTAGTGCACCGGCTGTTCGTCTACGATGGTGGATCGTTTCAAATCCACCAGAACCAGATCTGCCCAGTAACCCTCCCGAAGATACCCCCGCTGCTTTACCGCGAACAGACGCGCCGGATTATGGGCAGTTTTTTCAACTACCTGTTCCAAGGAAATCGTTCGGTCGTGGACGTGCTCCAGCAGGCTGACCAGGGCATGCTGGACCAGTGGCAGGCCCGAAGGCGCCTTCATGTATGATTGCTGCTTTTCCACCAGGGTGTGGGGGGCGTGGTCCGTGCCCACCACGTCGATTGTTCCCGCCTGCAATGCCGCCAGCAGCTCCCTGCGGTCTGCCTCCGTTTTGATGGCTGGGTTGCATTTGATCAGGTTACCTTTTTCTCTGTAGTCGATTCCCGAGAAGAGCAGATGATGGACACAGACCTCGGCGGTGATCCGTTTGGCTTCCAACGGCATTGAAGAGAGGAGCGTCAGTTCCTTGGCCGTGCTCAGGTGCAGAATGTGCAACTGGGTGTTGCACCGGCGGGCCAGTTCAACGGCCAGGGCCGTGGAACGGTAGCAGGCCGCTTCGCTGCGGATGACCGGATGAAGGGCGATGGGGATGTCTTCGCCGTGGATGGCTTGAAACCGCCGCGTGTTTTCATCGATGATGGGGCTGTCCTCACAGTGAGTGGCCACGATGGTCGGGCTGTGGGTAAAGATCTGTTCCAGCGCAGCGGGGTCGTCTACCAGCATGTTGCCGGTTGAGGCACCCATGAACACTTTCACACCGCAGGCCTGTTTCGGGTCGAGCGCCTTGACGGCCTCGATGTTGTCATTGGCGCCTCCCAGATAGAAACTGTAGTTGGCAAAGGAGTTTTTCCTGGCAATGCGGTGCTTCTCCTCCAACAGATCGATGGTGGTGGTGGGCGGAAATGTATTGGGCATTTCCATATAGCTGGTGATCCCGCCGGCCACCGCCGCGCGGGACTCAGAACGAATATCTCCCTTGTGGGTCAGGCCCGGCTCGCGGAAATGAACCTGATCGTCGATCATTCCCGGAAGCAGCGCCCGGCCGTCGGCATCGATGACCTGGTCTGCACCTCTGCCGGTCAGATCCCCGCCGATAGCGTCAATGCGGCCGTCACGGAGCAGCAGATCCTGATGGGCCGACCGGCCTTCATTTACTGTCAATGCATTTGCGATAAGAATGGATGCCATGGATGCTTCCTTTCACGATGGGCGAGGGTCACGGTTGTGGCGGGTTGTATATCGCCCACTTTAGCGGGTGACCGTCTGCTTGTCCAGACCTGACCGTGCCGGCGGCAGGGATTTCTGGGTGGCTGCCCGGCCCGCTTGGAGCGGTCGAGACCGGTGCAGATCCATTATCCCAATGCCGGGCAAGGGTGGTGGCTTTGGCGGCGGGTTAATTTTATGGACACCACAAAAGCCAAATGGTAAAGGTAACAAAGGGTTGATCAGGTCTTTTCGTTTCTCAAACAGCGGACGGAACGCGCAGGGATGCTCGATTTTCTAAAATTCCAACCCAGATTGCCCGGGCTCAAAGATTTCCCCATGGAGTCCTATTCTACCGACTTCTCGCTGGAGCGCTTGGTTCTGGGAGTGGACAATATCCGCTGCGATGTGCGCTTGAGTCCTTCCTTCTGCAGTGCCACGGCCAAGCTGGCCGCCCTTCTCATCGAACGTGAAACCGGAATCTGGACCACTTCTGAGAAAAAGCGGATGAGTGTACTCGCCAGAGAGCAGGAGGGCTACCGTCAACTCTACGGCCAGATCATGAGTGATGCGGTCAACAAAGCCAGGGCAGCCAAAGAGATGCAGGTTGACTTTCTGGCCCAGATCGCCATTCTTTCCATGGTCCACGATGAAATCCGCAAACAGTATGATATTTTGATCGGTCATTGTAAAAGTGCTATCCGCCGATCGGACCTGGCTCACCACGAGGATCACAAGAAGGCACTCAAACTCAAAGAGAATCTGGCCCATGTTCTCCAGAGCCGTGAATCGGTGCAGCAGAAGGTGGGGCTGGAGCTTTGCGGGTATTTCAGGGAGATACGGGAAACCGACATTCGGGAAATGCGTGAAGCGGTGTTCGGCCAGGATCTGCCGTTTCTTTTCGATCTGCTCACCAACCCCATCGTTCACATGGACAATCCGTTCAACGACCACTTCATGATCGAAGAGTATGACCTCTGCCTGGGGCGTCGGGTCGAAGATCCGGACCGATACGAAATGATGCTCAGTCTCATGCGCAGCATCTTCGGTTTCCTTGACATGGAGGAAACCGCAGCGATCAGTTGGACGCTGGACCGGCGACGCCGGGAGATTTCCGCTGCTGAATTGCCGGGAAATGATGAAGCCAAGAAATTTCAGCTGCAGCGCCTGGATCAGTGGATCAAGCGCCCTGACAATATCGACCTGCTGTTGAATCGAAAGCTGGCCAAGAAACAATACAAAGCCCTGAAACGGTCCAAGGCGGACAAGGAGACCCGCCGATCCCACCGGTTGAGGATGAGAAACCAAAGATTGTTGATGGGCTATTTTTTCCGGCAGTTTTCCCGAACCGGTCTCATGGAACGGATTACGGCCTCATACGAAATGCAGCCCCTATATCGCGACTACTGTCCTCCTCTTGTCCCTCAACAGGTTCTGCAGTATCTGATCAATCCCAAAAGTCGAAAACTGGTGAGAAACCGGCTCAAGCGGTTGAAGCAGCTTTACGGCAAGACGTTCCGCATGTGGCCGCTCAACCGCAAGGTGGTTCAGATGGAGCGGATGGGCAGCCGTCGGAAAAAGGAATACCTGGTCCGATTCCTGCGGGCCTTCTCCCGCTATCATCGCGACTTCTGCTGCTTCACTATATATCGTGATGCCGCTGAGCGGATCAATCTGGTCACCGACAAAAAAATTCTGGCCCTTTCCAAGGCGAACCGCACGCTGTACGAGTTTCTGCTGCCCCATGAGCAGGAAATGGGTGATAAACCCATCATGAACCACACCATCATCAAGGCCGATCTGCGCGGATCGACGGATATCACCCACCAGATGAACGAACGTGGGCTCAATCCGGCCTCCTACTTTAGTCTCAATTTTTTTGACCCCATATCCGAGATTCTTGCGGAGTATGACGCTCACAAGGTGTTCATCGAAGGCGATGCCATCATCCTGTCTATCTTCGAGCGGGAGGATACGCCCAGCGGCTGGTACAGCGTGGCCCGGTCTTGCGGCATGGCCATCAACGTGCTGATGATTATCAACCGCTACAACAAGAAGAGCCAGGAATACCAGCTGCCGATCCTGGAACTGGGCATCGGCATCTGCCATCGGGCAGATGCCCCCACCTTTCTTTTCGACGGGGACAACCGCATCATGATATCCCCGGCCATTAACCTGGCCGATCGCCTTTCCGGATGTCACAAATCCGTGCGGCGGATCATCCGTGAAAACAGCGGCCCCTTCAATCTTTTTGTCTTTCAGGGGGCTTCGGACACGGAAATGCAACAGACGGCCGATGATCTTTTGCTGCGATACAACGTCAATGGCATTGAATTGAACGAGGCCGGATTCCGCAAGCTGGCTCAGGAGATCGACCTGAAGCAATTCCACGGAAACCTTCCCGCCCTTCAGCTCGACAAGATCCGTCTTTACACGGGCAAGTTTCCCACCAAGTCCGGCCGATATCAACGTCTGGTGTTGCGCGAAGCCGACGTGCCGGCGGTCAACCCCAAGGACCTCAGCCATAAGAACATAACCCATCGTAAATACTACGAAGTATGCACCAGTCCTGCGCTTTACAAGGCCACCAAGCATTTAATTTAGCATCAACTTGACAATTGGCCATCACCAGTGCGTGCCTCAGCCGGGCTATGGACCGGCTCACCATGCTGGCCACTGAGCATCAGGCGATACTGGGGTAGAGCTTCACCAGCCGATTGCCCAGCATGGTGGCCACGCGCTGAAAAAGGGTGGCCCCTTCGCTCGGGTAGCGTCCAAGAATATCGAGAAATCGCTGCCGGTCAACTTTGCTGAGGATGGTAGGTTCCAGGCAGCGGGCTGTGGCGGAGAGGGTTTCGCGCCCGATGAGACTGGACCACCCGATAATTTCTCCCGGTTGATAGGCCACGTAAACTTCACGTGATTTTTCGCCCAATGTAAGCTTGATTCGGCCTTTGACCAGGATGTAAAAGGACTCGGCCGGGTCTCCTTCCTTGAATACCACCTGTCCCTCTTCCAGGTTCTCCTTGGTGGTGGCCGCCATTGCCTCTTTGACGAAGTCCGTGTCCATTCCCCAGAAAAGATCTCCTTGTTTAAGATACATCGGTGGGCCTCCTTTCAGTTTGGGTGGTTGCGATGGATCCAGGTCACAAGAAGGATCCATGACGGGAGTGAACGCCCCCTGGTTCGCCCAGACGCCGTGCCGGAGAATGAACCATCCTAAACCGCAACGGGGTGTCGGCGTCCGCACATGGCCACGCGAATGGGTGTGGAATCAACCGGATCAAAAAAGGAGCTGCTGAAGGCAAATCAGATTTCAGGGAATGTTTGAAATCAAAGGAAAAACAGAACGTAGCGCGTCTGGATCGAAAATTTGAGATGGCCTGGGCCGGACCGGGCGCATCGCGGTAACATCTTATTTTATAAGTAAATTAAGTGTAGCCTATCGGAAGGTGCCACGTCAACTGAAAATGAGTCAGGCAAGGCAGTCGTCGATCAAGTGACCGATTCAGGCTGTCTTTTAGATAGCGAACCGGCGCCGCCGGTTCCCAACCGTCAAAAAAATGCGGACACCTTCCACGGTCCGACCTTGATCGGTAATGTTAAAAAAAACGGCGGTGGGCTGTTCCTTCCCGCCCACCGCCATTCTCAAGCGCCGAGGATGTCATCATCCCAGTTTTTCGCCCAGCGCTTTACCGTAATCCTGGCAGGCCTTCATTCCTTGGCCGCTCTCGACCATGGCTTCCGTGAGGTTCAGGGGCCCCAGGTCGGTCATATCCATCTTGAAAACGTGCTGCATGGTGTCGAAGATCATGGGTGCACTCTCACCGCTATGGGTGTGGGAACCGAAAGCGGCGCCGATTTTGCCAGTCAGGTTGGCTTTTTCCGCCTTGAAGAGGAATTGTTTCATTCCACTGGTCATGTCTTTGTGATAGGTCGGGCAGCCGAACACATAACCGTCGTACCCCACGACGCCTTTTTCATTTTCAATGGATGCGATCTTCTTGACATCCACTTCCTTTCCTTTGATCCGAAGACCTTCGGCGATGTAGTTGGCCATGGCTTCGGTCTTGCCCGTCCGGCTGACATAGGCGATCAGTACTTTTTTCATGAAACCTCCTTGGGTTGATGGATTATTGATCTGAGAAATACACACATATGTCGATCATATGGGTTTTGCCTCAGGAATGATCAGGATGTCGATGCGGCGATTGATGGCCCGGCCGGCGCTCGTGGCATTTGAGGCCAAGGGCCGCTCGGAGCCATAACCCACGGCGGAAACGCTGTTCGGGGGCAGCGTCTGGTTGGCGACCATGTATTCGCGGACGGCCTCGGCCCGCTGCTGGGAGAGCAGCATGTTGACTTCGTCGGAACCGGTGGCATCCGTATGCCCCTCTATGATCACCCGCGGTTCATCGAAGGTGTGGATGGCCTTTTGGACTTTGCTCAGCAAGGCGTAGTTCTCCGGCATGATGATGCTTTTCCCCACGGGAAACCGCATGGCTTTTAGCCGGAGCACCAGTTGGTTCTCCTGTTTGTAGACCTCGGCTTCATCATTTTCGAAGTAGTCCTGGACCGCCACGTAGAGCTGGTTGAACTTCCTTTCTGCGGCCAGGCGCTGCTCCGCGGCCATGCGTTCCCTGGCCATGCGCTCTTTGGCCATTTGGTCCTCCCGGGTTTTGCCCTCCAGCGTGGCCACGCGCACATTGAGTGCGTCGATCTGGGCCTGGTTGTCCGCCTTGAGCGTTTCCATCTCCACCAGCAGCGCCTGATTCTTCTCGGACATGAACGTGCGGTCACTTTTCAGGGAATTGACCGACCCGATGATATTGTCCAGTTGGGTCTGGTATGCCTGGTCGCGCATATCCTGGGCACCGAGCGCGGTAGATATCGTATGCAGGTGATTTTCCACCAGCAGAACGATCGCCTCTGGTTTCATGGTTTTGATCCGGTTGCTCTGCTCGGTGACCACCACCAACCGGTTGGCCTTGAACAGGGCTTCCCGGGCCATGGCGTGCATCTCTTCCTTGGCATAGGGATTGGCCGAGATGAATGCGTCGGTCGCATTGATCTGATCCACGGCCTGGTCGTAGGAGCGGGGAGCGATTTTTTGGGCATCGGCTGCTTCGGCCCGGGCGATGAGCGCACGGACTTTTCCGATGGTCTCTTCTTTGATGGCGCGAACCTCCAATTCCCGGTAGCGCTCGATCACCTTGCTTCGATTATTCTGGGCATAACTGAGATTGTCCCGTTCGATGGCCCGGGTTAGGTTCAGAAAGTCGTTTTCCACCCGACGGTATTCATTTTCGAACATGGCGGCCCCTGCACTTCGGGCCATTTCACGCGCCTTGAGGGTGTCGGCCAGCGTCGTTCGCGAAATCGTGGCAATCTCCTCGGCGTTCTGAAGGTAATTACGCGATTCCATGACGGCCTTGCGGATATCGGCGATCTCATTGCCTTTTTCAAGATCCTCCTGGGCGCTGAAAAAAGCCCTCTCCGCCTTTTTGAACCCCTCGGGGGAGAGGATGTTGAGCTGAGCCATGCGTGCTTTGGAAATATCGCTGCTGAGCTGGTTGACCAGCTCGACCGGATTGTCCATCATGGCCTTGTTCTGATTGTGGGCGCCCGCGGAGTCAGCCATCTGAGACTGAACACATCCGATCAGGGCAAGACCGACAATCACCAGGGGAATCCAAATCGGATTTCTGGCTTTATTTTTCATTTTATCCTCCTTGGGGCTACAATTTTTGAATGGATCTGTTTTCCGGGATAGGACGATGGCAGGCAACCATCAATGACGCGACATGATGCGCATATTTTCGATTTATGTCAACATTTCAGTACACCAGGCCATTTTCTCCCAGTCAGGCAACTGGTGAAAGGCGTTGCCTTTCCCACCAAAATGGATATGATGCCCGGACAATCAATATCCTTACCTTCATTGTTTGTGGGTTGTCCATGATCAGCGAAAAAAACGCCATCAGAATTCAATATTTTCTTTACTTCGGTGCCATGGGCGTGTTTCTGCCCTATTTCAACCTCTATTGCCTGAACCTTGGTTTTACCGGATTTCAAATCGGCAGCCTGAGTGCCGTTCGCTCAGCCGTGCTGATTCTCTTTTCCATTTTCTGGGGTATCCTGGCCGACCGAAAGGGAATCCGCCGTCCCATATACATCCTGTGCAGTATTGCCAGTACCGCCCTGTGGGCACTTTTTCTCTTCACCACCGATTTCCGGTTCATGCTGCTCCTCACCATCGTCTACGGTGCCTTTTACGCGCCGATCATCTCCTTTCTCGAAGCGTTTGCCATGGACGTGCTCGGCAAAACCAAACACCGCTATGGCCGCACCCGGGCGTGGGGATCGATCGCATTCATTGCCGTGGTGCTAATTTCGGGGAAAATGATCGACCGCTATGCCGTGGGTATCGTCATTGCGCTGGTTCTGGCCATTTCAACCGCCCAGGCCATGACCGCCTCCACCATGCCCCGAATCCGCTCACAGCGGCAGGCCCAACCCCATGATGCCGTGCGGTTGTTTTCGGGCCACACGCTGGTATTTCTTCTGTGTGCGTTTTTCATGCTGGTAAGCCATGGGGCATACTATGGATTTTTTTCCATTCACCTGGCCCGGCTGGGGCACGGCGGCAGTTTTATCGGCGTCTGTTGGGCCCTGGCGTCCATGGCGGAAGTAGTGGTGATGATCAACTCGCCCCGACTGTTTGCCCGTTTTTCCTTCAAACGGATACTGGCGGTGTCCTTTGCCGTGGCGGTATTGCGCTGGGGCTTGCTGTACGTCGCCCAGTCGGCGATGGTGATTTTGGCCAGCCAGCTGCTCCATGCAATCACCTATGGTGCATTTCACATGGCCGGCATCCTATACATGGATCAGCTCGCGCCGCCATCGGAAAAAACCCTGGGCCAGGCATTGAACAATGCCGTGACCTATGGATTAGGACTCACCGTGGGTTTTTTTGTCAGCGGTGCACTTTATGACGCAGGCAACACGGCACCGCTTTTCCTGCTCAGCGCCGGTGTGGCACTGGCGGGGGGGGTGCTGTTTACAGGATTTCATTGGGTCGTTTCCTGCGGTAAACCGAAACCCGAGACCTGAGCCGTCACCCGTGCCGGCCATGGAGACGTTTTGAAGTGGAAAGGTTCTAAACGAAAACGGAAAGGAACAACCATGAAACTGCACGTCGTCATTGTCCTGTCCTGTGGCACCGACAACCCCAACCGGTCCACCCGGGCGATCCATCTGGCCACCATCGCCCACAAGGAGGGCAAACAAACCACCCTTTTTCTGCTCGATGAAGGCGTATACATTGCCAAGAGAGGGCTAGCGGATCACCTGCGGGCGGCGACGGGGGACGTGGCCGACGACCTCATCGCCTATCTTCAGGCCCACGAGGTGCCGATTCTAGTTTGCACGCCCTGCGCCAAAGCCCGGCATATAGACGAGAAGGAACTCATCGACGGTGCCCGAATGGCCACGGCCGCCGAGCTGATCCACATGTCTTGTGACGCGGCGGTCATCAGCCTGTAGACCGTGAAAGGATTCGATTGCCATGCCCACAGCCGAGTGCCGGTGCAACGCATGCAGCCACACGTTTGCGCATCTGACGTTCAAAGGCGATGAGACCCCGCCCGTATGCCCCCGGTGCAAGGGAAGGGATATTCGAATGAACACCAGCCGGGAGGGCTTCATGGCCGGTTCCGGATTGGGATCGCGCATCGTCGGCATTCCCAAAGGACCTTCCTGAGCGGGGTGAGATAAATCGGCGGTCGGTCGATTTTGTTTCAATCCCCTCTGGCGGGAAACAGCAGGTGGCGCAGCCAGCCAAACAGGGTATTGCCCTGGAGCATGGCTTGCTCCCAGGCCATGAATTCCCGGGAGAGTTTGGCCGGGTCGGAGAAAAATTCGGCACGGGTGGTGAAGGACTCTTCAGGGTTCAGCTGTTTGACCACCCGGGCCGGGTTGCCGGCGGCCACGCAGTTGGCGGGAACCGAATCCACCACGATGGCCCCGGCGCCCACGATGCTGTTCTCGCCGATGGTCACGCCCTTGCAGATGATGGCGCTGTCTCCGATCCATGCATTTTTTCCGATGGTTACCGGCATGGCATGGCCAAAGGAGATGCGGTCGTAGATCCCGTGCCAGTCGGAATCGGTAAGGTAGGCGCCGTTGGCGATCATGCAGTTGTCGGCGACCCTGATACCGGCGGCGCTGCTGATCCTGACGCCGGGGCAGATCAGGCAGTAATCGCCGATGGTGATTTGTCCCTTGCCTGCCTGGTCCGGCCATACCGACAGCCGGATTTTTTTATCCGGGGTGGCGATGATCGTGGCGAATCGTCCGATGGCGATCGGCGCACCGAACAGCTCCACATGCCAGGGCCGCATGAAGGTGAACCCCCTTCCCAGGTGCTCGAGTTGGGGGGCCAGAAAGTGCCGGGCATAGAATCTCTGAAACTTCAGGTATGCCTTTTTGACAACGTAGGGGCGATGATCTTTAATCATGATGGATTTGTAAAAAGCCCGATATCTGCGTTACGCTTCATCCCTCGTCACTGCAGCGTACCATATGTACGCCTCATTCCTCGAGATTCGCAAGCCTTGATCTCGGGCTTTTTACGAATCCATCCAGAATGTGATTTATTCTGACTTCATCAAAATATTGATGGTTCCGTAAAAAGTCACAAGTGGTGTC
>NZ_JBFELV010000134.1:0-11386 GCF_041551955.1 Desulfosarcina sp.
ATAAGTTTGAAAAACGGTGAACCGATAACCGTGAACAGACATCCTAAACAGGAGGGAGGTGAAAAACATGCCCCAAGGAGATGGAAAAGGCCCTGACGGAAAGGGTCGACAATCAGGCAGAGGACTGGGACCCTGCGGCCAAAACGGCCAGCCGGTCCAACCGCAAGATCAAGGAGGAGGACGCGACAGTCGCGGTGGCGGCCAGGGTAAAAGCCGGGGTGGCGGCCGTGGACAGCGACAAGGCGGCGGCTCAGGACGCGGTCGCGGTGGCGGTCGTGGAGGCGGTCAAAACCGTTGAACCCAATTTATTTGATGGTTGATCGCCAATAGTTGTGCCGAAACCAGTGGTCGTCCACAAATGGTAGATTTAGGTTCAGGCCAAGGCCGCAGTGAAACTGAAACCGCAGGTGTAGCAGCGCTACACTGAGGATTCTAGTTGAGCGAGAACGCTGGCCTGGGCCGAAAGATGCCTTTTGTAGGTGAGCACTCGAACAAAAACCCAAACAAGGAGGGTAGTATCATGCCAGGATTAGACAGAAGCGGACCCATGGGGGCCGGTTCCATGACCGGCGGTCGCAGGGGAATCTGCGGGCGTGCAGGTGCCGCAATTAACCAGCCTGCTTACGGCAGCGGTTATGGCTATGGCAGAGGAATGGGTTTCAGACGCGGTTTCAGCAGGGGCCGTGGTTACGGCTTCGGGCCGGCCCAAGGCCGATTTCCTTATCCGCAGGCCTATGGCACCGGGTACCCGGTAGGCAAAACCGATGAAATGGAGATGCTACGGGCCGATGCCGAGGCCATGCGAAAATCCCTTGACGCCGTCCAGCGAAGAATCGCTGAACTGGAAAAGGAAGGCTCTGAATAGCAATGCATCCGGGGTGCCGGCCTGACGGGATCTCACATCCAATACACCGCCAATCCGGTACCCCACCATGGGCACCCCGAAAGGAGCGACCAATGGCTATCGAAGTATTGATCAGACGACGATTTATCAAGGAAAAAGGAGCGGTTTTAGCGCCCTTGATCGTCCGGCTGCGATCCCTCGCATTGGCCCAGCCAGGTTATATTTCCGGTGAAACGTTACAGTGCATCGACCCCGCAGGTGAGGATGAGTACCTGGTCAGAAGCACGTGGCGATCGGTGGATGAGTGGAAAACATGGCTTCACAGCAAGGAACGAACCGCGATCCAGAGTGAAATTGACGCCATCACAGGTGAAGCAACCGAATACCGATTGTATGAACCCCTGGTAGGCGGTATCATGCCAAAATATACAGACAAAGGAAAATCGTGAATGGCCCCCATCGGTAAAAACAATTGTAAGAAGCATACGCTTTTTGACGCCGCTCCAAAAGCCCGGATCCGAACACGACCGGTTAAAACCGGGCTGCTGAAGCGGTTTTTTGCATGGATCGCCCGAGGGGCGAATCAATCCGCTATCGGCAGCAAGTCCTGTCCCACCTGACGGATCAAGCGTTAGGGGCTTGCCGGGTCGGCAGGATTGACAACCCAGGACTTCCTGTTTGGAGGAAAATGGATCAACGAACCGCCCAAGGTAACGCCGATATGACAGCGCTCCCATCTCAAGAAGACCTCCGGCAGATGACGTCCCGGTGGTTGCCTCCGTCCCATGGCGCCCACCCTTTTCAAATCCATACCGACACCTCGGATTTCTTTCGGGTGGAATATGGAGATGTGGTTGTTCTAAACGGTCACCCCTATCTCATTCGCCATAACGCCAAAGAAGGACGATTCGGAATCGACGACGATGTCAAATTTTGGGTCAAACGCGCCATTGATCTGAAAACCGGAGACCTAAAAATCCTCAAACTGGTCTTTTACGAAAAATTCACGAGCACCATCGGCGGCATCGCCTTCGAGTGTTTTCGCAGCCCCGGAAAAGAGGCTCGAATTTTAGATTTGGTCGCCGGACAAAAAAACTTCATGCACGGCCATGCCATAAGGGATCAAGCGGAAAATCTGATTCGCGTGCTCGATTTTATCCAGGGTAAAACACTCTATGATTATGTGCAGGACATGCGGCTGGACCATCAAGCCTATTTTTTCGATCGCCTGCCTGCCATTTTAAACAACTTTGTCGAATGCATCCAGGCCATCCGTTTTCTTCACGAACATGGCGAAAAACACGGAGATATCCGGCGCGATCATATTCTGATAGACCGCAACAGCGGGCGGTACCGATGGATCGATTTTGACTTTAATTACCGGCACCGGGAAAATGTATACGGCTACGATCTCTTTGGCTTGGGTAATGTATTGATGTTTTTAGTCGGTATGGGAGATGTACTGCTGCCGGAGTTGAAGAATCAGGACCACCCTGCCCTGGATAGGCTGGCAGAAGAAGATCTAAATATCGTGTTTAACAACCGCGTCGCCAATCTCAAAAAGATTTACCCATACATTCCCGAATCCCTCAACCGGATTCTGATGCACTTTTCCAAGGGCGCCAATTGGTTTTATGAGAACACGGTGCAGTTGTTGGATGATTTGGAAACATACCAAACATCAATCTGAACGTTCTCGTCATCGAGGAGTGAAAAAATGATCAAAATTGAGACGGAATTCAACAAAAAAATCCTGATTGCCGCGGACGAGTCGGAAAACGCCAGCCGGGCGGTATCCTACGTGGGTCAAATGCTTGCCGGGGTGCAGGGTTTTAAAGTGATCATCCTGCACGTCATTAGTCAACCCGAAGAAGATTTCTTTTCCACCGCTGCTGAAAAAGACAAATGGCTCGGCGAGTATCAGCTGAAAGTGGATGCCATGCTTAAGAACTATCGAAAACGTTTGATCGCTGATGGATTTGAGCCGCAGGATGTATCGGTGCATTCCACGCTTCGCTACTGCCCTTCCCTGGCGGAGTGCATTCTGGCGGAACGCAGCCAAATGAATTGCAGCACCATCGTGGTTGGCAGGCAGGGAATTTCACGAAGCGAAGAGTTCCTCTTCGGCAGTGTCTCCAGCAAGATCGTCAACCATGCGCGCGACTGCACGGTGTGGGTGGTCGAATAAGATAAAAAGGGTTTCCCGCCATGGTGCCCAGAGGATAGCGGATCGTGGGGTGGGATGGGGTGCATCGTATCCGAAAAGGAAGGTTAATCACGAAGACCTTCACGGAGTCTGTCGCGAAAGTGGTGCAAAAACAAACTATTCTTCTGGCTGAAGGGGGATAGCCCACTTTTTCATATACTTCCATATGGCCGTACGACTCAGGCCAACGCGCCGCCCCACCTCTGCTTTGTTCCAGTCGCACTCCTCCAGAAGCGCTGTCAATGCCGCTTGGGTTAATTTCTTGCGCGGTCGAATCTTTCCGCGCGGGACCTCGTAGCAGGCTCCATCCGGGTCCGGTTGCCGAATTTCAACGGGAAGATCAACGGTATCGATCTCCTTTCGATTGCATAACACGAAGGCATGTTCGATGGCATTTTCCAGTTCCCGAACATTTCCCGGCCACGGATGATCCATGAATACACGCATGGCCGCCGTTGAAAGGCCCGTAATCGGCTTGCCTGTTTTTTTGTTCATGCGTTTAATGAAATGGTCGGCGAGAATCGGAATGTCCTCCCTGCGCTCGCGCAATGGGGGCAGTTGGATGGGAAATACTTTCAACCGGTAATATAAATCCTCCCTGAAGCGTCCTTCGCGCACCCGGGCATATAAATCCTTGTGCGTTGCCGTAATAATCCGAATGTCGATCTTATGTCTCCGCGAATCTCCCACACGCTCGACCTCCCTTTCCTGCAGCACCCGCAATAGCTTCACCTGAATATAGGGGCTCAGCTCTCCGATTTCGTCCAGAAAGATCGTGCCGCCGGAAGCTTCTTCAAAGCGTCCCATACGATCCCTATTGGCGCCGGTAAAAGAGCCCTTGACGTGGCCGAACAGTTCGCTTTCCAGCAGGTTTTCGGACAGGGCGCTGCAGTTCACCGCTACCAGCGGGCCTTCCCGGCGGTCACTGTTGAAATGGATCGCACCGGCAACCAGTTCTTTGCCGGTACCGCTGTCCCCATTAATCAGGATGGTCGCCTCGCTGGCGGCGGCGGCACGGATCGCCTCGAAGACCTTTTGCATGGCCCGGCTTTTGCCGATGATGTTGTCCATGCGGTGGATCTCTCCCAGACGGAAAACGGCCTCTTCAGCCTTTTTGCGCGCCCGCATCAGCTCGGTCATGTCGGTGACCGTCTCGACGATGCCGAGGACCTGGCCGTCATCGTTTTTCACCACGCTGGCATTTTTGATCACTGACACATCGTGGCCATCCTTATGCCGCAGATGGCACTCTTTGGCTTCCGAGTGCCCTTTTTCCACGATGCGACATTTTTTGATGTTGGCCGGGCAGCTTTTGCCAAAACAGCGGCTGCACTCGAGCAGCTGGCAGGTTTTCCCCAGGGCCTCCTTGGCAGTGTACCCGCTGATCCGCTCCATGGAAGGGTTCCAGGAAGAGATCCGTCCAGCGGCATCCATGGTGAACACCCCATCGGCCATGGAGTCGATAATCCGGTTGACGAATCGTACATTCCAGATCTCATGAATCTTGTCGGTCATGGGAAGCGCTCTTTTAAGGTTGGGGTTGCGTTACGAAACGTTACCATTCGTTACTTTTTTGCCGCAAAATTATTGTTGGGTCAATAAAAATCGCATTTGGCAAAAATAAGCCACGTTCTATATTGGCGCGTTTCATTTGATGCTTCATGTGAAGGGCATCCCCCACGACGATTGATAGGCACCCAGCACATTGAGTCCCCCTTAAGGAAAGGCAAAACGTTTTTAAGTAAAACGGCACCATAAATGCACTTATTCAAATTAACCAAACCCAAAACTGAGGAGGTGCCGCATGTTTGCATTGATCTATGACACCCACGAATTGGACAAACCTCAAAAAAGAGTGATCTCCGTTCACAAAAGCCGGGAAACCGCTGAACGTGTATTGGGAATCCGAATGGCCCGGTTAGGTAAAAAAGTGGAGGAATGCAACACCCGCATTGTCTGGGTTAAACGAAAGGTTCAGCGTGAAGATGTGGTGATCGATAAAGACTTCTCAACCTGGAAACCGGGCGAAAAAATTCCCTATGGAGAGCTTCACCCAGACTGTGACTGACAAAAAAAATACAGATTTGCACCATTATCCCGATTTTGGGCTGACCATGCGGGTTCATCTCCCAACCGCACCTTGACCTGGAGTGCCCGGTAAATTATACCTGCAACGTACCCGTCCCTTTGTGTGACGACACTCGCGCGCAAGACGGGTGCCATACCTGTTTAATCGCAATAGCAAGCGAACTGGAAATAGATTAAAAGCATTACGGTCCTTGCGAACACCACAATATTGGAGAGTTGACAATGGAGATGGAGATTCATTTTCCCGGCGGAAAGCGCGTAACTTCTACCTACAAAGGATTTACCGTTGAGACGGATCAACCGAAAAGCGAAGGCGGCGATGACTCCGCACCCGAACCCTATGACCTGTTTCTTGCATCCATCGGCACGTGTGCCGGGGTATACATTGTTTATTTCTGCGAAAGCAGAAAAATCCCTATCGACGATATATCAATGACCCTTCATTTTGAAAGAAACGAAACCTCCCATTTGATGGAAAAAATAGCCATCGATGTCAAATTGCCGGCCGATTTTCCGCCAAAGTACAAGAAGGCGGTGATCCGTGCGGCGCAGATGTGCACCGTCAAACGCAACCTGGTCCAGCCACCGGAAATTCTGGTGACGGCAAATGGTGAAACATGAAATTCGTGATCATTGGAGGCGATGCCGCCGGCATGAGTGCCGCCAGCCGGGCCAAAAGAACCATGCCGGAGATGGACGCCATCGTCTTGGAAAAAACTGAAGACGTCTCCTACAGCGCCTGCGGCATGCCCTACAACATTGCCGACGCAGACCGGCCGATTGACGACCTCGTGGTCAGGACTGCCGATGTGTTTCGCAACAAGCAGGGCATCGATCTGTTTACCGGCTGTTGTGCCGAGGCCATCGACGTCAAAAATGGCTCGGTCACCGGGACAATCGATAATGGTGAATCGTTTCGGTTTTTTTATGACCGCCTGCTTATCGCCACGGGGGGGCGGCCGATCGTTCCGGATCTGCCCGGATTCGACCTGCCCGGTGTGGTGGCCTTGAAAAGCCTTGCCGATGGCAGACGCATCAAACACTACATCAAAGACAACGACGTCAAAAAAGCAGTGATCGTCGGCATGGGATATGTCGGGCTGGAAATGGCTGAGGCGCTTCGGGCCAGAGGCATCGAGGTCGACATGGTCAAACCCGGCTCCGATCTCTTGCCCTGGATGCCGCGTGAACTGGCCGCAGAAGTCAAACGGGAGCTGGACGGCAACCAAGTCCGGTTGCACCTCGGCGGTGAAATCACGAAGATCGAAAAAACCGGCGCCCGTCTCGGCGTTGTCTGCGGCGACCGGACCCTTCCGGCAGATATGGTGTTAGTCGCCGTTGGCATCGAACCGAACAGCCAGCTGGCCGCCGATGCCGGAATCGAAACGGGGGTCGGCAACGCCATCGCCGTAAACCACCAATTACAGACCTCGAACGAGGCGGTTTATGCGGCGGGTGATTGTGCGGACGCCTATCACGTGGTTACGGGTCAAAAGACCTGGATTCCGCTGGCGCTGCGAGCCAACCGGGCTGGGTGGGCCGTGGCGGACAATGTCTGCGGCCAAGCGACATCGCTCGAAGGCGTTGCCGGCACGGCCGTATTCAAGGTCTTCAACCTGGAAGTGGCCCGCACCGGACTATCATATGAAGAATCAAACCGCTGCGGATTCGAGCCGGTGGACGTCACGATTCAGACACGATCCCGTGCCCACGCCCATCCCGGGGCAGCAACGATTTGGGTGAATTTGATTGGTGACAAAAAAAGCCGGCGGCTGCTGGGCGCACAAATGGTCGGCCGCGAAGGGGTCGCCCACCGCATCAATGCTGCCGCGGTTGCTTTGCACGGCCAGATGTCGGTCAAGACCTTTTCTGAAACCGATCTTTCCTACGCGCCCCCTTTTGGCCCTGTGTGGGATCCGCTGCTCACCGCCGCCAATCAATTGTTGAAAAAAATGACTTGAAATAATCCTCCGTTACCATATCGTTACCATGTTGATTTAACCGCAACCACGGTAACGCTTTTCCCTCCGTCTTTCATCCCGCACCAGTATTCCCTCTCAACCTAAAAAAGTTTAATCATTCGATATAAATGCAAATTATAAAATCTCGGCCTGGATCGTGAGGATGGCACGATTGTTGAGTAAACCCACTTTCAGTTCTGCCATCAACTATAACCGCGTTTGTTATGACAGGTTAACTAAGGAGATCAACATGTGGCGTGCGCTATCATTTCTGCAGAAAAATCTGGTCTGGTCGATCCCGTTGTCCATGGCCGTCGGTTTATTTTATGGCTATTTTTTCGACGCCAGCCCGCTCAAGCAACTCATCATCCCGGTAACCTTTATTATGGTTTACCCCATGATGGTGACCCTGAACGTGAAAACCATCTTTAAAGGCCAGGACTATAAACTTCAAATCACCACGCAGGTCATCAACTTTGTCCTGGTGCCGTTGCTGGCCTTTTATATTGGCCGCCTGTTTTTTTCCGGCGGACCGGAGAAATATGGGTTGTGGGCCGTCGGGTTGTTTCTCATCGGCGTGCTGCCCACGTCGGGAATGACCATTTCGTGGACCGGTTTCGCCAAGGGCAACAAGGAGGCCGCCATCAAAATGGTCGTTTTCGGGCTGGTGCTCGGGGCCCTGGCAGCGCCGGTCTATACCAAGGTTTTCATGGGCGCCACCATCGATGTGGACGTGCTGCACATGTTCAAGCAGATCGCCCTGTTTGTCTTCGTACCGCTGTTCGCCGGCCTGCTGACCCAGACCCTGGCCATAAAAAAAGTCGGCCACCAAACCTGGAACGATCGCATCAAACCCAAGTTTCCGCCATTCTCTGCCCTGGGTGTCATCCTGATCGCCTTCGTGGCCATGTCGCTGAAAGCCAAAAACATCATCGCCAATCCATCAGATATTCTCACTATCCTGGTTCCCCTGACGGTGTTTTATCTGGTTACCTACGGATTGCTCTCCATTGCCGGGCGGCTGTTCTTCAGGCGCGAGGATGCCATCGCCATGGTTTTCGGGGTGGTCATGCGTGATCTGTCCATCGCCCTGGCCATCGCCATGACCGCCTTCGGCAAACAGGGCCTCACCATCGCCCTGCTGGTCGCCCTGGCCTATGTGATCCAGATCCAGACAGCGGCCTGGTATGTCCGTTTAGTCGGCAAAATCTTCGACGATGCCCATAAACAGACCACGCCGCAAGCCGATCGGCCCGCCCCTGAAAAACTTGCCACGGTCACTGAACTTCCCTCCCGACTGACGAGAGCGAACGAGCCTATGGTTCCGCCGATTCAGAAAATCCTTTATGCAACCGATCTTTCCGATACGGCCCGCCATGCCGTCCGCTACGCCTGTAGCATCGGAAACCGTTTTGGTGCCGCGGTAACCTTATTGCATGTGATCCCGGACGTTCTCGAGGCCCTCTCCAGGGAAGCCGGCATCGACCTGGCCGACCATATGGGTAAAAAAGCCTGGGCCGACTTTCATATCAATGGCATCGAAAAAGCCAAAGATACCATATATCAACGCATCCGGGAGACATCACGACGGGTAACCAAAGAAATTCCCTACTGCCCGCTGACCGAGGACAATGTGATCGTCAAAATCGGCAACCCGGTCAAGCAGATTGTAGCCACGGCGCAGGAAGGCAACTTCGATCTCATCATTATGGGAACCCACGGCCATGGAAAAATGGAGGAACGCATCATCGGCAGCACGGCCAGCGATGTCATTCGCCTGAGTTATGTACCGGTAACGGTGATTCGTCTCCCCGAGAAAACGCCGGTGGCAACCCATCTAAAATCACATAAAAAGGAAATGGTTGAAAAACCGATCAGACCAGCCGGCAAAAACAATCAACGATTCATTTAAAGGAGAAAACCCCTATGCTTCGTGTAACAGACTCAGCGACGGCCAAACTCACTGAATATTTTCAGGACCATGCCATCACCCCGGTGCGTATTTTTTATAACGCCGGCGGCTGAGGACCGCCATCGCTGGCGTTGGCTCTGGATGAGCCAAAAGATACGGATGAACGGTTAATCGTCGATGGCTTTCAATACATCGTCGACAAGGATCTGCTTGCTATGGCGAACCCGATTAAAATCGATTTCACCCCGATGGGCTTTCATGTCACCGGAAACTTGAACACCACGGAAAGCGCCGTCGGTTGCGGAACTTGTGGATAAGGGAATGAATGGTTTCACGGCGACAACCCGAGTCAACGGGCCGTTCGTCAAGGGCCAAGGAAATTTTCAACGATAGCGGATCCGTCTTTGGCTCACGGACGCTGATGAATATCAGTTACAGGGGGATGCAACGTGAAAAAACGTCAGGTCGTTATCATTGGCGGTGGCCCGGCTGGGCGCACCATCGCTCAGATGCTCCATACCTCCGATCAAAATCTGTGCGTTACCTTGATCAAGGATGAAAGAATCAATGCAAACCGCTGCGCGGTGCCTTATGGCATCCCAAATAAGAACCCGTTGGAAAAGTTTCAGATACCCAATGCACTGGTAACGGATTATGGAGCCGAGCTGGTAATCGACCGCGTCGAAAGGATCGATACCATCCATCAACAAGGCGGTTTCTGCGGTAGCGGGCGATCGATACCCGTATGATGATCTGGTATGCTCTTTTTTTTTGGGCCGGCAACTCGATACCTGGCGTCAGAATCACCTATGAAAGCGTATGGCTTGAAATCACCACCAACGACAACCGGGCCGTCTATACCGGAATCAGGGGCGCCCTCAGCCTGACAACCGCTGTGTTCCCGATAATTGCCGGTTTATTGATCAACGTCTCCACATTCGAGGCCATTTTTAGTTTCACATCTCTTCTTGTTGTGTCCGCTTTGTTTTTCTTCGTTCGTTTGAAGTGCCCCTCCCCGGGCGATGTTGAATCGTGAGGCTGCCCGCTTTCCCCAAAGCCCACCAGGGACGTTCACGCACAGGGTTGAAAAAATGCAACCCGGAGAGCCATCACCCGATAACCGTTACCCAACGTTAACCCTATGCATATCTGCCAGGAAGTAACGGTGTGAATTAACTTTTACTACTCATATGGGACTCTCAAGGATCTTGATCGTTCAGGAATAAAATAGATAACCATTAGTATTTAGTGTGTTTTATTCTGCTTCTCTATTTTATAAATCGTTTCACCGATGTGGCACAAAAGTTGATTATAACAAATAGTAATGGTTGTGTTCTTATACAAGGAATTCGTTGGTTTTGATTCTTATTCAGCTTCCCTCCCAATCTCATGCCTGGCGCAGTTGGGTCAGGAGGTTTTCCATGAGTCGTCAAAAAAAATAAGGACAAGATGTTTGCTGGCTTAAACTTAAGACATGATCAGCAGGACAACATAAACCACAGAAAAGGAGGACCGCGTTATGAAGGCAAAAAACTGCTGCAAAACGATGGAAATGGAACTCACCGGCTGGAAAGCCATCGTTTACGATATCGCTCGTAAAATGGATTCCCTGCCCGGTGGCGAAAAAGAAAAAATTCTGCCCAACATCGAAGACCTGCACATCCTCATCACGGAAATGGACGACCGGATCGATCAGATCCGCGAAAACTGCACACCGGAAACCGGCATAGACGATATCCAGGCTGAGCGCGCAGCGTTTAACAAGTCAATCTCTACGCTTCGCGTAACAACTGAAGAAGCCATGCGGGGACTGGGCGGCGGCGACTTCGGTGGATAAATACCGACAACCGATTCGATGAATGAATGATCCTTGAGGGCGGCAATGTTCGGGATTGCCGCCCTTTCGTTTACCAATGAGACCAGGAGAATTGCAATGGGTGCGATTGGACGAGTATCCCAGAAGCATTTTGAGCAGTCGGTCCTGCGCGGAGTGACCCTGGTGGATTTTGATGCCCCGTGGTGCGGACCCTGCCGCACTCAAAAACCAATCATCGATGCATTGAAAAAGAACTACAGCGGCAAGGCAGTGATCCAGAAGATAAATATCGATGAAAACCAAGACATCGCTATGCATCTCGGGATTCAGAGCATTCCCACCATCATTCTTTACAAAGACGGCAGGGAGATGGACCGCTTTATTGGTGTACAAACAGCTGGGACACTTACCAAAGCGTTAAAAAAGCTAATCGATCTGCCGCGTCATTTTAATTGATCGCTCGGTGTCCTCCATTTTTTAAAAACCGGCGTCGACCTTAGCCTCTATAATTTCATGCTTATTGCGTGGGTCCTATTTTAAGCTATGGTTGAACGCAACA
>NZ_JBFELV010000135.1:0-11208 GCF_041551955.1 Desulfosarcina sp.
AGTCGATATAAAAATTGAGTCGTCAACTTTTTTGCAGGGTTAATTGAATAGAAAGTGGGGAAATAATGATTAATCAGAATGGTTTAATCAAATATCTCGTAATCAGCTTCGTTGCTGTTTTTTTCTTCTTCGGATGCAGCTCCGGCGGCGGTTCCGACGCGGGCGGCGGGGGTGGCGTCACGACTGGAAGCGGCGGCACCGTCATCACTTCACAGGGAACGCTGTCCCCTCCCGGCACACTGGGTGATCTGGTGGACATCGGCGATCTGGTGGGTGATGGGCAAAACTGGTATGAGACGCGGGTTATGGCACTAGGTGAAAATGACACCGTGGCAGGGCAGACGACGGGCGCCGGTGGTCCTGTCAAAGGGGCCTTTTTATGGGATGGGAACAGCATGACCTTTTTGGGCATCCATGGACAAGGTGGGATCGCTTCCGCGTTTGCTTACAATTACCAAGAGTGGTTGGACGACAACAACAAAGAGCTAAATCCTTTTAGATATAGTGAGGCGGTGGCCATCGGTCCCAACGGAGAAGTAATCTGCAATTCGACCACGGGCACCGGCTGGCCAGATGAAAATGAAAAACGCGCCTTCTATTGGAATGGCGTCACCCAGATCGATCTTCCGCCTGATGAATCCAATCCAGAGCAAGCCAAGCGCGGTCAATTTTCAGAGGCGTTCGATATCAATGCAGATATTATAACTTTCAGTAGAGAACAAGTGGAAAAGGGTGGCGATATCCTTGCTTTTGGATATGCAATAAATAGCGTTCCGCGACCCGCTTTCCCTGACTACGCTGCCGATGATATTTTTGGTCTAGCCCAAATTATCGGTGCCGGAATCGTGGAACCGGTGGCTATCAACAACAACAACGAAGCCATTACCAACTCCGTCGGTACAACCGTTGTGTTCGATGATATTATTTCCGCCGGTATTGCCGATTTGGGTGCGCTTGCCGAATTAACTGGTTTGGCAAGTGGGGAAGCGACCGTGGGGGCCGCTATCAATGATCATCCTGGTACCGGCTATGTGGCCGGGACAACGGGAGACAAGGCTTTTTTCTGGAACGGTGGGTCGATGGTATCTTGCGGCGACCTTGGCGGGGGCACTAGTGAAGCCACAGATCTGAACGACCCAATCGACCCGAATATCAAAGCCCAAGTAGTGGGCAATTCGACCACGGCCAGCGGCGACACCCACGCCTTCGTCTGGCAGCTTAACACCAGCGGCCAGGGTGTAATGACCGACCTGGGAACCTTGGGCGGAGCCAACAGTTGGGCCGTGGATATCAACAACAATGGCCTGATCGTGGGCAGTGCCGAAACCGGTGCAACAATTACTGTAGGTAACGTGACCTACAACGTCGTGCACGCCTGCGCATGGTATAACAACGTTATCTACGATTTGGGGATACACAGCGATTTTTACCCTTATGACATCTCGAATCCTTTCCCCTTCAGCGAAGCCGTCGCCGTGAATGACAACAACCGAATCGCCGGCAACTCCTACAGTCCCAATGCCCACTATCGCGGATTCGTTCTAGATGCGGTGCTCCCCTAAACGCGTGGCCGCTTTTTCATAAAAGGACATCCATACCCCGCGCTGAGCCGCGGGGTATCTTTTTTCTATCAGCCAAAAAAACCGCAACTGCCGATACGACAAGGACCAACCCATGCGCGCCGCCTATTACGAAACCTTCGAAGGCCCGGTCACCATAGAAAACCTGCCCGAACCCAACCCGCCGGAAGGCGGCGTGGTGATCAAGGTCGAAGCCACGGGACTGTGTTTGAGCGACTGGCACGGCTGGAAGGGGCACGACCCTGACATCCATCTGCCCCATGTTCCCGGCCACGAACTGGCCGGTGTGGTCCAAGCCATCGGAAAAGGGGTGGCAAACTGGAAACCCGGCGACCGCGTCACCCTGCCGTTTGTCTGCGGCTGCGGAGGATGCCCCCAGTGTCTGTCAGGCAACCAGCAGGTCTGTGACCGCCAGTTTCAGCCGGGCTTCACCGACTGGGGGGCTTTCGCCGAGTATGTGGCCATCCGCTATGCGGACGTCAACCTGGTGCGCCTGCCGGCATCCATGGATTTCGTCACCGCCGCCAGCCTCGGCTGCCGCTTCGTCACCGCTTTCCGCGCCATCACCGCCCAGGGTCGGGTCGGCGCCGGGCAATGGGTGGCCATTTTCGGCTGCGGCGGGGTCGGCCTGTCAGCCATCATGATTGCCAATGCCCTGGGCGCCCGGGTGGTGGCGGTTGACATTTTCGAGGACAAACTGGATATGGCGCGATCCGTGGGTGCGTCGGAGGCGGTCAACGCCCGGTCCGTGGAAAATGTGGTGGAAGCGGTTCGCCATTGTTCAGGCGGCGGTGCCCATGTGGCTGTGGATGCGCTCGGCAGCCCCCGGACCTGTTTCGATTCGATTGCCAGCCTGAGAAAACGGGGAAAACATATCCAGGTGGGCATTCTCAACACCGAGCATCGCCACCCGGCGGTTCCCATGGACCTCGTGGTCGCCCATGAATTGGAAATTTTGGGCAGCCACGGCATCCAGGCCTTCGAATACGGACGCGTGCTTGATATGATCGCCGCCGGCAAACTGCACCCGGAAAAGCTTATCGGTCAGACGGTGGGACTGGAAGAAGGGATTGCTCGATTGACCGTCATGGATCGATTCGAACAAACCGGCGTGACGGTAATCGATCACTTTTAAGTCACTGGGGCCATGCCGGTATTGATTATTCCGGAATGGCCCTTTTTTGTTTTTCTCCGGCGCTAACCGCCGTAGATCACAGCCAAAATCGTCGCTTTGCCCGCAGCGGCGGCAATCAGATGGGGGGTGGTGGACAGGTAGTAGGCGCTGTCCCCGGCTGTCAGATCGAAATGATCGTCCCCGATGTCCAAGGAAACGCTGCCGTCGAGCACGTAGATAAACTCTTCACCGTCGTGGACGGAGCGCTCCGTGTCCGCGGCCTCTTCCAGCTGGACGATCAGGGATTCCATGTGCCGACCCTTGACTTCCGGGGCGAGGCTCCGGTAGGTGTAGGCCTGTTTCTTTCCCTTCAGTGAGGTCGAGCGGGAAACGATGGTCTGCTCGCCTTTGCGCGTGATGGAATAAAGCTTCTCTCCCACACCGGACACCAGCCGGCCAAAGGCGCTGTCCAGGGCCTTGGACAGCTTGATCGCCGTCCCCAGCTGGGGCTGAACCTCGCAGTTTTCAATGCTGGACAAAAGCTCCACGTCAAAGCCTGTCATGTGGGACAGTTCGTCCAGGGAAAGGCCTTTGGCCTCGCGGATCGCCTTGATCCGCTGGCCGATGTCCTCCTGGCCACCCTCCGGCTGGCTGCAGGTGCCCTGCTTAATACGTCCGGTGAGGTCTTCGAAGTAGTCCACGTTGATGTGGGGTTTTTTTTGGCCTGTTTCCATGGCAATGCTCCTGGTTGAATAAATCATCCCGGTTTTTATGTGGGATCGGTATGGGGTGCAGTGGGCTGCTGGCCTATCGTGCTGCGTTTTCACCTACGGGTCAAGGCGGGGATCAGGGGCGATAACGCTCCGGCAGCACCGCCTTTTCCGCCCATTCGGCGGGCAGCTTCTGGCCGGGGGCCTCGCCCATCTTTTCCTTTAGCTTTTTTAATCCCGGCCGGGCAAATTTGGGATGTCCCTCCTTGAGTGTGCGCCCGTTGATTACGGCCTCACTTCTCAGGCGGTGGCCTACAGTGCGCTCCAGCTGGCGTCCCAGCCACAATACGCGATCCACATCGTAGCCGTGTTCAATACCCATCTCATCGATCTGCACCAGCATGTCTTCGAGGCAGGTCAACCCCACGTAGCGGGGATCTTCGTAATAGTATTCGCCGGTGCCCGGCACCGGGCAGTCGTCCAGGAAATTGGCCGGTTGACCGCCAAGGCCGCCCAAGGTTCCCTCGAAATGGCAGATACCTGCCTGAAGGGCCGCCAGCACCGAGGCCGACGCCACCCGCTTGGTTTCATGGAAGTGGGCGATGTGTACCGAGGTGTCGGGAATTTCGTCGAGAATCATGGAAAAATACCGGTACACGTTCGCTGCCGAGGCGCTGCCGTCGTGGTCGGCATGCTCGATGTCCGTGGCACCGATTGCCAGCCAGCGCTTGGTGAACTCCACCGCATCTTTCAATTCGGTGGCGCCTGCAATGGGACTGCCCCAGATGGTGCTGACGGTGCCGCACATCTGAAGACCGGCGTCACGGCACTTGCGGATGGCACTTTCACACTCTTTCCAGTATTCGGGCAGGGTCAGGCCGGAGTTGGCAAAATGGTGCTCCTCTTCGGTGGAGACCATCATCAGGCATCGATCCGGCCCGACGCCTTTTTTAGCCAGCTCGATGGCCCGGTCCACACCCGGCTCCCGAATGGTCACGGCGGTAATGGTGATGTCGTCCGGATCGATGCCCTTTTTTTTGCAGCGGCCGCGAAAGCGGTCGCTGCGCAGGTGGGCCAGGATCTGTTCCGCATCGCTGAACTGGGGCATCAGGTAGGGGTTGCCCAGGTTGGTCACCTCGATGTTGCGGCAACCGGCAAAGATCATCTCTTCAGCGTAAAAAATCTTGGCCCGGGTGGAGATAAATTTTTCCAGATGCTGGAACCCATCCCGCACGGTGATGTCACCCAACCTTACCTTTTTGGGCATTCTCGGAAAAACTTTCCAGTAATCATATTCGGTCATGCTGCCTCCTTATGCTATTCCTATGAGTGGATGGGCAACCCAAGCACCTGCCCACATGGGTATGTTCATCTGCACGCGTTCAACAGCCTTTGTAGACCGGCTTTCGCTTCTCCTTAAAGGCGGCCAGGCCCTCCAGCCGGTCCTGGGTGGGAATGCAGACCCAATAGGCGTTGGATTCGATGGCCAGGCCCGTGGACAGATCCGTTTCCATGCCGTAGTTGATGGCATATTTGGCCTGTTCGATAGCCACGGGGCCGGTTTCACAGATCTCAGCAGCCATTTGCCGGCAGGTGTCGATGAGGTTTTCAGGTGCGCAAACCTGGTTCACCAGTCCGATCCGCAGGGCCTCGGCCGCATCGAGGCGCTTGCCGGTAAAGATCAGTTCTTTGGCCTTTCCCTTGCCCACCAGGCGAGGCAGGCGCTGGGTACCGCCGGCGCCGGGGATGATGGCCAGCCGGGTTTCGGTGAGTCCCATGCTGGCGGTTTCCGAGGCGACGCGGATGTCCGAAGCCAGGGCCAGTTCGGTTCCGCCGCCCAAAGCCACGCCGTTGACCGCAGCGATCACCGGCTTGTTGAGCTGCTCAATGGTCGTGAACAGGTTGCGGATGGTAAAAATATACTCCTTGACCTGAATAGGCGACAGGGTGGCCCGCTCCTTGAGGTCCGCACCGGAGCAAAAGGCCCGATCGCCCGAGCCGGTGATAATGACCACGCGGACCTCGGGGTCAAAGCGGATGTCGTCGATTTTGGCGGCCAACGCATGCAGCAGCGCAAAATTAAAGGAATTCATCACCGCTGGCCGGTTCAAAGTGATGACGGTCACCCCGTCCTGGTGCTCAGTGAGCAGAATCGTGTCGTTCATGCAGCCCTCCCTGTAAGGACATGTGGATTGAAACGGTCAACATCCGATGTAGCGGGAAATGACGATGCGCTGGACCTCCGAGGTGCCTTCACCGATGTCCAATAGTTTCTGATCGCGGTAAAAGCGCTCTACGTCGTACTCTTTCATCAATCCGTATCCACCGTGAATTTGCACGGCATGGTCGGCCACCCGCCCCATGAGCTCCGAGCAATAGAGTTTGGCCATGGCGGCCTCTTTCTCGAACGGGCGCTTGTGATCCCGCAGCCAGCAGGCTTTGTAAAGCAGGTTGCGGCCGCATTCGATTTCCATGGCACTGTCCGCCAGCTTGAAGGCCACGGCCTGAAATTTGGAAATGGGCTGGCCGAACTGTTCTCGTTTTTGCGCATATTTCAGGGCCGCATCATAAGCCCCCTGGGCACCCCCCAGGCCCATGGCGGCGATGGATAGGCGGCCGCCGTCCAGGGTCTTGAGCATCTGGTGAAAGCCGTCACCCTGCTGGCCCAGGATGTTTGCCGCGGGTACCCGGACATCGTCGAAATAGAGCTCCGCCGTGTTGGAGGAACGCCACATCATCTTCTTTTTCATGGCCACGGCCTTGAACCCCCGGGTGCCGTTCTCCACGATAAAGCAGGTGTATTCCGGCTTGCCGTTGGGACGGGTGCCGGTGATGGCTTGCACCGTCACTCCCAGTGTCATGTCACTGGCCGCGTTGGTGATAAAAATTTTAGAGCCGTTGATGACCCACTCGTTGCCGTCACACACCGCCGTAGTCTTGGACCCGCCGGCGTCTGAACCGGCTGTGGGTTCAGTAAGCCCAAAACCCCACAACGCCTCGCCGTTGCACAGTTTGGGCAGGTATTTTTGTTTCTGTTCCTCGCTGCCAAAGTAGTAGAGCGGGCCGATGCCTAAGGAGTTTCCCGCCGCAATGGTGGCCGCCTGGGAGCCGTCCACCCGGGCAATCTCCTCCACAGCGATGATGTAGGAGATATAGTCCATGGCCTGACCCTCGTATGTTTCAGCGACAAACATGCCGAACAGGCCGATCTCGCCCATCTTTCGCGTGAGATCCGAAGAAAATTCCTCCGCTTCGTCGAGCTCCAGGGCCACCGGCGCGATCTCGCTCTGGGCGAACTTTCGAACCTCCTTGCGAATCATTTCCTGTTCTCTGGTCAAATCAAAATCCACGACGACCTCCTTTCCGCAGCAGCGGGGACGGCTTTACCGCACCGTATCGATGGGGCATCGGCCTTTTTCCGGTAACGGTGAAGATATCTTTTTCAGCATCCGTCAGGACATTCGAAGCGGCCCTGCTTCAATCCGCTGATAATAAAATTTTCGTAGATGTCGGCGATCTCATCCACCGTCAACCGCCCGTTGGGATTGTACCAGGTCGCACCGGCCGTACAAAGGGTCAAAATCGCATAGGAAAGGATCTTGACGTCCACATCGGCAAAAACCCCTTCTTCCGTACCCTGGTGAATGAGATCCTGAAAAATCGATTCGTATTCATCCCGCTTGTTGACGATGGAGCGATAATGCTCGACGGTCAGCCCCCGCAACTCTGCGTTGGCAATGAAGTTTTCCTTCTGCCGTTCCAGATGAAAACACACATGGCTGCGCACCGCCGCCCGCATCCGCTGTTCAATGCCCTGGGCGGCCGCCAGCCCCCGCTTCAAGGCACTGGTCAGATCTTCCATGGTGGACTTTAATATATGAAACAGCAGATCTTCTTTGCTGGCGTAGTGATAATAGATGCTGGCCTTTTGGATGCCGCTACCACCGGCGATGTCGCTGATACTGGTGGCAAAATATCCTTTTTTGAAAAAGAGATCGATGCATACGGATTTTATGGTCGCTTTCATGTCGGCCATAAAGCTGCGTCTCCAGGGGTAACGGGCAATTACCGGTGATCAGCCAACGGGAATGAATCAACATCAGAAAAGCTTACCGACCGGTCGTTAGGTATAGGGTCTTTTATCCACTCGTCGGCAGATTGTCAAGACTAAACAGAAGACAGCAGGAGATGTGAAGCCTTACTGTCCTTGACAGGTGCACCGGAAAATGGTTAATGCGAAAAACTTAAAATCAGGAGAAGAAAAAAATGAAGGATCCCCTCTTTCAGCCCATCACCATCAACCGACTTGTGGTCAAGAACCGGATCTACCTACCCGCCATGCACCTGGGCATGGCCGTGGATTTCCGGGTGACCGATCAGTTGACAGGCTTTTATGCCGAGCGGGCCAAAGGCGGCGTGGGCATGATCTGCGTGGGCTATGCAACCGTGGATGAACTGTCCGGCAATACCCAAAACATCGGCGCCCACGACGACGCCTTCCTTCCCGGCCTTGCCCGGCTGGCGGCAACCATCAAGGAAAACGGTGCCCGCAGTGCCGTCCAACTCAACCATGCGGGCCGCTACAACTTCTCCTTCTTTCTGGAGGGCAGGCAGCCGGTGGCACCCTCTGCCGTTGCCTCGCGCATGACCGGGGAAACCCCCAGAGAATTAACCGAGGCGGAGATCAGGCAGACCATCGACGCTTTTGCCGCGGCCGCCTTGCGGGTAAAAACCGCCGGGTTCGACGCCGTTGAAGTGCTCTGCGGGACCGGCTACCTGATCAGTGAATTTCTTTCTCCACTCACCAATCAGCGCACTGACCAGTATGGCGGCGGCCTGGAAAACCGCATGCGCTTCGGACTGGAAGTGATGGCTGCCGTGCGCCATGCCGTCGGCGACGACTACCCGTTGATCGTGCGCATGAACGGCAATGATTTTATGCCTGGCGGCAACGGCCGACTGGAACTTCAGGCATTTGCCAAGGCGCTGGCGGCCGGTCCTGCCGATGCACTGTGTATCAACGTGGGCTGGCACGAGGCTCGTGTCCCCCAGATTGTCACCGCAGTCCCCCGGGGGGTCTTTGCCTACCTGGCCAAGGGCATCCGTGAACAAGTGGATGTGCCGGTGATCGCCAGCCACCGCATCAACGATCCGGCCACGGCCCGCGAAATGATCGCCGACGACATTTGCGACATGGTAGCCATGGGTCGCAGCCTGATTGCCGATCCATGGCTTCCGGAAAAGGCCCGCCAGCGTCAAGAAGACGATATCGTCCACTGTATTGCCTGCGCCCAGGGGTGCTTTGATCACCTATTTCAGCTCAAGCACGTCGAGTGTATGTGCAATCCCCGGGCTGGTCACGAAACCGCCGCGACAACCGAGAAGGCATCACCGGCGAAGAAAGTGATGGTGGTGGGTGGCGGCCCGGCGGGCATGAGTGCCGCCCTTGCCGCCCACGAAAGGGGACACCAGGTAACGCTGTTCGAATCGGCCGACCGTCTGGGTGGGCAGCTTTTCCTGGCCGCAGCCCCGCCCGGACGATCCGAATTTGCCTCGCTGGCGCGGGATCTGGCACGGCAGGTGGCATTGGCGGGATTTCCGGTGCGGCTCAATTGCGCGGTAGATAAAGCGCTGATCAGGGATGAAGCCCCCGATGCAGTGATCCTGGCCACCGGCGCAATACCCCTTTCCCCGCCCATTTCAGGCAGTAGCCTTCGCCACGTCGTTCAAGCCTGGGACGTGTTGGCGAACCGGGCGACAACCGGCCGGCGCGTGGTGGTTGTCGGTGGGGGGGCGGTCGGCGTAGAGACCGCTCTCTTCCTGGCCGAAAAGGGAACCCTTTCCGCCGAAGGCATCAAGTTCCTGCTGGTGAACCGTGCCGAAGACCCGGAGACGCTGTTCGAAATGGCCACCCGGGGCACCCGGCAGGTGACTCTGGTGGAAATGCTGGACAAGGTGGGAAGGGACATTGGCAAGTCCACGCGCTGGGGGATGATGCAGGAGTTGTCCCGTATCGGCGTGACCACGGTCACTCGGGCAAAGGTGACCCAGATAACCGCAGAGGGCCTGAAGATCGAGAAAGACGGACAGGTTGAAACGATCGAAGCGGACACAGTGGTGATCGCCGCCGGAGCCGAATCCTACAATCCGCTAGCGGCGGTAGTCGAAGAACTGGGCGTCCCCTTTACCACCGCCGGAGATGCCGGCAGGGTGGCCCTGGCCTTCGATGCCGTCCACCAGGGGTTCCGGGCGGGGATGGAGATATAAGGGGATGGAGATATAAACGGTGTACGCTACCATTTTCTATTTTAGCGAATCGGTTGATGTTTTTTACTTCGGTGATGTGCGGATCTGCTGGACGGCGGTCAAGGATATAAGGGCCATGACGGCCCCGGCGATGAAGGGGATGCGATAGTCGATGATCCAGAAATAACCGCCGATGGCCGGCAGAAAAACGGCGGCGATGTGGTTGATGGTAAACCCCACAGCCATGGTCGGCGCCACATCGCCTGGATCGCCCACTTTCTGGAAAAACGTGTTGATGGCCATCCCGAAGTTAAAAAAGATATGGTCGAGAATGTACAGCCCGCCGGCCACCCATTTTGAATCGGTGAAGGCGTATGCAAGGAATACGGCCATCAGGCTGGCGTATTCGAGGGAAAGCACCTTGCGTTCGCCGAAACGGATAATTGCCCGGCCGATCGTGGGGCTGAGAAAATAGTTGATGGCATTGTTAAGCACAAACAGAACGGTCACCGCCTGGACCGAATAGCCGAATTTTTGGACCAGCAGCAGCACTGAAAAAGCCATGAAAATCTGACGTCGAGCGCCGGCCATGAAGGTAAGAAAATAGAAGAGGCTGTAACGCTTTCGGAAAATCATCCGCTTGCGCTGGGGAACCATGTCCGCGCTGGTGGGCCTGCGGGTGAACCCCCAAAGGGCCATGGCCATGATGAGCCCCCCGATGATCATGTACATGCGCGTGAAGTCCAATGTGGACGCCATGAAAAAAATAAACACCCCCACGACAATGCTTGACGCTGCAGAAATGCTGCGCAGTTTTCCGAACACCCACGGCGAGGTGTGTTTGTCAAAATATTGGAGGGTGAGGGACATGTTGGTGGTTTCGAAGTAGTGAAACCCGAAGCTCATCACCACTGTCGTAAGGGCCAGCCCCCCAAAGGAAGGGAACCACCCCGAGGCCAAGATGCCAAGGCCCAGCAGCAAGATGGATAAGGCGGAAAGCCGGTGTTCCGGAATAAGACGAATAATTAAAACCGCCAGTAAGGCCAGAAACCCGGGAATCTCGCGGATGGATTGGATGATGCCGATGCCGTCGCCATCCAAGCGGGCCACCTCGACGGCAAAGTTGTTGAACAGGGTCGTCCAAGCCTGAAGGCCCACCGTCGAAGCAATGGTGAGCACCACCAAATAGAGGTACATGGGGTTTTTTTTAAGGTGGTTCATGTCGGCGGCGACTCTCCATGCGTCAACCCAGTCTGCGACGGGTGGACCGATCTACCACCAATGGGAACCTGAGGCAAGTGCGCACACCGCTATTGGGGTGTTTCGGAAATGCCGTATGTGGCCAGGACATTGCCCGTTCGGGTTTCAAGCTCCACCCAGGCCTGGCGCAGGCCGACCAGAGCCAGGGCCAGATTGCTCTGGGCCGTGGTCAAATCTTTCTGGGCCTCGTTGAGGCGAACCAGAGACCCTTGTCCGGCGTTGTATTCCTTTTCAACCAAATCCCGGGTACGTTGCACCAAATCGACATTTTCACGCTGGAGCGCTACCTGGGTCTGGG
>NZ_JBFELV010000136.1:0-11196 GCF_041551955.1 Desulfosarcina sp.
ATGAGGAATTGACCGGAACTGATTATTTTTAAACTACGGCGAAGCGGCTTCTTGGGACAACCGCATGCAGCGGACGTGTTCAGGCACACTGCTGACGTGCAACCTAAAGTGGACCTTTAGTCAACGAACCTGAGGCGTGGGAGACGATCATGGCTGGAGCAACTGGAAGTGGACAGGAAATGCAGACAGGACGCACGAACCGGGCTGAAGGCCGCACAATCCTTTGGGCGCAGGTGCCCCCGGGTCAATCAAATTTCAACGGCCCCGCGATCCTGATCGTGGAGAAGGCCAAGAATGCGGAAGATCCGGATGATTATGACGAGGGAGAGAGTTTCGTTCCCTCAAATCAATTCGACGGCATCGTGGGCATCGGGTCTAGCGGAAGCGGCCCCGCTAATTTTGGAGGTACTCCCGGGGGGACCGGAGTCGTCGGCAAAGGCGGGCGCAATCAGGGTTCCGGTGTTTTTGGGCTTGGCGGTGGAACACCCGAACCGGGCAACCGCGGTGAAGGAGGAATCGGTGTGCATGGCCTCGGCGGTGGCAAGATCGATTTACATGCCGACCCAGCCATCCCTCCCGGCGCAGGAATGGTTGGGCAGGGCGGAAGGCAGGACGACAATGGCAACACGCTCCGGCTTCCACATGCGGCGGGCGTGATCGGTATCGGTGGGGGAACTGGTCGGAACAAGGATCTCCTCCCCCTCCATACCCTGACGGAGACCGGCGGGGTCGGTGTTTACGCCCAGGGCGCCGAAGCAACCATGACCATGACTCCCCCCCCTTCCGACGGATCGGGAAGTATCCCTGGAGCCAATGTGCCCAGTGGTCCCGTTGCACCCGGAGCGGGGGTGCTCGGTCGAGGCGGTGTGCCCATCCCACCGGAAGGCCCTGTCGCGGCAGGGGTGATCGGTCTCGCGGGCGGTGTTCCGATCCAGGACATCTCTGAAACGGGCAACACGGGCGTCTATGGTGCGGGGCCAACCGGGATATTCGGACATGGACCGGTGGGTGTGCGCGGTCAGAGCGACAGCGGTGCCGGCGTTCACGGCGTTGCGGAGAGCGGGCGGGGCGGCATGTTCGAGTCTGTGCGCTCGGCGCAGGTGCAGCTTGTGCCCCAGGAGGTACGGGCGCCGTTCCCGACCCCGGTTACGGTGACGCCGAAGGAAATCCCCGCCGGACGCGACGAAGGCTTACAGCTGCCGAAGGATGGGCAGGGCGGCGATCTTCTCGCCCTGATGGATGATCAGCGGCATTGCACGCTCTGGTTCTGCGTACGCGGTGGCGCCGGCGCTCCGGCGCAGTGGGCGCAGGTGCTGCTCGGCACTTTGTTCGAAGGCAAACGATGAGGCCACCCACGAGTCGGTGATGGCCATCGACTTGCGGCCGCACATGGATTGCTCAAGTACGCTGCGCACGTTAACGCGAAGATATGCACAAGGGGGTTGTATGAATATAATCGATGAGTCACAGAAAAAGCATGTTTCGACGGCAGTCAAGTATTTGGATGGCGCCAAGAAGGGGCCTTGCGGAAATTCAAGGCGAGGGACAATATCCGAACTTTCGCAAGGTGAGCCTATCTCTGTGCGAATGCGGGATGAAAAAATACATATAAATGGCAATGCTGCCCGGACAACAGCCAAAGGACCTTGGCGGAAAAACAGTGTTCGCAGGCGAGCATACCTTGCCGCGGTCGCGGCCATATGCTTTGCTTTGTGGAGCTGCGCTACGACCCCCCGCTTGGACGACACGTTCAATACGGATACGGTGGGGTCGCCACCGTCGGTATCCCCGCCGCCAACGCCGCCCGCAGACGCGCTGTCCTTCACCGTCTCTCAGCAAGTAACTTCAACAGTCGTGGCCGATCCCGCCGGGGGCCGTTTGTTGCGCATCACGCCAACGCCTGCGTTCCTTGCGTCACCGGATTTCAGAAAAAGGGCCGTCATCATTACATCCGATTCGTTTACGACCAGCCCTCCGGCGCAAATACGCGGCCACCTGCGGCTGCGTCTCGACGGCCCGGGGACCGTCACCGTCGGTTTTCGTCCCGTCCAGGGCTCACAGACGCCGGATTTTATCAGCGGCATCCAACTGGCAAATTTCCTCCTGCCGGGCGGGCTGAAGGGCGAAACTCATGTTCTGCATGGATTCCCGCCGGCTCGAATCGAAGATCCTTTTCAGCTGCCGGTGAGCGGCAAGATGGCAGACTACCGGCCCGCAACTCCGATTGATATCTTTTGGAGCATTGATCAGGCTTCGCGAACCTTCGCGGCCAGTGCATCGGGTGGCACTTCACAAACGACGACTTTTTCCGCCGCATCCGCCGGGGTCGCGACAACGCCTATACAGCGAATGAGCCTCTTGGTTTTTTTGCAAAATCCATCTTCCAGCACTGTCGTCTTCGTCGACAATCTTTATGCTGAAGAGTATCGGTGAAAATTCGTGCAAAGCCGCAATCCAAAGCCTTGTCCGAAGACCACAGGGATCAAAGAACGTAGGTTGAGATGAATGAAATGAACCCCAACATATGCCGCGGATATTTTACATGGGGGTCCACGTTGTTCACCTCAACATGAAAAACCTAAAAAAAAATTGAATTTTAGGAGGTTATGCTCTAACCAATCCACCCGATACACGCTTCGGCAACCATCTCGACTGCATTCAGGCCCCCAGAGGCCACAACACTCGCCACCGTCTACGGGACATGCTCCTGATCGCTTGATTTCTATGTGCGATTGCCCTGTACCGATGCCGGCGATGCAGCTAAAGAGGAGGTCAGACAGAATACGATTGACCAAGCAAAAAAAGGAATCGGCGGCATGTTCAGGAAGCTTTTTTGATGGAACCCAGGCTAAACCCATTGCAACCGGCGCCCTTGCCAAATAGGACCCTTGCTGGTATTTTTGGCACGGATGGCCGATCATGGTGACGCTATTCAATGGGCGGGTATCGAGAGAAAACTGAGAAAAGGAGCCTTGACATGCACATCACCTTTTACGGGGCGGTAAGGGAAGTGACCGGTTCCATGCACCTGTTGAGCACGGACCAGGATCGCGTTCTGCTGGACTGTGGTATGTATCAGGGGCGGCGCAAGACCGCCGCTGAGAAGAACCGGGTGCTGCCCTTCGATCCGGGCATCCTCACCAACGTGGTGCTGTCCCATGCCCACATCGACCACTCCGGCCGCATTCCCCTGATCACCAGAAATGGCTTCAACGGACGGATCTACTGCACCCGCGCCACGGTGGATGCCTGCGGCTACCTGCTTCCCGATTCGGCCCACATCCAGGAAAGCGATGCCGAGTACCTGAATTACAAGACGGTCCGCTCGGCCCTGTCCCAGATGCGGCCCGGTGAGGACGGCCAAACCTCCAAGCGGGATCTGCAGGAGATCAAGCGCCTGCTTAAAAAAGACAAGCACGGGATCAACGCCGAGGTGATCGGCGAATACATCAAACGCTTTCATCTGGAAGGGGTCGAACCGCTTTACACCACCGCCGACGCGGACCAGGCCCTCAAGGCCTTCGAAGGCATCCCCTATCGCAACCCGGTGACCATCGGCAAGGGGATCACCTGTACCCTCTTCGAGGCGGGTCACATCCTGGGATCAGCCATCGTCATGATCCGTTTCGGAGACGGCGACAACGTCCGCACCGTCTGCTTTTCAGGCGATATCGGCCGCTACGGCAAACCCATATTGCGCGATCCGGCCAGCCATTTCAACGGGTTCGGCAGCGACGTAGACCTGATGATCATGGAGAGCACATACGGCAACCGGGACCACGAGCCGGTGATCGACCTGCGCCCCCGGCTCAAGCAGGTGCTCAACGAGACTTTCGACCAGGGCGGTTCGGTGCTGATCCCCTCCTTTGCCTACGGCCGGACTCAGGAACTGCTCTACGTGATCCACGAGCTGTACGACGCCGGCGAGGTGCCACAAATGCCGGTATACGTGGACAGCCCCCTGGCCACCAACATCACCAAGGTGTTCGGCGAGCATCCGGAAGTCTACGACAAAGAGACCCACGAGACCTTCCTGCAGCAGGGCAAAAACCCCTTTGCCTTCCGGCAGGTGCAGTTTACCGAGAGCGTCGAGGCTTCCATGGCGCTCATGCGCGAGGAAAAGCCCCACATCGTCATTTCTGCGTCGGGTATGTGCGAGGCCGGTCGCATCCTGCATCACCTGCGCCACAAGGTACACAACCCCAAGCACACGATTCTCATCGTGGGGTACATGGCCAATCATACGCTGGGACGGCGCATCCTGGATCAGGGCACGGCCTACGAGGAGTCGGGCCGCAAGGGGGATCCCCCCATCGTCAAAATTCTCAACAAAGAGTATCCCCTCAAGGCGCGGGTGGTGAAAATCGGTGGATTTTCGGCCCATGGGGACCGCAACGAGATGCTCCGCTTTCTGAAGCAGTCCAACCTGAAGGTCAAACGGATTGCCGTGGTCCACGGTGAAGAGGATCAGAGTCTGGCCTTTGCCGATAACCTGAAGGCCCAGGGCTTCGATGCGGTGGTGCCCCGCGTCGGGCAATCGCTGACCATCTGAGCTGAATCGCGACAACAAGCGCATTCCCCGCCGCTTGCCGCGGGGAGGGGTCGATCCTCGCCGAGCCATCCACGGTCACGCCGACCATCTCTTGAACAGGTAAAAGACGCACAGGGTCACCAGGCACCAGATCGGAGAGGACGCTTTCGATGGGCCGGCCCCCGGGATCGCACTGCCGGCGGCCCCTGGTCCCGCCTGCGTTGCTGCATGTCCAGAAACGCTAAGCCGTAGGGGTAATTCGAGCCGGCAAAGTCGTCGCAGGGAAATGACAGGCAGTCCCTGGTACAGCGATCGACATGATGGAGCCGGGCCCATGCCAACTTGGGTTTAGCCGCCCATTTTCCTGAGGTCGTATCGTGCGCCGTTTTTAAACTTTCCATCCATCAATAATCGGATCAGGGCCGTTGCCGCACGCTCGGGGGAATGGAGGGCACCGCTGTTTTTCAACTTGAGGAATTTGTCCACCTGCGGAAACTGTTTGGTGCTGCAGTTGCGGATCTTCTCCTGCATGGCGGTGTCCACGGTCCCCGGTGCCACGGCGCAGACGGCGAATGTCGGGTCGATGCGGGAGAACTCCATGGCCATGGCGCGGGTGGCCATGTCCAGACCGGCCTTTGCCGCCCCGTAGGCCGACCACCCGTAGTAGGGTGCCCGGCTCGCCCCGGAGGTGATGTTGACGATCCATTTGCGGCCGGGAAACGGCCGGCTGAAATGGAAAAAATGCCGGGTCAGGATCAACGGCGCGGTCAGATTGACCCGGATGTTTTGGGCCAGCAGCGTGTCATCGCAGTCCCCGATGGGAGCGATGGGATCGAGGACACCGGCGTTGTTGATCAGCACCGTATGGGTCAGCCGGCCGGTTTTCTGCCTGTCGACCTGGATGTGTTTGAAGGCCGCGCCGATGCGGTCGGTATCGTTCAGGTCGATGCGGATCGTCTGGCGGTTGTTACCGAGGAAAGGTGCTGCGCGCGACAGGCTGACCACGATACTGTTGGGCAGCGTCGATGCCGATGCCGCCAAGGCCTTACCGATACCCCGGGTGGTCCCGGTGATGAGAAACAGGTGATCGACCGGCGGCTGATCCATATTGACCTTAATCTTTGATTCTGAACACCGGGTGATCGATGCGGCTTTCCCGACACCGGGGGCAGCGACCGGGCTTGGT
This sequence comes from Desulfosarcina sp., assembly GCF_041551955.1. Taxonomy (GTDB): domain Bacteria; phylum Desulfobacterota; class Desulfobacteria; order Desulfobacterales; family Desulfosarcinaceae; genus Desulfosarcina. The sequence continues at coordinate 5,718 of NZ_JBFELV010000136.1, forward strand.
GAGGCGGCGCCGATCCGTGAATGTGAAACCGCATGCCAGGCAGGTGCAGGGAGTGAACGACAGTTTTTTTTTCTGACCGGCCACGGTTTTTTGGATGTGTGCCAAGTGCCGGTAGACATCCTTTTCCGACACCCGAACCGCCTGGGAGATATCCAGCGCCGTCATGGCCTCCCGACACAGCAGATCAATGATTTGTTGGCGATGGGTTCCCGTGGGAGCGTTCAAGTCGCCCTCCCATCCACCTGCGCCCGGATGTGCGCGATGAGCCCAGGCATGCAGGCGGCGATTTCACTGGCACAGGTCTCATAGGCACCGAGCGGTGCGCCATAGGGGTCCTCAATTTCCGGGTTTTCCCGTTTTTCTGCGAAGGTGCCCAGCAACAGGGCGTATTTGCAGCGGAAAAAAAGCAGGTCGTTGATCTTGTCGATGTGATATTTTTCCATGGCCAGCACCAGATCGGCGGATCGGATCATGCCGGCATCTAAAACGCTTGCCCGGTGTTGGCTGATGTCAGCCCCGTATGCAGCGGCCGCGCTGACGGCGAAAGGTTCTGCCCGGTTACCGTGGAGTCCGTGGGTTCCAGCCGATCGAACCGAGACGACCGGTTTCAAGGCTTCCGGCAACCGGTGCCAGAGCAGCCCCTCTGCCATGGGGCTGCGGCAGATATTGCCCGTGCATACCATGAGTACTGAAAAAGTCAAACTGCCTCCATCAAGGTTGTTGATAAGCTTTCAATATAGAGACGGCTGGCCTCAAAGTCAACGAAACAGGCGACCCATCTGCTCACGACCCGGTTGGGTACCCGTTGCCCACGCCCGGCAACATCGTCGACCACCATGGCTGAATACGGTTATCCAATGGTTGATCTTTTGAACGGGGTTTACTATATAAAACTGTCTAAAAAGAGACGTCACCCCATGCCCTGAACAATCCGCGGAGAATGCCATGTCCGACACCCGAATCCTTTTTGTAGACGACGACCGAGACATCCTGGCGATGGTCGAGCAATATTTGACGATAAAAGGCTACGATGTGACCACCGTGGACAACGGCATCGAAGCGGTTGGGATTGTTAAGGAAAAGCAGATCGACATTGTCTTCACCGACTACAAGATGCCCGAATTCAACGGCTTGGAGCTTTTGGTCGCCATCAAGAAATACCGGCCCCAGACCGAGGTGATCATCGTCACCGGCTACGGGTCGATGGAGTCGGCGATTCAGGCCATGAAATTCGGCAGTTATGACTACCTGCAAAAGCCCTTCAAACTGGATCACCTCAGGTTGATCGTCGACCGGATCATCGAAGAGAAGAAGATCAAGGATAAGGCCCAGCTGATTCGCAAGATATCCCGTGAGCGTCACCAGTATGGCGAGATGATCGGCTTCTGCCCCAAGATGCGTGAGATCTATGAGGTGATCGACACCATCAGCATCGAGAACCCCATGGTACTGATCCACGGGGAGAGTGGGACGGGCAAGGAGTTGACGGCGCGAACCATCCACGATACCAGCGACCGGCAAACGCTGCCCTTTGTGGCGGTAAACTGCAACAGCCTCAGTAAAAAGACGAAAACAGAAGATGAAATCGCCGCCCATCTGTCGGGCATGCTCGCATCTGTAAATGGCGGAACCCTCTATCTGGACGAGGTCTCATCGATTCCATCGACGGTGCGCGAACAGATGATGGGGCTTTTGGGCCAGGCGGAAACGGATTCCGGTAAGCGTCCGCGCCTGATTGCGGGAACCGCCAGGGAACTGGATGAAGTCATCGCCAGCGGCGCCATGAAAAAGAATCTTTTGGATCTTTTCAATGCGGTGTTTATCAAGCTGCCGGCACTTCGGGAGCGCAAGGAAGACATTCCGCTGTTGATCAACCATTTTCTCTACACCGACAGCCCGGCGGCTAAGACCCGGATCTACGGCATCACCCCATCTGCCATGGACATCCTGCTGCGCTACCACTGGCCGGGCAATCTGATCCAACTGCAGAACGTGATCGAGCGGGCCTTTGCCATGGGCGTTGAAAATGCCATCGGCCCCGAGGATCTGCCAGCGGAGATCCGTACCTTCGGCACCATCTCTCAAATGAGTTGACGCGCCTTTCGTTTACCAACGCCATACCGCCATGGTCGATATTCTCCTGATCCAGCCGCCGATCGCGGACTTCTACCTTACCGCCAAACGGACCATTCCCTATGGGTTGGCGTCCATTGCCGCCGCCGCCGTTCAAAAAGGCCTGTCTGTGGCCATCGTGGATGCTCTGGCCACCGCCAAGGCACGGGTTATCGCTCTACCTGAAGCGATGGATGACCTGGCTACCTTCTATGGCCGGGCGGACCTAAGCCCCTTTGGGCTGTTTCACCATTATCGACATTACGGCTACAGCCTCGACCATATCGGCCGCCAGGTAAAGGCATCCGGGGCGTTTCTCGTCGGCATCGCTTCATTGTTTACGGCATACAGCGATATGGCGCTTGCCGTGGCGAGGATAGCCAAAGCCAGCCTGCCCGGCTGCACGGTGGTTCTTGGCGGTCATCACCCCACGGCTCTGCCGGCGGCGGCGATGGCGGAGCCGGCTGTGGACCTGGTGCTCCGGGGGGAAGGCGAGGTGGGCCTGCCGGCCCTGGCCATGGCATTGAAGTCGGGGGGAAGCCTTTCGGGTGTGCCGGGTATCGTGTACCGCAATCCCGACGGATCCCTTCATATCGGCGAGCCCGCCCTGTGCCGGGACCCGGATCAGCTGCCCGTACCTGCCTTTGACTTGATCCGGCGAAAATTCTACCAGCGGTTTGGGCAGGACAGCATCGTGGTTACCGCCGGCCGGGGGTGCCCACTGGCGTGCAGTTACTGCGCCACCGGCGCCGGATCCTGGATGGGCTTCAGAAAACGATCGGTCGCTGCCGTGTGTCGGGAACTCCAGGCCGCGTCCGCGGGTCGCCAGGTGGGATTCGTCGACTTCGAGGATGAGAATCTCACCATGGACCGCCGGTGGTTTCTTGAACTGATGCAAGGGATTCGCGATATTTTCGGCGATTCATTACCGGAACTTCGGGCCATGAACGGCCTGTTCCCGCCCACCCTGGATGAAGTGGTGGTGAGGGCCATGAAAATCACCGGATTCAAGACCCTGAACCTTTCTCTGGGAAGTGCGGACGCCAGTCAACTGCAACGCTTCAACCGGCCCGATGTGCGCGATGCGTTTGATCGGGCACTGGATTACGCCCAAGGAATGGGGCTCTCGGCGGTGGGCTACATTATCGTTGGGGCACCGGATCAGGACCCCCTTTCGTCGGTGGACGACCTGCTGTTTCTGGCCCAGCGCCGGGTGCTGGCCGGTGTTTCCGTGTTCTACCCGGCGCCGGGCAGCGCGGATTACGAGCGCTGTCGTTCCCTGGGCCTACTGCCAGGATCCTTTGCCGGCATGCGCGCCACGGCACTGCCCATTGACCAGCGCACCTCGCGCACCGATTCGGTTACCCTGTTGCGGCTGGGCCGATTGCTCAATTTCATGAAGTCCCTTGAGAACGCGGGCGTTCCGGTTCCTACGCCGGCACCGGTGGGCAGTCGCCTGTCACCCTCCCCGGACCGTCTCCAGATAGGCCTGAAACTGCTGGCGGCATTCCTGTGGGACGGCGGCATCCGGGGGCTTGAACCCGATGGTACGGTTTACGACCATCGGGTTTCGACCACGCTGTGCCGGCGGTTTCGGGAAGGACTGTCGGTCGGTCAGGGTCCCGGAAAAAAATAAATTCACCTCTTTCTTGCCTGTGGTTCCTTCACCTGCGTTCCATCCGCCGGTACATATCTTGATATGCACCGGGCAGATGTGCCTTGATGACGAAACCACAGCCGGCGCCATATGGCGGATTTATTTATTTCCGTGACCCTTAGAGCCGGCCGATCACCGCCATCAATCCGAAGCCGACAAGCACTGCCCCGGAGAACCTGTTGATCACACGCATGGACTTCGCGTTCATTCGGGTATTGAACCGGCTGCTGGCCGATGAGAGAATGACCCACCAGGCCATGGAACCGGAAAAGACACCGGCCACCAGCCAGCCGGCAGCCATTCGGCCGGCAGTGACACGACCAAGGCCCATACCGGCGAATACCGCGGCAAAGGAGAGAATGGTCATGGGGTTGGTGAGGGTGAGCAGCAGCGCCGAGAGATAGCCCATGGCGGCGCTGCCAGGCGCTTCGGATGCCGGCTTTTCGTCGGTTCCGGACAAAAAGATGCGCACGCCCAGCCAGCATAGGAACAGGCCGCCGAACGTCTGGATCCAGGCGCGCTGGTCCACCAGGAAACCGGTGATGCCGGCTATGCCGAAACCAGCCACGCAGCCGTAGATGGCATCGGCCGTGGCGGCCCCCATTCCAGTGAGCAGCCCGGCGGACCAACCCTTGGCCAGGCTGCGGCGGATGCACAGGATGCCGATGGGGCCCACAGGGGCGGCGATGGAAAAGCCGAATATCAGTCCTTTGATAAAAAAAGAGAGGTCCATGGCCGTCAGATTACCTCACCGGTGTCGTCTGCGCCATGGCCAAACCACGGTTTTCGGGGCAATCCGCTTCATAATATAAGGAAATTCAGGCCATGAACCTTCAGGTTGAAAAATTGCTGGATCGGATCGGACGAAAAATCCTTGCCGCGCTGCAGGAAAATGCCAGAACTCCCCTGAGCCGCATTGGCCAAAAAGTGGGCCTGTCGGCGCCGGCGGTGGCCGAGCGGGTCAAACGGCTGGAGGAGGCGGGGGTGATCACCGGCTACCATGCCCGTATCGATCCAACCGTCATGGGCCGGTCGGTATCCGCCTTTATCCAGCTGACCACCGATGCCCGGCACTACCCGGCCGTAAAATCCCTGGCTGTCGACATGCCCCAGATCAGCGCCTGCCACCACATCAGCGGGGATGCCTCGTTTATCCTGCGCGTTCGCGTAGACGATGTTTCCGACCTGGAAACGGTGGTGGCCCGCTTGAGCCCTCTGGGTCAGACGCGCACGGCCATCGTGCTCTCCACGCCGGTAGACAAGTCAGCCATGCTGCCGCTGCCGTGAATGGCTTGTTAATCGATCCTTTTGAGATGGAAACGTAATAGGGTGGGGATAGACCCCCTAGTCGCTATGTTGGCTTTAAAGATGAACGTCGAACATCGTACGCCCAACGTTGATGGTTCCGTAAAAAGTCACAAGTGGTGTCACTCCCGCGAAAGCGGGAGTCCATAACTGTCTGAAACTTATAGATCCCCGCCTTCGCGGGGATGACAAAAAAGAGGACATCTCGACTTTTTACGGGTTCATCGATGTTCGACGTTCATCCTTTTATCCCGCCACTATAGCAATTGCCCGATTATGAAAAACGCTCAGTTATCGGACTCCGTATTGACCACCTGGCGGATGCGAATAGGTCGCTTGCGGGGTTTGGGGTTGAGATTGTTGTTGATCAGAAAACCTTTGAGCCAGCCCTTGGCTTCCCGGGCG
>NZ_JBFELV010000137.1:0-11120 GCF_041551955.1 Desulfosarcina sp.
TAATAAAGGTTATCGCCTTTGCTACGTTGATGATTTCATCAGTATCTTCTGGCGTGATCGTTGGCGTCGGCATTACCCTTGGCCGTGGCGTGCATTTCAATCGACAGAAGATGCTGTTGTGTCAAGGGTCACATCGATTATAATTGACACTCCGGCCGCCACCGGGCGTCAAGACATTGACACCCCCTCGGTGCCTCAGTGCCCCACAGAACATAAAAGGCACCGAATTTAATAGTGAAAATAAATACTGTAGAAAGCGGCACGGGAAATGCTAACTAACCATGCAACGGTAAAACGTTCCTCCTTCCTCCCTCTTGGCAAGGCCCTGTTTAGGGCCTTGTCTCTTTTTTGTCCTTTTATTTTATGGTAGAAATGACCAACTTCCACGGCAGCTGGCTTAACCGTGGCCCACGGTCAGGCCTCTTCGTCAATTATTGTTGCCAGGATATCGACAACGTCGTTTTTTCTGGCTGGTTGATTAAGCGTTAGGCCGGATGCGAAGGAGAATGGCAATGGCATGGTTCAACCTGTTTTCGGGTCCATCTGCAGAGCGCCTCGAACAAAAAGGGGATGCACTGGGCGCAGCCGGGTTTTGGGGCGCGGCAAAACTGGAATATGAACGTGCTCAACGGAAACTGGAAGCCGCCACTGTCCAGGATCAGGTCACGCTGGATCGGATTGAAGAGAAGGTCTCGGCCTCCAGGGAGGCATTGGCCCGCGAACACCACCGCAATGCGTCGGATCTTGCCGCGATCGGCGATTTCAAAGAAGCATTGGAGTTGCTGGAACTGGCGCTGGCGTTGACCGGCGATGATCCCTTAAAAGAGACCCTGGCCCAGCAACGCCGGGAGATCGAGGCGACGCTTGCCGTTGAGCGTCGCCAGACGCTTTCAGCACCGGAGAGTGATGGGGAACCCGAAGAAGGTAGCGCGGATGTTCCGTCTCCGGATGAAGCCTTCAGGGCCTTGTGCGGCACGCTGCCCGATTCGGTGCGGCGGGCCTATCTGGGGTATGGTTCTGATTTTAAAACCGGCTACCTCGCCCTGAACAACGGCGATTTCGAGACTGCTGCAGACTACCTCGCCCGTGCCCTGGAGGCCCGGAATGCGGCGGACAGTTATATCCCCCTGGAACTGGCGACGGCCTGCCTGCAACTCAACCGGCTCGAGCAGGCCCGGCATCTGCTGGAGACGCTGCTGCAACACCACCCGGACACCTTGCCGGCCTATCAGATCTTATGCGAAATTTACTGGGAACAAGGAGCCTTCGACCAGGCCGACGCACTGCTGGCCTCGATCCCCGGCGAGTTGGCGGCGTCTCTGCCCGTATTTGTCCTCAAAGGCGAAACTTTATTTCAGGCCGGCCACTTCGACGTCGCCAAAACGTTCTATCGTGATTTCTTAGCGACCTATGGCTGGGACGAATCCATTGCAGGTGCGTTGGCCAGAACCCACGAGGCCTTGAATGAATTGGATCATGCCCGCCGTATGTACCAGGAGATCATGGTGCACTGCGACAGCTGTCATCGCCGCATCGATCCGCATATTAAGGAAAAGCTTGCCGATCTCTCCTTTGCTGCGGGTGTGCACGACACCGCTGTGTTGGAACTCTATCTCTCATTGGCCCAGGAACGGCCTGAGAAAGCCACGGTGTACTTTGCCAAGGTCAGCCGGATCTACCAAACCAAGGGCAACGAGAACGAGGCCAGACGATTTCAGGCGTTGGCCAACCAAATGGCCGGCAGCGCCGAGCGCCAAAAAGGCCCGCCGGCGAGTTGACCCTTGGGTCAATCAAGTAAGGGGTGGCTGACGGATCCAGGCGGTCCAATGCCCGCCCAACTATTTTGCCGAACAACGGCGCACCATGACAGGCTTCCTGCCAAGCCTCCCGCCAGGAGTCCTCCGTTGCAGTATTTAGATCCCTTCAGAAAACACCAACCCCTTGACAAGAATAGGAAATTTTGCGAACGTGGATTCACCCCACCAACAGATGGAGATTCACACATGGCACTGACGAAACATGACATCGTGGAACAGGTTTACCATCAACTCGGCTTTTCCAAGAACCAATCTGTAGAAACCGTTGAAGCGCTTCTTGAATTGATTAAATCCTCGCTGGCTTCCGGTGAAGATGTCCTGGTCAGTGGGTTCGGAAAATTTTGTGTGAAGAAGAAAAATGCGCGGAAAGGCCGGAATCCGGCTACCGGTGAGGATGCCATCCTTCCGGCTCGGCGGGTGGTGACGTTCAAGTGCTCCGGAAAGCTGAGGAAGACGGTCAACGGGAACTGACGAACAGGCCGTTGATTCCTCGTCCCCTGATCTTTCTTTTGATGACACGTTCTTGAAGGAGCCAGCGCAAGTTTTCTGCGCTGGCTCTCACCCAAGCTAAGTGTTTCCCCTATCCGTCGGCTATTTGTAAATCCCAGCCCCGACAAAGTAAGGGGTGCCTTCAACGCGATAGATGTAGCTGCTCTTGGCCACCGGCTTTTCCTCGCCCGGTTTGGGCCACATATAGTCTACCCAGCCTGCGCCATTTTTACCGGCTACCTCGACGAACTCCACGAACAGGGGCTTGCCGTCGGTATCTTTTACCTCGAGAATGTCAGCTCTCTCGGTTAGCTCCGGCTTGATGGGATGGGCAAGCATTTTACCGTCCAGATCCATCAGAAACACATAGGTGTCTTTCCAGACAAACGGCCCCGCCTTGTCTCCAATGGTCTGGCCGGCTGTCTCCACACCCTTCTCCTGAACGAGTTTGGCTGCCTCTTCGCATTTGGCGATGACCTCTTCTTTCGTGGCGCCTTCAGCCCATGCCAGGGCGGCAAAACAGGTTATCAGGATAAGGACGGTGGCAGTGGTTTGGATTGATCTTTTCATTGGCGTTCCTCCCTCTCGATCGGTTGTTGCGTTGGGGATCTAAGCAGTAACCAAGTTTGACACGGGATCTGTTTGCCGGCATCACCTCCTTTTGTCTGAGGGGTTGTATTTTTCCGGGTGCGGTTGAACAGCCTGTCGTGTATAGACACTTCCGGCAGGGCACCAGCTTCTTCGGGCCACGGTCGTGACCCGGCGGCCAAAGGGATCGCTTTAGTTTGTGGTTGCTGCGTGTCGGAGAAGAGAAGGCCAGAAAGAGGCAATCAGCGCACCAATGAAATTCGCTACGGGGACGCTCAATTCAGCTGGAAATTCATGTCGTCAAGACACGCTATCGTCGCAATAGTTACTTGCCGTGAGGGAACAATCGGTAAAGAAGGGATGGCGCCCCTTCATTTGGAAACCGAACCTACATATTTCAGCAAACAACGTGCCTATACTATAACCATTTGAAATAAATGGCCTATTAAATTTATCGGTGTGCCTTCAGGCAAAGCGGTTACGAAAATTGCACACGCGTGGGCAATTTTTTGCGCGGCTAAGGCGTCGCGCCCGGAGCTGCTTTGGCCGATGTTGCATTCAGTTGCCGTGAAGCCAAGATGGCTTCAAACATTATTGTGTTTGAGGTTGATTCGCTTTTTTCTGATTTCGGAAGATTCGTAATAGTGGGTTTTTTTGTCGATCCACCAGCCGTTGGCCTTGTTTTCACCGTCGAGATATCCCAGGTCATAGCCATGCTGGGCACCGGCCAGAAAGCCGACAACCAGAAGAATGAGGATGACGGTTGCCGCGATGAGCCTGCCTTTGGTAATGAACGATCTCATGATGGTACCATTCCTTTGGCGCTGAGTGTCACTCATTACCTTCGGCTTTTTTGCCGGAAACTTAACCCTTTTATACCGACGCACCGTCAGGTTGAAAATAGATCTTCTGGTCGCTCGTCAACCCCGACGCATCGGTTCTCGGTATCTGTGCTTGGCTTCGACCCCGATGACGGGGTATCCGCATCGCTTCGACAAGCGGCAGGCAATGCGCTCGCGATCGCGGATCAGATTCGGCAGTTGGGTCGGCCATCATGGCGCACTTGTCTTCTCTGCCCGGAGGCCACGGCAATATATTTGACCTTCTTCCGTAAAGCTCTTATGATGCCGGAGGGTTGTTGCCGTTCAGAAAACATTTGCACCAATGCCAAACGGTCGTCGGATTCATTGACCATTGAAAGCGATCGCCATCCATGAATAAACCATCATCAACAGATACCCCCCCTGCTGCCGGTCGACTGGGCACGTTCGCCGGGGTGTTCACCCCCAGCGTATTGACCATATTGGGGATCATTCTTTTTTTAAGGCTCGGGTATGTGATTGGTAGCGTCGGATTGGCCCGAGGTCTGGTCATTATCGCCCTGGCCAACGCCATCAGCGTGCTCACCAGTATTTCCCTGTCCGCCGTGGCCACCAATCTCAAGGTGAAGGGCGGCGGTGATTACTACCTGATTTCGCGCACACTGGGCCTGGAATTCGGTGGTTCCATCGGCTTGGTGCTTTTTCTGGCGCAAAGCGTATCCATCGCTTTCTACTGCATTGGTTTCGCCGAGGCGGTGGCCGCCTTTTTTCCTCACGTGCATCCGTTGACCGTTCAACTGATTGCTGCCAGTGCCGTGGCGTTTCTTTTTATTTTTGTATGGTTGGGTGCGGATTGGGCCACCCGTTTCCAGTTTGTGGTCATGGCCCTGCTGATCGCTGCACTGGTCTCTTTTTTTATCGGCGGCATCCGTAGCTGGGACTCGGCGCTGATCACCGCCAACTGGGCGGCACCGGAAAATGGCGCCTCCTTCTGGATTCTCTTTGCCATCTTTTTTCCCGCCGTCACCGGCTTCACCCAGGGCGTAAGCATGTCCGGGGACCTGGCAGACCCGGGGAAAAGCATTCCTTCAGGAACCTTTATGGCCGTGGGAATCTCTATTTTGGTCTATTTCGCCGTGGCCATCCTGTTTGCGGGAGCTCTGCCCAACCAGGTCCTGTCTTCGAATTACACTGCCATGAAAACCGTTTCCGCAGTGGGGTTTTTCATCGACGCCGGAGTGATTGCCGCGACCCTCTCCTCGGCCATGGCGTCCTTCATGGGGGCGCCGCGAATCCTGCAGTCTTTGTCTGCCGACCGGATTTTTTCCGTGCTGACACCCTTTGCCACGGTCAGTGAACCGTCGGGCAACCCCCGACGGGGTGTGCTGCTCTCTGCCGGCATTGCCTTTGTCACCATTGCCTTGGGGCAGTTGAACCTGGTGGCCAGTGTGGTTTCCATGTTTTTTCTGATTTCATACGGGCTGCTCAACTATGCCACCTTTTTCGAGGCCAGAACCCAAAGCCCCTCTTTTCGACCGCGCTTCAAATGGTTCTCCCCACCGCTGAGTTTGGCGGGTTTTATCATTTGTTTCGGCGCCATGCTGGCCATCGACCTCAAGAGCGGGGCAGCGGCCATCGCCCTGCTGTTGGCCGTACACCAGTATCTCAAGCGAACCGCCGGCCCGGCCCGGTGGGCCGACAGCGCCCGATCCCATCATTTACAACGCGTGCGCCAGCATCTGCTTGCCGCCGGAGAGGCGCCTGAGCACGCCCGCGACTGGCGCCCTCAACTGCTTGTCTTCACCCAGGAAACGAATCGTCGTGTCCCGCTGCTGATGTTTGCAGCCTGGATCGAAGGCGGCACGGGCTTTACCGAGGCGGTACAGATCATCGAAGGTGAAGGAATGGCGGCCAAAAAAGCGCAGGAATCAGCCCACCGGGCGCTGGCCGAGGCCATTGCCTCCGGCCACCACGCCATGTTTCCCCTTACCGTCAGTGCGCCGGATTTCACCCAGGCCATGGGAGTTCTCATCCAGAGTTCGGGCATCGGTCCGCTGCGCCCGAATACGGTGGTCCTCAACTGGATGGGAGACTCGGCAAAAGCCATTTTCGGCATCGGCGCCTATAACTACGTGAAACACCTCAGGCTGATTTTCCGACAGGGAAAAAATCTGGTGGTCTTGCGCCTGGATCAGGAATCCTGGGAGCGGCTTGAAGCCCAACCGATGGAAGGGCGTCGGATCGATGTGTGGTGGCAGGGCAATGCCACCAGTCGCCTGATGCTGCTGCTGGCGCATCTGATGACCCGCAACGAACCATGGGACAAAGCCACGCTGCGCGTTCTGACGCAGGGGGATGGCACGCAGATTGAAATTGAAAAAAAGAAATTAGTTAAAAGGATGGAAGACATCCGCATCGATGCGGCCGCCGAAATCGTCGAGGAATTTGATGCCGACACGATTGTCCAGCAGTCGGCCGATGCGGCTTTTGTTTTTCTGCCCCTGAAGATCCAGCAGAACCGCATACTCGACCCCGCCGGTAAATCATTCGAGCGTTCCCTGCCCCGGTTGCCGGTTTCTGCGGTGGTCATGGCCGCCGAGGACATCGATCTGGATGCGGCCCCCGAAGAGGGGCTGGCCGCCCAGATTGCCCGGGCGACCGATGATCTGGAGGCGGCGCGTAAAAAAGCCGCGGATGCTGAAAAGGCAGCAGCCGAAAAGCAGACAGCCCTTGAAAGGCTCAACCGCCGGCTCGACGCCTTGGAAAATAAAGGCGTTTCCGGTGCGGTGCCCCTGGATGCCCGTGAGGAACTCAAAGCGGAAATCAAGGATGCCGAATCCGGCGTCGAAAAGGCGCATAGACAGGCGATCAAAGCCAAGGCCAAGGCCGAAGATGCAGCCGAGACCATTGGTGCGCTGAGTCCCGGATCAACGCCTGACAAGGAACCGTCCAATTAAACGGTGTCTGCGTGACCTGTTAGCATGGAGATGGTTATGCTCAGCCCCAATCCGGCCTACATTGGTGCGTTGATCGACGTCGTCAATTCCAGCCCCTTTCCCACGCATATGCGGATGCAGCTCATTGCGATCGCATTCGACCATGCGGTGGTTTCACTGAAAATCGACACCTGCCATTTTCAGCCATACGGAATTGTCCATGGCGGGGTGTTGGCGACGCTCATCGACACGGCTACGTTCTGGGCAGCGTATCTCAGGCTGCCCGGCGATGACGGATTGGTCAATATCGACCTGAAGCTCAATTATCTGAAACCGGCGGGGGAAGGCATGCTTACCGCCACCGGTCGCTGCATCCGTGCCGGCCGGTCGCTGAGCTATGCCGAGGCCGGTGTGTCGGATGCCGACGGAAACCTGGTTGCACACGGCACCTCGACGCTGATGGCCTTGCCGGGAAAAGGGCTGGCCTTCAAGGAGAACAAGTTCCTGGACGATTGATTTGTCGGCAGGCCACCACGCGGCCGTCTCACGCGGCAGCCTCCTGTTCCCGCATGAGAAGCTGGCGAGGGGTGAAAAAGACTTGATTATTGAGGGGTTTTGGGTTGATATAGAGCAGTTTACCGTTCATTGTGAAAACGCGTTAATCTGAGTAAGGGTTCCTCGCACCCGGAGCCACGGATAGTCGATGATGATCATCTATTGTGAGGAGTGTGGTTTTAAAAACACGATTGACGAGGCCAACGTCAAAGGACCAAAGCCTCAAATCCCCTGTGGGAAGTGTGGGGACTTCCTGCGCTTTTACGGCTTGAAGGCAAAAGCCCTCAAAACATCCTCGTCGAGGCCCAAAAAGCGGTCGCGATCCTGCCTGATCCTAAAGTACGGCAAGGTGGTGGTCCTTGTAAACGAAACCAACACCCGAGTGGAAATCGGTCGCCAGAAGAGCAATGACATCCAGGTGGTGAACAACCGGGTATCCCGGACGCACGCATTGGTCGAGTACAAGGATGGGAAGTATTATCTCACCGATCAAAGCTCCAATGGCACCTATCTTCTCATGGAGGGTCGAAAGGGCGTCACCGTCAAAAAAAAAGAAATCATGCTGACTGCCAAAGGTGTCATCGGTCCGGGGTACAAAGTGGATTTCAAATCCCCCGATGCCATTCATCTGTTGTTCGAGCAAACTCCCTGATCCTTATTAACCCGAAAGGACGTTCGGGTTCTCCAGTTGAATCAACCGCTGTTTGAGGTCAAGCCCGCCGCCGTAGCCGGTCAGGTTGCCATTTTTTCCAATGACCCGATGGCAGGGAATAATGATCGAGATGGGATTGCGTCCGTTGGCGGCACCCACGGCTCGCACGGCACCGGGTCTGCCAATATGCCGCGCAATCCACTCGTAGGAGACCACCTTGCCATAAGGTATTTTCAACAGGGCCGACCAGACCGCCATTTGAAAGGGCGTGCCTTCCGGGCACAGATCGACGTCGAAGGATTTTCGTTCGCCTGCAAAATAAGCGGCAAGCTGGGTTTTAACCGGGGTGAAATGGGCCGCATCCCGTTGCCAATTCCCCTGGATGGCTACCGGATGTTTTCCACCGACGAAATTCAGGTGCCGCAGCCCATTCTCGTCTCCGGCCAGAACCAGGGTGCCGGCCAGATCGGTGTGAACATAATCATAGATCATTGCGCCTCCTATCCCAACCACAGGTAAATGGCTGCGTAAGCCCGCCAAGGGCGCCACGCTTCGGCACGCTTCGTCACCTGCTTGACTGTCGGCCGGGTGTCCCCCAGCTGGAGGGCCTTCACGATGCCCAGGTCCGAGGCGGGGAAGGCGTCGGGCTCTCCCAGGGCGCGCATGGCCACATAGTTCGCCGTCCAATCTCCAATTCCCGGTATGGCTGTCATGGTATCGACGAAGCGGGATAATTCTTCGGCCGAGTCCAGTCGCAGCGATCCCGAAAGGATGTGCTGAGCAATTTCTCGAAGCGTCTTTTTTCTCTTCTGGGGCATGCCGATGGCTGCCATTTCGGCTGCCACCATCTCGGCGGCATCGGGAAAGAACCGCGTCAAATGAGGCCCGCCATCTCCGTCATACGGGACGCCGACCAGGCGGGCGATACGACCGAGTTGGGTGACGGCGCCCTTTACCGAAATCTGCTGGCCCACCACCGCCCGCACCGCCGTTTCGAAGGGATCCCATGATCCGGGCAGACGCAGGCCCGGTGTTTTACGGATCCGTTGGGCCAACAAGGGGTCTTGGATCAGGGTCTGGTGAATGGCCCTGGGATTGGCATCCAGGTCGAACATGCGCTTTACGCGCGCAACGACCCTGATCAACTCCCGGCTGTCCGTCAAGCAGGCATCGAGTTCCAGGGCGTGGCCTTTTTTAGCGTGTCCCACAATGATGGTTCCCCGGGTGGAGGACAACCGGATGGTTCGGTGGTAGCGTCCGCCGCCCACCCACTCCACGCCGGAAATCGCCCTTCCCTGGAAAAAGGCCAGCATCCGGTCCCAATCGTATGGCGGCCGGTAGGGCATCGTCAGGGTGCAGCTGAATCCGTAGCCGGACCGCGGGCCTGTCTGCGGACGACTCGCTCGAAGCTGAGACGGCGTGCGGCCGAGGTGCTTGCGAAAAGCGGCATTGAAGCGCCGGAGGCTGCCGTAGCCGGCGGCCAGGGCAGCCTGGGTGATGGACATGTCCGTCTCCACCACCAGCCGTTTGGCAAACAGCAGGCGCTGGTTGTCCGCAATGGCCTTGGGTGCGGCCCCGATGTGCTGCCGGAACAGACGGCGCAAGTGCCTGGCGCCGACACCCAGCCGTGCGGCCAGACTTTCCACGGAACCATCGTCGAGTGCGCCTTGGCGAATCAAATGCATGGCCCTGGCAACCGTGGCGGATGTGCCGTTCCAGGCCGGTGTATCAGGGGCCGTCTCGGGCCGGCAGCGCAGGCATGGGCGCAGGCCGGCCGATGCGGCTGCGGCTGCCGTGGGATAGTAAACGATGTTTTCCGGCCGGGGTGACCGGGCCGGGCAGATAGGCCGGCAATAGATGCCCGTGCTCTTCACGCCAATGAAAAAAAGGCCGTCAAAGCGCGGGTCCCGGGCCAGTCTGGCACGATCACAGGCAGCACGGTCCATTTGGGTATTCATAGTCGGCTATTAGTCATGATTGAGAAACTCCGGCATTGTCATTCGAACCATTTACCTTTATGCTTTGCGCTATGTTGGGATGTTTTCAACCGTCTGACAAGTCGTTTCCGGACATGTTAATAAAAAAGGATCGCCAATGTCCCGATTCACCCGGAAGTCGTCAAAGAAAGCCGGAAGCTCTCCCGGAACCCTGATCCACGTGGGAGAAAAAAAAACGGACGACACCCGTCTTTCCATGCTGCACTATGACGCCGAAACGCTGCTGGAGAAATCCTTGGACCGGGTTGAAGCGGCATTGCCCCGCCTGAAGCCGGCGACCACCACCTGGATCAATATCGACGGCATTCACGACATCGGCGTCATGGAGGATATCGGCCGGCATTTCAGCCTTCATCCGTTGACCCTGGAAGATGTGCTGAACACTTCCCAGCGGCCTAAAGCCGAGGCCTTCGACGACTATCTCTTTGTCGTGATGAAAATGCTCCACCATGATGCAAAAAAAAACCGTGTTTCCTCGGAGCAGATCAGCCTGATTCTGGGAAAAAATGTTCTGCTCTCTTTCCAAGAGTCAACCGGCGATGTGTTCGAGCCGGTCCGGGAGCGGATCAGGAAAGGCAAAGGAAGGATCCGCACCGGTGGCAGCGATTATCTGGCATACGCGCTCATCGACGCTATTGTAGACAACTATTTTGTGATATTGGAACGGCTGGGTGAGCGGCTGGAAAGTCTGGAAGAGGCCATCGACGATCATCCCGATGCCAAGATTTTAGAGGATATCCACACCATCCGGCGGGAGTTGATCTACCTCAGAAAGCAGGTTTGGCCACTGCGGGAGATTATCGCGCATTTCCTCAAAGACGACGTTGATTTTATCAGTGCGGCTACCCGTCTTTTCATGCGTGACGTGTACGATCACACCATCCAGACCATCGATACCATCGAGTCCTTCCGCGACATCCTGTCCGGCATGCAGGACCTCTACCTGTCCATCATCAGCAACCGCATGAACGAGGTGATGAAGGTGCTTACCATCATTGCCACGATCTTCATCCCGATCACCTTCGTCGCCGGTATCTACGGCATGAACTTTACCCACATGCCCGAGTTGACCTGGCGCTGGGGATATCTGTTTGTGTGGTTCATCATCCTGATCATCATCGCAGGCATGCTTGTCTTTTTCAGGCGCAGGAAGTGGCTGTGAACCGCAATCGCGAGTGCGTTCCCCGCCGGCTGCGGCGGAGAATTGCCAACGGCGTCTCGAAGGAAAAAAAATGGCCTTCCGGTTGACACGGAAGGCCATTTCA
>NZ_JBFELV010000138.1:0-10940 GCF_041551955.1 Desulfosarcina sp.
AACAAGATTGTAGAGTGTAGTCCTCATGCGAGGGCTAAACGACCGGACGTCACGGCTACCCCCAAAGGACCGTCATATGGCCAAAGAAAACGATATCGTGCTGATCCATTTTGAGGATCAACCCTTGAGCTTCGCCAGGATCGAAGAGATTCTTCCCGACAACAAACCAGACTGGTATCATGTGAAGCTGCTGATGCTTCAGATTCCGCTGCAGGTGGTCACCTGGATTCTGCGCGACCGGTACATCATGGGCGACGAGTTCACCATGAACGGAAAGCGAATGCGCCTGGAGCGTGTCGATTGCCCGGAAACCGAATCGGAAACGGACAATCTGCTCGAAGACATGCCCGGCAGTGGACCTTCACCCCCCAAAAACAAAGCCACCGTGATCTCCCTGGCCGACAAGCTGAAGCGATAACCGTTTTCAGGTTCAACGGTACAAGGGTTCAGCGGTTGAATGTCATTTCAAACCCCTATCGTTGAATCCTGTACAGAAGATGAACGGCAGTCTATCGTCGTTTAAATTGACCATGAAACGCACAATAAAGCAGATACTCTCCGTTTCCAGACGCACGGATATTCCCGCCTTCTACATGGCCTGGTTTATGGAACAGGTGGCCCGGGGAATCATCGATGTGGTCAACCCCTTCAACCAGCAGGTCAGGCAGGTGCCCGTAACACCGCAGCGGGTTCACACCATGGTGTTCTGGTCAAAAAACTTTGGCCCCTACCTGACCGGCCGTTACGGAGAGCAACTTCAGGCCATGGGTTATCGCCTGTTTTTCAACTTCACCATCAACTCGCGGTCAGCGATGCTCGAGCCGGGTGTTCCGGACCTGAATCAACGGCTTGGCCAACTCCGCCAGCTTTGCCGCCGATTCGGAAGCGCGTCGGTCCAGTGGCGCTTCGACCCCATCTGTCATTTCATCACCTCATCAGGCGCCATCGAGACCAATCTCGATGATTTCGAAACCATTGCAGCGGCAGCTGGGGAATGCGGCATCACCACCTGCACCACCAGTTTCATGGATCACTATCGAAAAGTTGGGCGGCGAACCCGGGACCGTATTCACTTTGTTGAACCGTCAGCGTCTGAACAGGTAAAAAATCTGTTGCACATGGAACGGGTGCTATCGCCCCTGGGCATTGGGCTGTACCTGTGCTGTGAAAAAAAGGCGCTCGCCCGGCTTCCCGCGGAATCTACCATCAATGCCGGGGCGTGCATTTCAGGGCGACGGATCATGGCGGTTCACGGCGGCAAGGTGTCCCAACGTCAGGACGCCGGCCAACGCAAAACATCCGGGTGCGGGTGTACCGTTTCCGTGGATGTGGGTTCCTACAGCCTTCACCCGTGCCACCACAATTGCCTCTTCTGCTACGCCAACCCTGCCTGCGATCGGAGGCGCTATCGATGAAAATTGGGTCGGTTAAAACAGACAACTTCACCGTGCTGGCACCGCTGGCCGGCATCACCAACCTACCCTTGCGATTGATGGCCAAAAAGGCCGGCTGTGGGTTGGTCTGCTCGGAAATGATCAGCGCCAACGGCCTGGTGTACGGGTCCGGAAAAACGGTGCAACTGCTGACCAGCATTCCCGAAGAAAAGCCCTTATCGGTGCAAATCTTCGGTTCGGACCCAGCCATCATGGCCGAAGCAGCCCGCATCGTTCAGGATTCCGGCGCCGACGTCGTTGACATCAATTTCGGCTGTTCGGTTAAAAAAATTCTCAAGGGGTGCTCGGGGTCGGCCTTGATGAAAGAACCGCCTCGGGCGCGCCGAATACTCGAATCCGTTCGAAAGGCGGTCACCATCCCCCTGACCATCAAGATCCGATCCGGTTGGGAGCCGTCCGGCAAGCAGGCCGTTGAAATCGTTCGGATGGCCGAGGACTGTGGGGTGGACGCGATCGCCGTCCACCCGCGCACGGCCACCCAAGGCTTCCGGGGAGAGGCAGACTGGTCCATTATCGCCGCGGTCAAAGATGCCCTGACCATTCCAGTGATCGGCAATGGGGACGTGACCACGCCGGCAGACGCATTGCGCATGATTAATGAAACCGGCTGTGACGGGGTAATGGTGGGGCGGGCCGCCATCGGCAACCCCATGATCTTCGGTGAAATCCTGGCAGCAGCCCAGGGCCGGCCGTCAACGGTTCCGAACGATGCGCAGCGCATCGACATGATGATGAATTACCTTCAGGACTCAGTGCGCTATCTGGGAGAAAAAACAGCTTGTCGAATGATGCGCAGCCGGCTGTGCTGGTTCGTGAAAGGCATGCGAAACGCCGGGCAGTTCCGTAATTCCATTCGGTTTATCGCTTCGGAAAGAGAGGCCACGGACCTGATCCGACAATACGCCGAATCAATCGAATCAGATCCTATCATGCCTAATTTCAGTTAGATCCACAGGGTCCATGCAGAAAGGGTAGGTTTTGGTTCGGGCCAAGGCCGCAGCGCCCTTGAAACCGCAGGCGTAGTAGCGCTACGTTGAGGATAGCGCTGACGCTTCACTACGTGATCAAGGGCGTGAGAACGCTGGCCGGAGCCGAAAGACGGCATTGCTGGATGGATACTGACTATCGCCCTGGGATCACGATACTGCCGGCCGGAGGTATTTCTCCGGAACCGGGTTTGCCGAAAGATTGCTGGGGTGACACCCGGCTGACGGTGAGTTCGCCGATTTTCAGTCCGGGGACGATGTAGCGCTGCCCGTCCAGGCCGGTCATTATTTCGCTGCCATCCAGCACGCTGAACCGATCCCCCACGTCGATGCCCACCTCGCCGCCGGCGGCGATGACGCAAGATCCACCCTCGATGGAAACCACGGCAGACGTCCACTGGCTCTCTTTGATGGCATCACCCATCCGCTCGCCCAGTGCTTCGCCCATCTCCTCGACCAATTCAGCCCAATCGTCTACCTGCACTTCCTGGCCGCTGCGGATGATTCCGGCTTGATCCTCGTCAATATCAATTTCATCGGTTATGATACCCAAGGCCAAACGAGCCCCCGTCGCCGCATCATAAACCACCGCCGCTGTCTGAACCTGAAGGCTGTAGGCCACATCCTTGAAAAACCAGAAACCCGTGTTCCGGGTACGCAGCCGCGTATCCATTAGCACGGGGCTCACCACGGCGTTGATACCCGCCTGCCGAGCGAGCGCCGACAGGGCAAATACATCGATGTCTCCGTTGGCGATTCGCGGCGGGTCCCACAAAAATGAGGGAACGTCGGACTTACCCGGCACCATCAGCAATGCCCCGGACGCATTCGATTCCAGACTTGAAATAAATGATTCCATAAACGGTGAAGCCACCTGTTCGCTCTTAAACATAGTGGCGTTGGAAAGCACCAGAACACCGACGGCTTTCCGGTATTTATCGCCGCCGGAAAAGTCACGAATGGTTTTTTGGTAGGCGGATCGGTAGGACGAGGAAATGCCGCATCCGGAAAACACCAACGCCATCAGCAGTGACGCCACCAGTCCGATTTTTTTCACCCCAGCGAGAGGAATCATGACGTCGCCTCGTAGCGAGCGCAGACCGTGGCGGTCAAACCGCCCCTTGATGTGAATTGCCCGGTGACTTCCATCATCTTGGGTTTCAGCACCTGCACCAGATCGTCGAGGATCCGGTTGGACACGTGCTCGTAAAACATGCCGACATTGCGAAACTGAAGCAAATAGTATTTCAAGGATTTCAGTTCGACAATCCAATGGTCCGGGGTATATCGGATATTGATGGTGCCGAAATCCGGTAGGCCGGTCATGGGGCAAACCGAGGTGAACTCAGGCTGGGAAATGGTGATGACGATATCCCGTTTGCCTTGGTAATGATAGTCGATGGGGTCCAGCACATCGGGGGTAACGATGTCCGGCTTGTCCACCTTGTAGCGGACGGTGTGATCATACGATTTCATGGGCCTCTCCAATCAGTTTCTGTTGGGGCTTCTTATTAAAGGATGGGAGAAACCGTGTCAAACGTTCTGTTTAACATAACCCTTCGCACAGTGGCCGCATCGGCCCACAGGCCGTGGTTGACTTCCGGCCGGGTTCCTGTTAACAGTTCAATATATTTAATAATATGATCCAAAAAGGCGGGTGATGATGAGAAAAACAAGCCAAGATGAGCAGATCCTTCGGGCCACCAAGGAGATCGTGGTCAAGTTCATAGAAACGGGACGGATTTCACCGACGGGATTTCCTGAGGTCTTCAAGACCATCTACCGGGCGGTGGATGAAACCGTGAGACAGTCGGCAGATCCGGTAACGGCGGACGAAAATGCCGGGGAGACATCCTGATCGACTGCCCGCATTTGCAAAGGGTTATCAGGCGCTGATCGGGAAGCGTAGATCAGACTGACCGATTACGGATGATGTTTCAGGATCCGAATACCGGGGCGATCTTGAAAGGGTTGTCGGCAGGTAGACCTTGCGTTTCACCTTAAAACGGGCAGGTTGGGCCAGGCTAATGGTCGCACAAGATGTCTGGCCAGCGTTATCCCGATGCATTTCAGGGCCAATGAAAAAGAGATTCACGCCGGGGAATGCGCTCCCCGTCGCGATTCCATATTTTGGTTGGAAGATCAGCGTGAAACTAAGATGGAAAATAGATCAACCGGGTATGTTGATTGTCATTGGGTTGGTTTTAATGACGGTGGTCAATAGCGGTGATTGTTCAGAAGAGAGTCCAGCTGTAAAGAATTATCGAATCAAGGCAGAATCAGGCGATCCAGAAGCGCAATCCATTCTGGGGTATATGTATCTGACGGGGGAGGGATCTGTTCTACAGGATTATACGATGGCGCTCCGTTGGTTCTCCAAAGCGGCCGAACAGGGAAATTGGTTTGCACAGTTTAAGCTGGGAGAGATGTATTATTATGGCGTTGGCGTCAATCAAAATTATACTGAGGCCTTAAAATGGTACCGTAAATCGGCAGCACAGGGGATAATGAAGGCCGAATTTTCTGTGGCAGAAATGTATCGGAAAGGTGAGGGGGGTGAACCGAATTATAAGTTGGCCTTGAAGTGGTATCAGGTCTCAGCCGAAAAAGGTTTCAGCGACTCTCAATTTCGCTTGGCCGAAATGTATCATGAGGGAATGGGTGTCCCTGTCGACCAAAGGAAAGCATACGTGTGGTTCAGCATAGCTTCAACGGAGAGCCAAGAAAAAGGCCATCAAGAAATTCAAGCCCAGGCGAGGGCTGCAATGGGAAACTTAAAAACACAGATGACGCCTGAACAAATTTCTAAAGCTGAGAGAGAGGCAGCGGTGATGTGGAAAAAATTACAGAAACGAAATAGTCAGACGCCGATCAAATAATAAATCATCAGGGTGAACCGAGCGCCTGGGGCCAGAGGTAGTAAAAACCGGCATCAAGGGAGAGCAGGTCGCCAATGGGACCCATGTCCACCACCGGCGTTGGTTTGGCCTGGGTGCCGCTGGTGAGGGTATTGTATAGGTTGTCGTTGGGATATTCGGTTCGCCGGTAGACGACCACCCGGGCATCGGCTGCTATTGCGGCGAGAGCGCTGGCCTCGGCGATGGCGTCCTGGAGATAGCCGATCTTGTCCACCAGACCCGCTGCGACGGCGGCATCAGCCAGAAAAACCCGGGCGTCGGCAACGGTGGCCAGGCGTTGGCCGTCAAGTCGCCGGTGCTGTTTTACCAGATCGACAAACCGCTGGCCCAACGTATCGGCCAATCCCTGCAGCATGTTCTCCTCTGCCGGTGTTATGGGTCGGAACGGCGACCCCATGTCCTTGTTCTCACCGGATTTGTTCACCCGCACGTCCACACCGATTTTTTCCATGAACCCCGACACCTGGGGCCGCATTAGAATCACACCGATCGACCCAGTAACGGTGGTGGGATGGGCCATGATGACATCCGCCGGCAAGGACACGTAGTAACCACCGGAAGTGGCCAGATTCATCATACAGACCACCACTTTCTTGCCGGTGCGCTGTTTGAATGCAACAATCTCATGATAGAGAATATCGCTGGCCGTTGTGGTGCCGCCCGGGCTGTCGATCTTGAACAGCACGGCCTTGACACGGTCATCCTTTTCAGCTAGTCGCAGATGGGAGACGACTTCCTGTACCGGGCTGGGCATCGTCCGCAGGGCCCGGCTTTTAGAAGAATCAGTGATGACGCCGGTGATGGGGATCACCAGGATCTTATCTTCCGCCGTACCGTCCAGCGTGATCTCCCGCAGCGGGTCTGAGGCATCGGAAAAGAGGGTGATACGTGGGGTGGCGCAACCGAAGAAGAATATGGCGATCAACATCGTTGATATAAGCCAGATTGATTTTTTCATGTCAGCCCTTCCTAAACACTGGCCGCCCGATTGCGGCGGCATGGAAAATTAACATTCAACTTGTTTGATGAACACGTAAAAACCGCACTTTCGACGGATGCGCATACAGCCCGAGATCAAGGCTTGCGAAGCCCGCGGAATGAGGCGTATTCGTGATACTCCGCAGTGACGAGGGATGAAGCACAACACAGATATCGGGCTTTATACGCATCCGCTATGTTAGTGGGCTTCGGCCCAGTTTTGTCCAATGGCCATGTTGACTTTCAAGGGAACGACCAGTTCCCACACGGTCTCCATCCCCTGCCGAACCAACGCTTTGGCTTCGTCGAGCTCATCCGGCGGCACCTCGAAGATCATTTCATCATGCACGGAGAGCAGCATGACGGTTTTCATCTGTTTTTTGCGCAGTGCCCGGTGCACACCGATCATGGCCAGTTTGATCAGATCCGCGGCAGTGCCTTGGATGGGGGTGTTGATGGCGGTGCGCTCGGCGAACAGGCGCACGTTACGATTGGTGCTGGCGATGTCCGGAAGCTGTCGGATACGACCCAGCAGTGTGCTGGTTTGTCGGGTGTCGTGGGCGGTCTGGATGGTTTTATCGATAAACGCCTTGACGCCCTGGTAGCGGGCAAAATAATGGTCGATATATGTCTGGGCCATCTTGTTGCTGATCTCCAGCTCCCTGGCCAGCCCGTAGGCACTCATACCGTAGATAATGCCGAAGTTGATGGCCTTGGCCTGACGGCGCAGCTCGTCGTTGATCATCTGAGGGAAAACCTGAAAGACCTCGGTGGCCGTCCGGGTGTGAATGTCCTCGTCATCTTTAAACGCCTGGATGAGGATCGGATCCTCTGAACAGTGGGCCAGAATACGCAACTCGATCTGCGAGTAATCGGCCGAAAGCAACTGCCAGCCCTCCCGCGGAACGAAGGTCTTTCGAATTTCCCGGCCCTCTTCCGTGCGGATGGGACTATTCTGCAGGGTGGGGTCGCTGCTGCTCAGCCGGCCGGTGGCCGCCACGGTCTGGTTGAAAGAGGTGTGGATGCGTCCGGTTTCCGGGTGGATCATTTCCAACAGGGCATCGGCATAGGTGGACTTGAGTTTGGCCAGGGTCCGGTGGCGCAAGATCAGTACTGGCAGATCATGGCTGCGGGCCAGCGTCGTGAGCACCTCCACGTCGGTAGAATAGCCGGTCTTTTTCTTGGTTTTTTTCTGGACCGGCAGGTTCAGTTTTTCAAACAGGATACGCCCCAATTGCTGTGATGAATTGATATTGAATGCCTCACCAGCCATATCGTAGATCTGCTGTTCCAGGACGTCCAGCTGCCCGGCAAAGGATCTTGACAGGTCACGCAGCCGGTCCCGGTCTACACAGACACCGGTCATTTCCATCTCCAACAGCACCGGCAGCAGGGGCATTTCCACATGCTTCATCAGGTCTGTCAGCCCGTTTTCTTCGAGCAGCGGAACGAATATATCGCGGGCGGCCAGGGTAATGTCGGCATCCTCGCAGGCATAAGGGATGGCCTTTTCCAGAATCACCTGGTCGAAGGTGACCGCAGCTTTGCCCTTTCCCGCCACCTCGGCGTAGGTGATGTTCTTATGGCCCAGGTAGTCCAGGGCGATCTGGTCCAGACCGTGGGCCCGCTTGCCGGGATCGATCAGGTAGGACGCCACCATGGTGTCGAAATTGACCCCGGCCAGGTCGACGCCGTGGCGGCGCAGCACCATCCAGTCATATTTGATGTTCTGTCCGATTTTTTCGACGTCCGGGTTGGCCAGAACCGGTCGCAGTCGCTCCAGCACCGTCTCCAGAGAAAGCTGTTCGGGCGCGCCCAGGTAGTTGTGCCCCACGGGAATATAAAAAGCCTCGCCGGGGGTCAGGCAAAAGGAGAGCCCCACCAATCGCGCCTGCATGGGATCCAGCGCAGTGGTTTCCGTATCTATCGCAAACCGTTTGGCGCCTTCCAGGCGGCGCACCAGGTCATCCAGGTCTTCCGCGCTCATGATCGCCCGGTAGTGGCGCTCGACCGACTGGTCCTGCGAGGCATACTCCTGCTGCAGCTGTCTGAACTCCAGCTCTGCAAAGAGCCGGGTCAGCGCTTCGTCGTCGGGCGTTTGGGTTTTTAATCGGTCCGGGTCGAATTCGACAGGCGCACGCCGTTCAATGGTCACCAGTTCGCGGCTTAACAGGGCCTGCGCTTTGTAATCGATCAGATTCTCTTTCTGCTTTTTCTTGGTGATGGTGTCGATTCCGCTGTAGACCGCATCCATGCTGCCGAAGGTTTTGATCAGGTCCACCGCCGTCTTCTGGCCGATACCGGGAACACCGGGAATGTTGTCCGCCGTGTCACCGGACAGTCCCATGACGTCAATCATCTGCCGGGGCTCAAGGTCGAAGGCCTTGCGGATGGCGGCGGGATCGAGGATCTTGTCTTTCATGGGGTCCCAGATGGTGCAGCGGTCGGTGACCAGTTGCATGAAGTCCTTATCCCCGGTGACCATGACCACGCGAAATCCGTTCTCCTCCGCACGGCGGGCCAGCGTGCCGATGAGATCGTCGGCCTCGTACCCCTGCATCTCGAACACGGGAATGTTGAACGCCTCGGTGACCTTTCGGATCCAGGGCAGCTGCTCGACCAGGTCGTCGGGCATGGGCGGCCGGTTGGCCTTGTAATCGGCATAGCGGTCATGGCGAAAGGTGGGGCCTTTGGCATCGAAAAACATGGCCACATAAGCGGGGGAGCGGTCCGCCATCAGCTTGATCAGCATGCGGGTAAACCCGAAGGTGGCATTGGTGCGCAGGCCGCTGCTGTTGGAAAGCCCCCGCACCGCATGGTAGGCCCGGTAAATGTAGGCGCTGCCATCGATCAGGTAAAGCGTCGGGGTTTCCTGCTCCAGGTTCGATTCAAATTGCGTTGACACGAAGGTGCTCCTGCATTAGTTAGTGCCCATCCGGAACCGGCATCTTTCGCCCCAGGCCTGCGTTCTCGCTCGATTGAAATCCTCGACGTAGAGCCACTACGCCTGTGGTTTCAATTTTGCTGCGGCCTTGGCCTGAACCAAAATCTACCCTTTCCGGATGGGCACTAGTTGATGTCGTTTCGGCACGTAGGGCGCATGGTAGCACTAACCGTCTTAAACGACAAGACTTCAGATAGTTAGCAATAAGCGATGAACCATACTGCAAGCCCTGAAGCCAGCCGGTCCCGGCGACGGCGGAAAGGACCGAAAACCTGCCACTGCTGCTCCAAAGCAGTTCCCTTTTGCTGGAGCTGCCGCTGCGGTTTCCAGATCTGCCAGGCATGCATGCAGGAGAATGTGTGGGGCATGTCCTGCAACGGCATCACCTGGCAGTGTCCGGATTGCGGCGGGCAGAACGGTTTCGGGAACCAGTAGATGCATAGACAACACCTGAAATCCGATTTACTCTTCCTGCTCAGCGCCGTCATCTGGGGTTTTGCCTTCGTGGCCCAACGCATGGGCATGGACCATGTGGGACCGTTCACCTTCAACGGCATCCGCTTTTTTCTCGGCGCCATGGTGCTGGTTCCATTTATTTACCACAACCGAAAAAAACAACCCACGACAAGTGGCCAGATCCGGAACAGACGCCTTGTTTTATACGGCGGCCTGGCCGGGATGGCCATCTTCGCCGGCGCGTCCCTGCAGCAGGTGGGGCTCGTTTACACCACCGCCGGTAAAGCGGGATTCATCACCGGCCTTTATGTGGTGATCGTACCCATCATGGGGCTATTGTGGGGTCAGGGCACCCATGCGGGAACGTGGGGCGGCGCATTCATGGCGGCCGCCGGCATGTACCTGCTCAGCGTCAACGAAGACCTTTCCATCTCATTTGGGGATCTGTTGGAATTGATCGGAGCCATATTCTGGGCCTGCCACATCCATCTGATCGGCTGGCTCTCTCCCAAAACGGATTCCCTGCAACTGGCCTTCCTTCAGTTCATGATGTGCGCCGCGGCCAGCCTGATGACAGCCCTGGTCGTCGAAAACGCCAGCCTTGCCGCCATTGCCGCCGCAGCCCTGCCCATCGTCTATGGCGGCGCCCTGTCCGTGGGGGTGGCGTACACCCTCCAGGTGGTGGCCCAACGCCACGCCCACCCGGCCCATGCCGCCATTCTGCTCAGCCTCGAAGCAGTGTTCGCCGCCGTGGGCGGATGGCTGATCTTGGGAGAAGTGATGTCAAGCAGGGGAATCGTGGGGTGTTCTCTGATGTTTGCGGGGATGCTGATGTCACAGCTATACGGATTGGTAACCAAAAAATAACCAGACAGCGGAATTTTTTTTAGACCGATTCTATCGATACGGCGATATTCAACAACGGTTTTTGGGTCCGGCGTGCAATCGCTGACGGTCGGTGTCGTCGGACGGCTCATTCGCCAGGCTGAATCCGTCGGGCCAGTCTGCGGGTTATTTCGTCAAAGAAGCCGAAGAAAAAGTGGTCGGCACCGTCGAGTACATCCATGGGGGCATCGGGGTTCCATCGGCCCATCAACGGGCGAACCATGCCCGGTGGGGCGATTTCATCACGGCTGCCCGCAACCACCACCGATAGCATCGGCAGGCGAATCCGTTCCTCGAAATCGATGAACGCCACCGGGGG
>NZ_JBFELV010000139.1:0-10848 GCF_041551955.1 Desulfosarcina sp.
CGGGAATCCGGGCCCGACGTATGCTGCGACTCGCCACAACCTCGGGTTCATGGCCATAGACCGGCTGATAGGCAAGTACGGGTTGACCGCCTGCCGCAGCCGGATCCATGCAGAAATCGCCGAAGGGAATATCGCCGGCGTCCCGGTGCTGGCTGCCAAGCCGATGGCTTATATGAATCGGTCCGGCGGCCCGGTGAGCAGCATCGTTAACACCCACGGGATTCAATGCGAGGATATGGTCGTCATCCACGATGACATCGACCTTGCTTATGAGAGATTGAAAATCAAAGAGAAAGGGGGGGATGGAGGACACAATGGACTGAGGTCCCTGATCGACGCCCTGGGGACCGATGATTTCATGAGGGTGCGAATGGGCGTCGGGCGGCCGGAAGGCGACATTGGGGTGGTGGATTATGTTCTGGAGGAGTTCGATGCCAATCAACGGACAACACTGGAACGCTTCCTATCACGGGCCATCGAGGCTGCCGCAGCCATCCTTTGTGAGGGAGCAAAGGATGCTATGAATCGGTTTAACCGCAAACCTTGATTTCACGCTAAACATTGAATGGAGGAAAGAATGGACGCTGTTATGAACAACATACCGCTCGTATGTAGTTTGGTCGGTGTTGCTGGTGTTTTCTTTGCGATTATCCTCGCCGGTATCGTAAAAAGTGCGCCTGCCGGAGACGAGAAAATGCAGGCCATCGCCGGCGCTATCCAGGAAGGCGCCATTGCCTACCTGAACCGGCAGTTGAAAAGCATGGGCATTGCCGGAATAATCATTTTTGGCATTATTTTTGCGACCATGGGCGCCAAAACTGCAATCGGCTTCCTGATTGGGGCTGTTGCCTCTTTCTTGGCCGGCTACATCGGCATGCGGGTTAGCGTTCTGGCCAACGTGCGTACGGCCGAGGCGGCCAAAAAAGGCATGTCCGCCGGCCTCTCCATGGCCTTTAAGGGCGGTTCCGTCACCGGTATGATCGTTGCCGGGCTGGCCCTGACCTCTGTGGCCGGTTACTATGCCGCTACCCATGACGTCATCGCTCTGGTTGCCCTCGGTTTTGGTGGCAGCCTGATATCCATCTTCGCCCGTCTGGGCGGTGGAATCTTCACCAAGGGCGCCGACGTGGGCGCCGACCTGGTGGGTAAGGTCGAAGCCGGTATTCCCGAGGACGACCCCAGAAACCCAGCCACCATCGCCGACAACGTGGGCGACAATGTAGGTGACTGCGCCGGTATGGCTGCCGACCTGTTCGAGACCTATGCCGTCACCGCCGTGGCTGCAATGCTCATCGGCCACCTGCTTTTCCCCAAAGTTCCAATGGCCACGGAGTTCCCGCTGATCCTCGGCGCCATCTCCATCATTGCCTCGATGATCGCCGTTTTCTTCGTCCGCCTGGGCAGCGGCGGCTACATCATGGGTGCCCTCTACAAAGGCATGTTCGGCGCCGCCATTATCGCTGCCGTGGCGTTCTATTACGCCTGCACCAAATTCATGGCTGACGTGCCCGGCCTTTCCGCCATTAACATCTACTACTGTACCCTGGTTGGGCTGATCCTGACCGTCGTCATCGTCATCATTACCGAATATTACACTGGCATCTACGGTCCGGTCAAAGGCATCGCCGACGCATCCACCACCGGTCACGGCACCAACATCATCTCCGGCTTGGCCGTTTCCATGCAGGCCACCGCGGCGCCGGTGCTTAGTATCTGTCTGGCCATCTTCCTGGCCCACAAATTTGGCGGACTCTACGGTATCGCCATGGCCGCCATGTCCATGCTCTCCATGACCGGCATGGTCATCGCCATCGATGCCTACGGCCCGATTACCGACAACGCCGGCGGTATCGCTGAAATGGCCGGGATGGATGACAGCGTGCGCGCCGTCACCGATCCGCTGGATGCCGTTGGAAACACAACCAAAGCCGTTACCAAGGGTTATGCCATCGGCTCAGCCGGTCTGGCCGCCCTGGTGCTGTTTGCCGCCTACGTCATGGAGTTCCAGATGCAGGGAGCTGAAAAAGCGATCAAATTCGATCTCTCCGACGTGAACGTGATCATCGGTCTGTTCATCGGCGGCCTGCTGCCCTACCTGTTCGCTTCCATCGCCATGAAGGCCGTCGGCAACGCCGGCGGGGCCGTTGTCGAGGAAGTCCGCCGTCAGTTCCGCGAAATTCCGGGCATCATGGAAGGCACCGCCAAGCCGGATTACGGCGCATGCGTAGACATCGTCACCAAGTTCGCCCTGAAAGAGATGCTGGTTCCGGCGTTGCTGCCCGTGATCGCTCCCCTGCTGGTTGGCTTTTTGCTGGGCAAAGTCGCCCTCGGCGGCCTGCTGATCGGTTCCATCGTTACGGGTGTGTTCGTGGCCCTGTCCATGACCACCGGTGGCGCTGCCTGGGACAATGCCAAAAAATACATCGAAGACGGCCACCTGGGCGGCAAGGGCTCCGATGCCCATAAAGCTGCCGTCACCGGCGACACCGTCGGCGATCCTTACAAAGATACCGCCGGCCCGGCCGTTAACCCGATGATCAAGATTCTCAACGTGGTGGCCCTGCTGATGGTTCCGTTCCTGATGTAGCCACAATTGCGGTCATAACCCGCAACTGAGGTTCGTTTTATGAGGATTGGCGCCGAACGGCGCCAATCCTTTTTTTATTGATTATTGACCAGTGCAGTGGTATATTCTGCTATTCCATATGGTTATTATTTGTCCCCCCCCAGCATGCGACGGAGGGCCTCTCCTTACGGAATTCATTGTTAACCTGATCGCCTGGAATACCCGGTTTTTCCCGGGGAGAGCAGCCCCGCTCAAGGTGGTTATAACCTCTGATCACTGGTACCCACATGGCAGATAAATCGGTCAAGGACAGTCCAAAAGGTTCAGCATCCCCGAAACGTTTCAAGGTTGGTGATCTTGCCGTATACCCGGCTCACGGCGTCGGTCGCATCGAATCCATCGAAACCAAGGTCGTCAATGGTGAAGAGCACGACTTCTACATCATGAAGGTCATCGAAAACGCCATGGTGATCATGATTCCCACCTGGAACGTGGAATCCGTCGGTTTGCGGGATGTGATCCAAAAAAAAGAGATTCCGAAAATTTTTGATGTGATGCGTTCCCGGCAGGAACAACCCATGGACAACCAGACCTGGAACCGGCGCTACCGGGAGTATATGGAAAAGATCAAAACCGGTTCGCTGTTCGAAGTCGCAGAGGTCTTCAGGGATCTGTCCCTGTTGAAGACTACCAAAGACCTCTCATTTGGGGAGCGCAAGCTTTACGACACCGCCCAGAATCTTCTCGTCAAAGAGCTATCCACCGCCAAGAACAAAAATGAAAAGGCCATTATCGAAGAGATTGAAGCGTTGTTCAAAACCGACGAGGCCTGAGTTTTTCGCCCATGTCCAACCCACCGTCGTCCTTCACCTTCCGCGTCGGTCACGCGCAAGCAGGGGGGCGTCTAGACGCGCTGGTCGCCAGCGAAGTCGATCACTGCTCACGCTCATTTGCTGCGACACTGATTCGTCAGGGATGCGTTTCAGTAGACGGAGCGGCTAAAAAACCCGGGTATACGGTAAAGGCCGGAGAGGTCGTTTGCGGTAAGATTGCCCCACCGACAACGTCGAGCTTCCTTCCGGAGAAGATCCCCCTCCACATCCTTTATGAAGACCCAGATCTGCTGGTGGTGAACAAAGCGCCGGGCATGGTCGTGCATCCGGCCCCGGGGCACCGCTCGGGGACCTTGGTGAACGCCTTGATGCACCATTGCCCTGACCTGGCGGGAATTTCCGGAAGCCTTCGGCCGGGCATCGTCCACCGGCTGGACAAGGATACCTCCGGTGCCCTGGTGGTGGCCAAGAACAGCCGCGCCATGCATGGTCTGGCAGTCCAGTTCAAATCCCGGGACGTTCTGAAAAAATACGTGGCACTCGTCTATGGAAATCCACGCCAGGATACGGGAAGCGTGGACGAGCCCATCGGCCGTCACCCGGTGGATCGCAAGAAAATGTCCGTCACCACCCACACGCCCCGCTCGGCGCTGACCCATTGGCGGGTCTGCGAGCAGTATAAGGGGGCCTGTCTGCTGGAACTGGATATCCACACGGGCCGGACCCATCAGATCCGGGTGCACTGCAAAACCATGGGGCACCCGGTCATCGGTGATCCGGTGTACGGACATCGCGGTGACCAAAAAAGGCTGGCCTCGATTTCCCCCGAGCTGGGTCGGGCGGTCGCGAGCGTGGCTCGTCAGATGCTGCATGCCCGGCGGCTTTCGTTCATCCACCCAACAACCGGCGCGTTCATGGCCATGGAAGCGCCGATGCCTTCTGACATGTCCGGAATGATCGACCGATTCAGGGGAATATCGAAGGAAGTCAAGGATCCTTAATCGCTTTTACCGCTATTCATGCATCGGTACGATAATATACCAAGCCTTGATCAATCATGGCATTGACCTCCTTGGAGATACCGGCCATGTCGGTGCCGATCACGGACTTGAACACTTGCATTAAGACCCAAACGTGAGAATGTTCAAGGTTCCGATAGGTGAAACAGTGGCCCCCTTTATAGGGATGGAAGACATGTGCAGGGTATCGGTTTTCCCAGAAACCCCTTCGCAAATAGAAACAATCCGTTGGGATCTGGGTCGAAAGGGTCTAGTTGGGGATATCATTGTTGAGGAACTCAATCGCAAGGCTCATCGTTGTGAGCCGTATGTATGCCACCGCCTGTTCTAACGCGTCAACGCAATATTGAAAAATCCCACATGTACCGATGTCTTTACTACGTGCTTCCGGATTGCGTCCATGAATAGCATTGTATGGATAAAAATGAACGAGGATATCGAAGGTGCAACGTGGACGAGGATTTTTTAGGATCGTGTATGGGGCAAAACGAAGCCTCGTCAGCCAGCGCTGTTTAATTTGACGCCTGCCTGCATGCGGGCCGCTATACCCTTTTTCTGATGTCAGACGGAAATGCTAAGATCCGGTTCGACTGCAACCGCGGCGGGGGGGAGTATCAGCTCGCTGCGGGCAAGCTTGGCTTCGGACCGCTGTTTTCCACGCGTATGGCTTGCCCGCAAGACAGCCTGGATGGTCCTTTCATGCTTGACCTGCAACGGGTCACATCCTTTTTCGTCGAAGACGGGCAGCTGTATCTATTACTTAATTACGATAGCGGCACCATGCGATTTCGAGAAGAAGCAAGCACCTTCATTGCCCGTAATGGTCGAATTGATATCTCGGGAAGGATTGTTTTTAAGAACCTGGAAGGCGGATTCAATGCTATCGTAGACCACGGCGGCAGAATTTATGATCCGATCAATATTCCTGTTCCTTCGAAGGACGGTCGGAATGTGAAAGTTAACGCCAAATGGAGAAAAGACCTGGATGGCGTTCACATGGTCGGAAATATCATTGAAATCATAAATGTTTCCACTGAATCAGGGTGGTGCCGCTAACATTAAAAAAAACGGTGCCGCCGGATGGGCAGCACCGTTGATGGTTTCAGAAAAGAGAATTTCAGGCGGCGTTCTGGTCTTTTCGATCGATAATGTCCGGGTTGTAACAGATCCGGCAGCAGTCGAGGCAGCGGCTGGATTCGTGTTTGGCGTCGGCCTCGGAGATGACCTGGTCCACCTCGATCATCGAATCGATGCGCTGGGCCACGGGCAGTTCCGGCATGGGCGTTCGGGGTGACTTGACCACACCGGAAACCTTTTCGAACAGGGATTCGGGGATATGCCGCTTGCGCAGGGAGCGCGGGGTTCCTTTGACCTCCTCGCCGGTGATGTATTGATGGATCGAGCGTGCCGCCCGCCGTCCACCGCCGATGGCGTCCACCACCAGAGATGGGCCGGTGGCCACGTCGCCGCCGGTGAACAGGTAGGGCACGCTGCACTGCAGGGTTTCAGGATCGTTGTCAAAGGTGTTCCAGCGGGTGATGGCGATGTTCTCCTTCTCCGGCTCTCCCTCCATGAAGCTGATATCCGGCTGTTGGCTGATGGCGGAAATGACCATGTCCACGTCGAGAATCGTTTCCGATCCTTCGATGGGCACCGGCCGTCGACGGCCGCTGGCGTCGGGTTCGCCCAGTTCCATCTGCAGGTATTCCAGCCCCTTGACATTGCCCTGGCCGTCATCGATCACCCGCGTCGGCGCTGCCAGGAACTGGAATTTGATGCCTTCGTGTTAGGAGGCCACGATTTCGACCTCATTGGCGGGCATCTCTTTACGCGTTCGTCGATAGACGATGTAGACTTCTTCGCAACCCAGGCGCAGGAGTGTGCGTACGCAATCGATGGCCGAGTTGCCGCCGCCGACGACCGCCGCCCGGCGGCCGATGGGAACCTTTTTGTCTGGTGAATTGGCCACCGCAGAGAGGAAGTTGATGCCCTGCGAAACCCCCTTTAGATCTTCACCCTTGATGCCGAGGGTGTAGTCCTTCCAGGCACCGATGCCCATGAAGATCGCATCATAGCCCTCGTCACGCAGCGATTGAATCGTGAAATCCTTGCCCAGGGTGGTATTGTAGTGCACGTCGATGCCCAGGTTCAAGATGCCTTCGATCTCCCAGTCCAGCACCTCGTCGGGCAGGCGGTACTCGGGAATGCCGTATCGCGTGATGCCGCCCAATTTGGACATGGCCTCGTAAATGGTGGGATGGTGCCCCAACCGTCGCAGAAAATAGGCACAGCTGACACCGGCCGGTCCACCGCCGATGATGGCCACGCGCTTACCGGTATCCGGCGCGCAGGGGATGGTGAAACGTCGGCCGCTGTTCATTTCGTAGTCGGCCACGAAACGTTTGAGCTGGTTGATCGAAACCGCCTCGTCCTCGATGTCGCGGCGGCAGTAATTCTCGCAGGGGTGGGGGCACACCCGGCCGCAGGAGAGCAGCAGGGGGTTGCGCTCCCGGATGGTGTTGACGGCCCCCTCGTAGTCGCCTTCCTTGATCAGGCGAATGTATTTAGGGATATCGATCTCGGCCGGGCAGGTCTGCTGGCAGGGCGCCAGGGCATGGTCTTCCTGGTTGAAGACCAGCAGGCGCTGGGACATGGTCTTGACTGAAATCAGACCCTTGGGGCAGGCCGTTTGACAGGCACCGCAGCCCACACACTTGAATTCATCGACAACCGGAAACCCCTTCGGTCCCATGTGGATGGCGTCGAATTGGCAGGATTGGACGCAATCCCCCATGCCCATGCAACCGATGGAGCAAACCCGCTTGCCGCCGTAGAGCGCGGTCATGGCCGCGCAGGTCATGGCGCCGTTGTAAATGAACTTGTCCTCGGCGCGGTCACCGCCGGAGCATGCGTTGAGGGATTTCAAGGGCTCGGCGGTTCCCGGATCCACACCCATGACCGCGGCGATGTTGATGGCCGCTTCCGCGTCGGCAACCACACAGACACCGGGCCCGGCCTTGCCTTCAACCACGCCCACGGCTGCGGCGCTGCATCCGGCAAATCCGCAGCCGCCGCAGTTGGCGCCGGCCATAAAATATTCCACTTCGGCGATGCGCGGATCTTCATAAACGTAGAAGACTTTGGAGGCAACACTGAGAATAATGCCGCAGGTGGCGCCAATGCCCAGCATAACAAGGATAGCGATGGTCACGAAAACCTCCTTTAGGCTGCAAGATAATTAATTTGGACAGCGTTATCGGTCGTCGCAGTATGACAAATACGGCTTTTTCCCTCTATCCTTGCCAAATTAATTATCTTGCAGCCTATTGAATCAAATCTACACCATGCCGCGAAAGGCATAGAAGCTCAGGGAAATAACACCAGCGGTGATCAGGGCGATGGAGGTGTCCTGTAACGGTTTGGGCACACGGGCCAGCAGGATGCGTTCGCGCAGGCCGGCGAAAATGATCAGCGCCAGGCCGAAACCGGCGGCATAGCCGAAGGAGGTGACCAATGCCGGCAGAAAACCAAGCTCCTTGTCGATGTTGAGTACGCACACACCGAAGACGGCGCAGTTGGTCGTGATCAGCGGCAGAAAAATGCCCAGCCCGGCATAAAGGGCAGGGATGCTTTTTTTCAGGAACATCTCGACGAATTGCACCAGGGAGGCAATCACCAGGATGAAGGCGATCGTTCGCAGGAAGACCAGTTTGAACGGTAACAGCAGGTAGGCATAGATGAGCCAGGTCATCACACCGGCCATCACCAGCACGAAGATAACCGCCATGGCCATGCCCATGGCGGTTTCCATCTTCTTGGAGGTTCCCAAAAACGGGCAGTTGCCCAAGAACTGAGCCAGCAGGATGTTGTTGACGAAAATGGTGGCGATGATGATTTCAATATATTCCATGGTAGCTTAGTTCCTCCCGCTATTTACTGGGAATCAGGTTCATCGCACAGAGCAATAATCCCAGGATTACAAAAGCGCCCGGCGCCTGGACGGCAAACCCGAACGGTTCGAAAGCGGCACCGAAGATATTGGGTACATCCCAATGGATCAGCCCGAACACGTCCCCTTTCAAGGATCCGGTTCCGATCAATTCACGTACGGCGCCCAGCAGCCCCAATGCCCAGGTGAATCCGAGACCGATCCCCAGACCGTCAGCAGTCGATTTAAGAACACCGTTTTTCGAGGCGAACGCCTCGGCACGGCCCAGAACGATGCAGTTGACCACGATCAGGGGGATGAACACGCCAAGGTCTAAAAAGAGGGTGTAGGCAAAGGCCTGCATCATCTGCTCGACCACGATGACGAAGGTGGCGATGATGATGATGAAGCAGGCGATACGGACCTTGGCGGGGATGACCTTTCTCAGCAGGCTGACCAGGATGTTGGAGCAGAGCAGGACGAAGGTGGTGGCCAGCCCCATGCCGATGCCGTTTTTCATGGAGGTGGTCACGCCCAGCACCGGACAGAGGCCGAGGACCAACCGAAACGGCGGGACCTCTTTCCAGAGGCCTTTGGTAAATTCAGATGCAAACGATTTGGCCATTGAGTAAACTCCTTTATTTGCCCATGCCTTTGATTTGTTCTTCCAGCTGCGGTTTCAGCCTGTTGTATGTCTCGACGGCTTGATTGACTCCGCTGCAGACGGCGCGGGAGGTGATCGTGGCGCCGCTCAGGGCATTGATTTGGCCGCCGTCGGTGGTGACACCAAAGGGGCTGCCGATGCTTTTGCCCACAAATTGAGCCGCAAAATTGGGGTTGTCCTTGGCCATGGCGCCCAGTCCGGGGGTCTCCTTGTGGGTGGTTACGGCCATGCCGCGCAGGGTATCCTCCGCCATGTTGATGGCCACCACCATGCCGACTTGGTCGCCATATCCGCTGGCACTGGCCTCCATCACGACGGTGTCGGCCGTACCGCCGAATACACCCACGAAAACATTGCGTTCCGTTTCACCGTCTGCGATCTTGAACCGGTCTTTCACGGGGTCGTTGTCGGCCGCTTCCAGGATCTGCCGGATGGCGGGTCCTTTGACCAGGTTCATCACGTTGTTTTCAATCTTGGGTTTGGCCCATTCCTCCAGCCCTTTCAAGCCGCCGCCTGAAATGACACTGAGAATGGTCAAAACCACAACCATTTTGATCATTTCACCCATTTCACGCCACCTTTCCAATTGCCTTGGGTCTGATCTTGTCGACCAGCGGATTTATCAGATTGATCAGGAGAATTGCGAAGATCACGCCATCCACATAGGCGCCGATGTTACGGATCAGGACCGTCATGACACCGCCAAGCGCGCCGTAGACGAGCATGGGGATGAAGTTTACCGGTGAGGATGAGGATTCGGTGGCCAGGAAAAAGGCGCCTATCAGGGTGTATCCGGTGAGCAGGTGGAATGCCGGCGGGGCATAGCGGACCGGATCGGACATGTTGAACAGCATGGCGCTGATGAAGACGCCGACGATAAAAGCGATGCTGATCTCCCAGCGGATGATTCCCCTTAGTATCAGGTAGATGCCGCCGATGGCGATGGCCAGACCACAGGCACTGCCCAGGCCGCCCACCTGCCGTCCCATGAGCAGATCGACCGAATTAAGGTTCTCTACCGCCCCCGGGCCGAAGGCTTTCAGGGCGGCCAGCGGATCCGTCGTGGAAGGGAAGTCGAGTGAGAAGTTGACCAGTGCGGCGTCGAAATCGAGGTGATTTTTGTAGGACACCATTAAAATAGCAATCGCCAGGGCCACCGGATTGAACGGGTTGGCACCAATGCCGCCAAATATCTGCATGCCGATGACAATGGCCAGGAAGGTGCCGATGAGGACGAGCCACCAGGGGGCCGAAGCGGGAAGCACCATGGCGATCAGCAATCCGGTCAGGGCGGCATTGCCGTTGCCTACGGTGATCGGCCGTTTACTGGCGTAGTTGAGCAGCAGTTCCCAGAGGATCGCCGAGGCGATGGCCAGGCTGATGACGCCCAGCGCCGGGGCGCCATAATAGGCGATTCCCACGCAAGCGGCGGGGAGGGCGGCGATCATGGTGTGGTAGCTTCGCTCGGGAATCCCGCTGCCGTCATGCCAGAACGGTGCGTGGGATACGATTAGCGTCTTCTTACTGTTCATTCATCTCCTCCGCAGATGTGATCCGGCCAATTTCGTATTTTGCCAGTTTGATGTACTGATAGATGGGGATGCGCGACACGCAGACGTAGCTGCACATGCCGCACTCGATGCACGAGTAAAGGTCGTAAAGATCGGCGCCTTCGTTATACTGTCCGGCTTCCAGAAAGCGAACGAGCAGGTTCACCGGCACGTTGGCCGGGCAGATGCGCACGCAATCGCCGCAGTTGATACACGGATAGTCGCTGTAAAGGGGAATGGCGCTCTTGTCCTGAACCAGGATGGCGTCGGTATCCGGCCGGATGGGCA
>NZ_JBFELV010000140.1:0-10835 GCF_041551955.1 Desulfosarcina sp.
GGGGTTCGGGGTTCGGGGTTCGGGGTTCAACGGTTCAACGGCTTTGGACTTATAACCCAGAACGCAGAACGCAGAACCTGTGACCGCTTACGCCTTTTCCCATAAATTAAATGCAGACGGTTCGGCCACCTAGACAGGCGATCTTTATGCCATCCGGCGGTGGTTTGCAAGGGTTGGTAATGTTTTTCCCCGATTGACAACGGGCGATATTTGAGCAATGAAAAGCGAACATGTTTACGAGGAAATCAATATGGTACCATTGACCTGTAGAGGATTCACTGCTTGCGGCATGGCCGCGGGCATCAAGAAAAACGGCAGCCTCGACCTGGGATTGCTGGTGTCCGACCGGCCGGCGCGGGTGGCGGCGGTGTTCACTCGAAACCGCGTTCAGGCGGCACCCGTGAAGCTGGATCGGGAGCGGGTCAAATCCGGCGCAGCCCGGGCGGTGATCGTCAATGCGGGCAATGCCAATTGTGCCAATGGTCCGCAGGGTTTGATCGCCGCCGAA
Source organism: Desulfosarcina sp. (assembly GCF_041551955.1). Lineage (GTDB taxonomy): Bacteria > Desulfobacterota > Desulfobacteria > Desulfobacterales > Desulfosarcinaceae > Desulfosarcina. The sequence continues at coordinate 509 of NZ_JBFELV010000140.1, forward strand.
GCCATGGCCGCTGCGGCTGCCCGGGTGTTGAACCTGCCCGACGATCAGGTGCTGGTGGCTTCCACCGGTGTGATCGGCGCCCCTTTTCCCATCCACACGGTCGAGGCGGCCATGCCCGCGCTGGCCGTCGGCTTGAGTCCAGATGGGGTGCCCGATCTGGCCCGCGCCATCATGACCACCGACACCCGGCCCAAAACAGGGGCGCGCGAAGGTTCGGTGGACGGCGTTTCCTACAGGATCGTCGCCGTGGCCAAGGGCGCCGGCATGATCCGGCCGGACATGGCCACCATGCTATGTTTCATCTGCACGGATGCCGACATCTCCCTTTCCGATCTTCAGCCGGCGCTGAAGCGGTCGGTGGACGGGTCTTTCAACCGCATCACCATCGATGGTGACTCCAGCACCAACGACACGGTGATTCTCTTAGCCAACGGCGCCTCTGGGGCCAGGATCGAAACGGACAACAGTCGGGTCGACTTCCAGCGGCTGTTGGATGATCTGTGCATGGATCTGGCCCGGCAGATGGTCAAGGACGGCGAGGGGGTCACCAAGCTGGTTGACCTGACTATACGCGGGGCCCACTCCGATACGGATGCCCTGGCCATTGCCGACACCGTCGCCCACTCGCCGCTGGTCAAGACGGCCTTTTTCGGGGAAGACGCCAACTGGGGGCGCATCCTTGCGGCGGCCGGGCGTGCCGGGGTCTTTTTAGATCCTGAGCGGTTGGATCTCTATTTCGACGATGTGCAGATGGTCAAAGACGGCACGGGCTGCGGCTGGGAGGCCGAAGAAAAGGCCACTGGGGTGCTGAAAAAGCCGGAATTCTCCGTCACCCTGGATCTGAACCTGGGACAGGGGAGGGCGAGCATGCTGACCTGTGACTTTTCCCTGGACTATGTGAAGATTAACGCCGACTACCGGTCCTGACGAAAGGCCATCATCTTAGCCATGGCATTGGTTCGTCTACAAAAATTCCTCTCCGAAGCCGGGGCCTGTTCCAGGCGCAAAGGCGAGGCGCACATCCTTGCCGGCAACGTAACCGTCAACGGCGCCGTGGTGGTTGCCTTAGGCACCAAGGTCGATCCCGAGACCGATGTGGTGCATCTCAACGGCGCACCGGTGGGCAGACCGGATCGGCTCATCTATGTGATGCTCAACAAGCCCGAAGGCATTGTGGCCAGCTGCGAGCACAGGGGTGAGCCGGTGGTGACGGACCTGATCGACCTGCCCCAGCGACTTTTTCCAGTGGGGCGATTGGACAAGGATTCCACCGGTCTGCTGCTGATGACCAACGATGGCCGCATCCATCACCGCCTCTCCCACCCCTCCTTCGATCACGAAAAAGAGTACGACGTGACCGTGCAGTGGCCCCTTGCCGATCAAGCCCTGGCAGCCATGGAAAAAGGCATCCCGCTGTCCGGTGTCATGACCCGGCCGGCCCGGGTGCACCGTCTCTCCGGCAATCGGTTCCGCATTGTCTTGATGGAGGGCAAGAATCGCCAGATCCGCAGAATGGTGAAAAAGGCGGGCAACCGGGTGGTCCGCCTCCACCGCATCCGCGTGGCTGATTTGAAGCTGGGCAGCCTTGGGAAGGGATCCTGGCGGCACTTGCGTCAGGGGGAACGGCGAAAGTTGCTGAAACAGCTGCAGCTACAAGAATCAAATAACAATAGCCAAAAGGTTAATGACAAATGACAAATAACAAATAACAAACCCCAAATAAATCACAATAAACAAATCCCCAATTCCAAACCATGCACTACGAAGGACCCATCTATCGCCCCCCTAGCGAGGCCGACTCCCTGCTGGTCCAGGCCACCATCGGTTGCCCCCACAACCGCTGCACCTTCTGCATGGTCTACAAGGACGGCCCGCGTTACCGGGTGCGGCCGGTGGCGGATATTATCAATGATCTGGATCAGGCCCGGGCACTTCACGGCCGCGGCGTCCGCACGATTTTTTTCCCGGCGGGCAACACCATCGCCATGCCCACCGAGGACCTCTGCCGCATCTGTGGCCATGCCCGGCGCATCTTTCCGCATCTGGAGCGAATTACCGTATACGGCTCCAGCCAGTACATCCATAAAAAAGGGCCTGACCAGCTGAAGCGTCTGGCCGATGCCGGGTTGAACCGCATCCATGTCGGGCTCGAGTCCGGCGACGACGTAATCCTGAGGCTGACCCAGAAAGGCACCACGGCCAGGCAGCAGATCGAGGCCGGGGGGTGGACCATGGCTGCCGGCATCCAGTTGAGCCTGTACGTCGTCCTGGGTCTCGGGGGTGCGGCTCGGACCCTGCCGCACGCTTCCCGGACTGCCGATGTGCTCAATCGCATCGCTCCGGATTTCATCCGGCTGCGAACCTTCGTTCCCAAGCGCCACACCCCCCTGCTCAAGATGGTCGAGAGCGGCGCCTTCGAGATGCTGGGACCGCACGGGGTGCTGACGGAAGCGGCCAGTATGATCCGGCTGCTGGACGCCCCGTCTCAGCTGACCAGCGACCACTACACCAATTACATCAACCTGGAAGGCCGTCTGCCCGGGTGTCGCAACCGCCTGCTGGATCAGATCGACGATGCGCTGAAACGGCCGGAAACGGATTTCCGGCCGTTTTTTATCGGTGATCAGTAATCGGGCCACCTGTCCTTGGCCAAGGCGATTGCTCTTTTATCTCGGCAAGATATGATGTATGTTGCCGAGAGTTGGCAAACGGTCAAAACACGCATGCGGCCTTCCGTATTTTACGAACCCGTTGAAAACCAAGGAGAAGTGGATGATGTTGACCTTTGACGCGCTGGCGGGCAAACAGGAGAAGATTGCGGTGGTTGGACTGGGCTATGTCGGGCTGCCCCTGGCCGTTCACCTTTCCCGGTATTTCGATGTGGTGGGCTACGATTTCAAATCCAGCAGAATCGCCGAGCTGACCTCCGGCAGGGACCGTACCCTGGAGGTTTCCGATGAAGAGATGGCTGCCGCCACGGTGGTCTACACGGACGACCCCAAGGCCCTCGGCGACTGCCGGCTGATCATCGTCGCCGTTCCCACGCCAATCGACCAGTACCGCATCCCGGATCTGACACCCCTGCGCAGTGCGTCCGAATCCACGGGGCGCCATCTGACCAAAGGCAGTGTCGTGGTATTTGAATCCACCGTTTACCCTGGGGCCACCGAAGAGGTGTGCGTGCCGATCCTCGAAAAGGAGTCGGGCCTGGTCTTCGGCAGGGATTTTACCGTTGGCTATTCGCCGGAACGGATCAACCCCGGGGACAGGGTACACACGGTGGATAAGATCCTCAAGATCGTTTCCGGGTCCGATATGCCCACGGCCCAGCTGCTGGAAAAGGTTTACGGCAGCGTGGTCAAGGCCGGCATCCACGTGGCGCCCACTCTTAAGGTGGCCGAGGCGGCCAAGGTGATCGAGAACACCCAGCGGGATCTGAACATCGCCCTGATGAACGAACTGTCCATGATTTTCGACATCATGGGCATCGACACCATGGCGGTATTGAAAGCGGCCGGCACCAAATGGAACTTTCTACCCTTCAGGCCCGGCCTGGTGGGCGGACACTGCATTGGCGTCGATCCATACTATCTGACTTTCAAGGCCGAATCCATCGGCTACCATCCGGAGATGATTCTGGCCGGCCGGCGCATCAATGACGGCATGGGCAAATATGTGGCCGAGCGGGTCGTCAAGCTGATGATCCAGGAAGGCAAACAGATCAACCGCACCCGGGTCGCCATACTCGGCATCACCTTTAAAGAAGACGTGCCTGATCTTCGCAACACCCGGGTGGTTGACATCATCGCCGAACTGGCCGACTACGGCATCGATGTCCTGGTCCACGATCCGCTGGCGGACCCCGACGAAGCCAAGGCCTATTACGGTGTCGAACTGAAAACGTTGGATCAGCTCAACGGCGTCGATGCCCTGGTATTGGCCGTTTCCCACAAACCTTACCGGGATATGGGCTTGGCGCGTCTGGCGGGATTGTGCGGCGGCGGCCGGGCGGTCGTCGTGGATGTCAAGAGCGCCTTCGAACCGGGTGATGCCGAAAAAGAAGGCATCAACTATTGGCGTTTATGAAACCCGTTCCGGTTAAAATTACATGTAGTACCCCACGAATTCACCGCATTTGCTGTTGAAATAATCCATGGCTTCGTCGACGGTATCGAATATGATCCAATCCCGTCTCAGGGTCCGACCGGCCCGCCTTCTGATCCGTTCGATCTCGGTGTTTCCGAAATATTCGAAATAGTCGTGATAATCGGTGGTCAGTTCGTGCTTTCTCATGGAATTCCTCCTTTTAAAGGGTTGACCTTTTTGTTAGGTTCAAATTTACCATCCGGTTGTGACAGATCCGGTCACAACCCTTCATTTTTTTTCATTGTGGTTAAAAAAAATGGTGGGTATGGTGGCCGGAAAAGCTAACTTGGAACGGTGGACGCTGAACCTGTGTGTGCCTTCGACACCGCCTCCTGCGATCGTCGCTGTCGAAGAAAGGAACCAAAATTGGATGAGATTCGAAAAGTGGCCCGGGAACGGATGAAAGGATATTGCCGGGTCTGTCCGGTGTGCGACGGCCGGGCCTGTGCAGGAGAAGTGCCGGGCATGGGTGGGTTGGGAACCGGAAGTGCGTTTAGGGCCAACCTGCAAGCGCTGGCTGCCTTGCGCTTTAACATGCACCTGGTGCATGACGTGTCGGAACCCGACACCCGCATCGATTTCCTGGGCCAGTCGCTGACAGGGCCCTTTTTAGCGGCGCCCATTGGCGGCGTCTCTTTCAATATGGGCGGTAAAATCACGGAGGCGGCCTATATTTCTGCCGTTCTGGATGGATGTGCCCAGGCCGGGATAATGGGCTGCGTAGGGGACGGGGTGCCGGATTTTATCCACCAGGACGGATATGCTGCCATCAAGGCGTTGAATGGTAAAGGGATCCCGTTCATCAAGCCCTGGGAGGATGCGGAATTCTTCGACAAGGTGGACAAGGCCCTGGCGGCCGGTGCACGCGTAATCGGCATGGACATCGATGCCGCCGGGTTGATTACCTTGAAGCAGATGGGGCGGCCGGTCTCTCCCAAGTCACCGAAGCGGCTCGGTGAAATTATCAGCCAGGTCAAGGTGCCGTTTATCCTCAAAGGCGTGATGAGCGTGGCGGATGCCACCATGGCCGTGGATGCAGGTGTTCGTGCCATCGTGGTGTCCAATCACGGTGGGCGGGTGCTGGACCATACCCCCGGGGCTGCCGAGGTGCTGCCCGAGATCGTCGATGCCGTGAAGGGCCAGGTCTTTATCTTGGCTGACGGGGGTGTGCGGACTGGTGGGGACATCCTTAAAATGCTGGCCCTTGGCGCCGATGCAGTGATGATCGGTCGACCCTTTTCCGTTGCCGCCGTGGGTGGTCTCAAGGAAGGCGTGTTCCAATACATTCAGCGGATTGCTGGGGAATTGATGGCCGCCATGGTGCTTACCGGAACGGCCAGGGCCGATTCTGTGGACCCTGCCATCTTGCGAGGTTGAAAGGAGGAAAAAAATGGTCAAGTGGCTTTCAATAGGGATTTTTCTGAGTATCGTCAGCTTGTTCAACGCCGTCTACGCCGGTTCAGAACTCAATATGCAGGACGGAATGTGGGAGATCACCTCTCAGGTAAAAATGCAGGGCATGACCATTCCTCCGATGACCTTTTCCCAGTGCATCACCAAGGATGATGCAATCCCCCATGCCAACTCGCCCGGACAGGACGACTGCAAGGTCTCCGACATGAAGACCGTCGGCAGTACGGTTTCCTGGTCGGTCGTCTGCGGCGAATCATCCGGCAATATGAAGGGCAAGGGAAAGATAACCTACCACGGCGACCGGTTCGAGGGGGAGATGACCACGGAGCAGATGGGGATGGTCATGGTGACCGTAATGAGTGGCAGGCGAATCGGCCCTTGCCAGTAAGTGGCATCGATCCGAATGGTGCTTTCGGCAACGATGCACCACCACTACCCATGCGCTTCAATCGTGCTGTGCGGGTTGAAAAAGACCATGGCGGCGTTACTATTAGTAGCGTCGGGTTGGCCTTTTTATCAAACTCATCACTGCAAGGGGGTAAATCAATGAAAGACCAGTGGGAACGCAACCTCTCCTGTGCGGTTGCCTGCAATCGATGCCATGCGAAGCTGGCTGCCAGGGACCAGCGAATTCTGTCCGTCTTTGATCACCAACCCGTTTGCATGGCCTGCAAACAAGACGAAGAAAAACAGCCTGGTTATGCTGAAGCCTCTAAAAAAATGATCGGGACCTGTATGATGGAAACCGAGGTAATGTACGGTGATCCCGGTGGGTACTGCTATTTCCACTTTTATCCCTTTACCTGCCAGAGCTGATCGGTTTTCGTCGGGTGACGCCCATGAACTATTTTTTGGACAAGTTCCCGCCGACCGTGGCTAAAGCCGTGGACAAACTCGCGGAGGATATGACGTTTGCAGACCAAACGCGTCTGGCCAACATGAACGAGTCTGCACTCATCCGGTTTCACCACTCCTACGGCATTTTCCTGCGAAACGAATTCCGTCTTCCAGGCAACGATCCGTTGATGAAATCTTGCATGTTCACCGCAAACGTAAAAACGATCACGCCCGAACAGGCATCCTATGTGATTTTGAGGGAACTCCAAAAACGACTGCTGCGCGGCAACACCTTGAAGGTCATCAAGTGACGGATTCGTTCCTCGTAAAAGACGGATTGTCCGGTGGTGACTCCGCACCGGCAAAGGGGTGGATAATTGACAAACGGTTGGGTTCCATATAGGCTAAGATAAATGTTCGCCTTGCTGAACCGAGATAGCGAGCGAACTGGAAATCGAACTCAATCTTAACGGTGCTGCGCAGCTCTGCCGATACAGGCAGAACATCCCCCGCGGTTTGCCGCGGGCAGGGTTTAATCATTTTCGGCACTGTCCCTCGGTGTGTGACACTTTTCCTCCCGCGAAACAGGGCTGCCTCTCCCGGGCTGCAGTGAAGATGGCAACGGACAACTCGATTGCGATACGCACATTCTGCGCGCTCTGATCATTTGGCATGGCTGTCGCGGCTTCTATGCGTGGGGTCGATGGAAAATCTGGAGAAAGAGAAATGAGACAAAAATACCTAATTTGTCAGTCGTCAAAGAAAAACAAACTGAACATTAAAGAATTTGCCGTACTCGATAAAGACACCAAAAATGTGGACTCATCCATGCTTCGCGAGGACCATTTTGACCTGATATGCGATCAGGACTATGATGGAGAGACCATTGCCAGGGCTGCCGCCGCGGGTTGCGATGAACTGGTGGAAACCTTGAGAACCATAAACCTTTATCCCATTGCGCCGTACGCCGAAAAAATTGCCGAGTCGGTGATCGACCTGTCCAGGGGGGACGAAGACCGCTGCGTTGAGCTTTTCTTTGACGACAATGAATTGTTTATTTCCGAGATTCCCATACACCGATGAATGGATGGTATTGAGGTTAACGTGACCTCACGTAATTTCACCACAAGGAGAACTGCATGACAGAAGAGATTAAATTCGAAATCGGCGAAAAATATGAAAATATGAAAGGGGCCTTTGAGGTGCTCGCCATACGAAGGGATTCCATGGATATCCGATGGGAAGATGGCGAGGAAATATCGACACCCATAGATCTGCAGCGGCGCATTATCGAACGGATGCAATTTGAAAAAGAACTTGAAAAAGCCCAGGCTGCGCAGAAAATCAAAAAAGCCAAGGCTTCAACCTCCAAAGGGGGCAAGCATTTTGCCGGCCTTGAAGCTACCGACTTCAGCAATACGGTCTCCAAGACCTCCTGGCGCGGTCGCGGGCAACTCGGTGGTGCGGTCGCCCAGCGGTTGAAAAATAAACAGTTCAAGTTCAATTCGTGGGCCGTGCTGCGCAAGCCCGAAGTCGCCTGGATAGATATCGTTCGTCAGAAGCAGGCTGATCTAAAGCTGCAGGCAAAATTCTATGCCCGGGTGGAGGAGGGGGGCCTTTTTTTTGGGGTTCATGTCCCCGCACCCGATTTGGCCGCAACCGAAACGAGCGACTGGCATGCATTGATGGCATGGTTTGCAAAGCCGGAAAACGATTCATGGCTCCATAAACAGTGTGTATCTCACGACCTCTACCTGTGTGATCTGAGCGGTCAGGGCTTCAGCGGGAAACTGGAAGCCAAAAAAGAAAAATGGGTGAACACGCTTCCGGAAAAAAAGGATGCACCGGTAAAATCCTTGAGCGCCTTTTTAACGGCCGCCGGCAAGTCCGGCGTCGTCGATCTGCGCATCGAAAAGCAGATGGGCAAGGACGCCGCCATTGAAAAAAAGCAAACCATCGCCAGTGACATGGCGGCCCTATTTGAAACCCTCATGCCGGTATATGCAGGTGCGGCCGAGCGCATCGCCTGACAGCAAAACGTGCGCGATCGGAAAAATTTCGGTCGATGTCAACCACCCTTGCCGGCAACCGATTCCGCATGGTGGCACGCCGCTGGACGACCGTAAAAAGACCAAAGACCGGGCCGCTGCCGGATGCCAATGTCGGTCCTGTGAGGACAGCTTTCTTGGAAGGTGCATCCGGCTCAAGCCCACTTTTTTATGATGGCAAAGGCCCGCTCCCGCCTCTGGGCTGCGTTCATGCCCGTTAGGATGCATACATGTTCTCTGCTGATGTTTACACCCGCAGGCGTCAGTGTCTCAAGGCGGATGTAAATTCCGGATTGATCCTGTTTCTGGGAAACAGCCCAAGCCCGATCAACGCTGCGGACAACTGCCATTTTTTCCGCCAGGACAGTACATTTTTGTATTTCTGGGGCATCGATCTGCCGAACCTGGTGGCTGCGATCGACGTAGAAGCGGATCTGGAAACGATCTTCGGCGACGATCGGCCCCTGGATGAGCTGATCTGGAGCGGTCCGCAACCCTCCTTGCCGGAGCGATGCCGGAGTATCGGCGTAGACCGGTGTGAATCTTCAAGTCAATTGTGTGCAGTTGTCGCTGCGGCAATCAGGGGCCGACGGCCGGTTCATTTTTTGCCGCCATACCGAATGGATCAAACGATGCAGGTGGCCGAACTTTGCGCCATGGATCCTTCGGCCGTTGCCGGCAATACGTCAACAGCGTTTATCCGTTCAGTGATCCGCCAGCGTTCGGTGAAAAGCGAAGCGGAACTGACCCAAATCGAGGCGGCTCTGGAGATCAATGCCGTCATGCAGACGACTGCCATGCGCCTGGCCGTGCCGGGACGATACGAGCGCGAGGTGGTGGGCGCCATAGAAGGCATCGCATACGGGCGGTCAGGCAGAAACCCACCGTTCAGGACCATTTTTTCAATCCACGGCCAGACGCTGCACAACCATTGTCACGACAACCTGATGCCCGACGGCCGCCTGGCGATCTGCGACTGCGGGGCGGAATCGCCATTGGGCTACGCCTGCGACACGACCCGCACCATTCCGGTGGGCGGCCGGTTTACCAGTCGTCAAAAGGAGATTTACGAGGTCGTATTGGGTATGCAGGCGGATGCGCTGGCCGCCATGAAGCCCGGCATCCCGTTTAAGGAGGTTCATCAGGTTGCCGCCCAACGGCTCGCTTCGGACTTCAAGGATCTCGGGTTGATGCACGGGAGTGTGGACCGGGCTGTTCAAACCGGGGCCTATGCGCTTTTCTTTCCCCATGGACTGGGGCATATGCTGGGCCTGGATGTTCACGACATGGAGTGTCTCGGAGAAGATGAGGTGGGGTACACGGACGATATTCGTCGGGACAGCCGTTTCGGCATCAACCGCCTTCGGTTGGCCAAACCCCTGGCACCGGGTTTTGTGGTAACCGTGGAGCCGGGAATTTACTTCATCCCCCAGTTGATCGACCAATGGCGAGGCGAAAACCGATTTTCCGATCTGATCGATTACGGCAAGCTTGAACCCTATTTGGATTTTGGCGGGGTTCGTATTGAAGATGATGTGCGGATTACCTCCACCGGCGCATTGGTTCTGGGACCAGCCATCCCCAAGGCGGTGGCGGCTGTTGAATCCTGCTGCAGGGCTTGAGCATGGTTTGCCGCGAAGCAACTGGGTCAATCGCTGGCATGGCGATGGGTGGGGTCGTCTTTGGCCCGGAGGCGCGCAGGCGTCTGATCCTTTTCCTCTATCCGAATCACCTACGAAAACGGAGGCGAAAGGGAACCTCTTTTTTTCGGAGCGATCCGTCGTCTCAGGTGGGTTCTTCCGTTGGCGAATCTCGTCGATTGAAATGGTTTTGGCCATGATTCAGAACGACGGCATACCCGATTATTCGGCTTTGGGTCAATA
>NZ_JBFELV010000141.1:0-10768 GCF_041551955.1 Desulfosarcina sp.
CCGGCGCCAGGTTGCCGCCTCGGCCTTGCTGATACGTGAGGAGATCCTCCCGGGACTGATGCGCGGCGAGTTGGTAGGCGGTCCATTCAATGGTCTACCCGTAGTGACCAAGGCGGGTGCGTTCGGTTCCGCCGATACCCTGGTTCAACTTATCCATGCTTTGACATAGAGGTTTTTAAATTATGAAGCAGATATCCAAACTCCCCCTGCTGGGCATCACCATGGGCGATCCCGGGGGTATCGGACCAGAGGTCTGTGCCAAGGCGCTCAGTGATGCTAAGATTTACAGGGTCTGTCGTCCGATGATTGTCGGCGATGGGGCTGTGATGGCCAACGCGATCAAATTTTCCAACCTGAAACTGACGCTCAACGCCTGCAGCCAGGTCACGGGCGGCCGATTCATGCCCGGAACCCTGGATGTGCTGGACCTGATGAACTTGCCGATGACTGATTTGCAGCACCAAACCGTCACCGGCGCCCAGGGCAGGGCTGCGTTTGAATATATAGACCGTGTCATTGCGCTCGCCATGGCCGGGGAGATCGACGGCACCGTCACCGGCCCGATCAACAAAGCCGCAATCAACGCCGCCGGCTTTCACTATGCCGGTCATACCGAGATCTACGGCGAAAAAACCGGGACCACGGATTATGCCATGATGCTGGTCGACGGGAACTTCCGGGTGACGCACGTCTCCACACACGTATCCCTTCGGGAAGCCTGCGACCGGGTTAAAAAGGCGCGGGTCCTGAAAGTGATTCAGCTCACCCACAATACCTTGAAGGAACTGGACATCCACACGCCCCGGATTGCCGTTGCCGGTCTGAATCCCCACTGCGGCGAAGGCGGCCTGTTTGGTGACGAGGATGACACCGAAATCACGCCGGCTGTGGAAGCTGGTCGATCAGCCGGGATGCGGGTTGAAGGCCCGCTGCCGGCGGACACTGTTTTTTCCAAGATGAGAGGCGGCATGTATGATGCTGTTGTGGTCATGTACCACGATCAAGGGCATATCCCCGCTAAACTGGTCGGTTTTCAATACGACGATGTTACCGGCACATGGGGCCAAATGGCGGGCGTAAACGTCACCATCGGGCTTCCCATCGTCCGCACGTCGGTGGATCATGGCACCGCCTTCGACAAAGCCGGGGAAGGCCGGGCCAACCCCCAGTCAATGGTCGAAGCCATCAAGATGGCGGCCAAACTTTCAAGTTGACACCGGTCCCCTGATTCAACCCGTTCAATATTTTCAATGGGATTTAAAAACATGAAACTGCGAAGCCAGAAGATTCTCGAGCGGCCGGAGTGGAGCATTAACCGCGCCTACTATAAATCCATGGGTTACACCGACAGCGATTTGGAAAAGCCCCTGATCGGGATTGCCAACGCCTGGAGCACCGCAGTTCCCGGCCATTACAACCTGCGCCAGGTATCGGCAGCGGTCCGGGAAGGTATTCGAGCCGCCGGCGGCACGCCGGTGGAATTCGGTGTCATCGGGGCCTGCGACGGTATTGCCGAAGGCCACGCGGGCATGCGCTATATCCTGCCTACCCGCGATATCATTGCCCACAGCATTGAACTGATGGTTCAGGCGCACCAGTACGACGGCCTGGTGCTGCTGGGATCCTGCGATAAGATCGTCCCTGGCATGCTCATGGCGGCAGCCCGACTGGACCTGCCCGCCATCCTGGTTAACGGCGGTCCCATGATGGGGGGGCCGCAGATACAGGGACGCAAGGCAGACACCACCTCGATCCTCGAAGGGGTCGGCATGCTGAAGAAGGGTCAAATTTCACAGGAAGAACTAGTTCGCATGGAGGATGCGTGTGCCCCAACATGCGGCTCATGCTCCTTTTTGGGGACCGCCAACACCATGTGCTGCATCGCGGAAGCGATCGGCATGTCCCTTACCGGCAGCGCCATGATCCCGGCCGCACATACCGGGCGGCTGCATGTGGCCCAAGACTCCGGCCGCGCCGTTGTCGATCTGGTTCGCACCGGCATCACCGCCAGGCAGATCATCACCGGAGCATCCCTGGAAAACGCCGTTCGTCTGACATCCGCCATCGGCGGGTCCACGAACGCCGCCTTGCACATTCCCGCCATCGCCTACGAGGCCGGCGTGGTATTCGACATCAAAATGTTTGACGATATCAGCCGCAGTACACCCCTGGTCGCCAAGATGAACCCAGCAGCCGCATGCAATGTAATCGATTTTTTTGAATCAGGAGGGGTACCGGTTGTGATGAACGAGATCGTCTCCTTGCTGCACAAGGAGGCAATGACCGTCACCGGTCGGACGATCGGCGAAAACATTCGCGGCCATGTCTCACCCAATAATGAGGTGATCAAGACTTTTGAGAAACCCTTCAGCTCCAGCGGCGGACTAGCGGTGCTGCACGGCAACCTGGCGCCTGATTCGGCGGTGGTCAAGCCGGCAGCGATACGCAGCGACATGTTCACTTTCAGTGGACCGGCACGGGTCTTCGAATCCGAGTCCGAGGCCAATGCGGCCATCATGGAGGATGCCGTGCGACCCGGCGACGTGGTGGTGATTCGCTATGAAGGCCCCAAGGGCGGGCCAGGTATGCCCGAAATGTTCAAGGCGATGAAATTGCTGCATGGTCTCGGGCTCAGCGACAAGGTTGCCCTGGTGACCGATGGCCGTTTTTCCGGGACCAACAACGGCTGTTTTATCGGCCATATTTCTCCCGAAGCCATGGAAGGGGGGCCTATCGCCCTGGTGAGGGACGGGGATGTCATTGCGATCGACATCCCCGGTAAACGGCTGGACCTGAAGGTGGCGGAAGAGGAGCTCGACCGTCGGCGTATTCAATGGAAGCCGCCAGAACCGCGTGTTACCGAGGGATACCTCTATCTATACAGCCGGTTGGCCGAATCCGCCGACAAAGGTGCCATCATCCGGACCCGTGCCGATTGAGCGGTGGTCCATGGAACCGGTGCCCATCGGGTCATGGTTTCGGCAGCGCTTCGTCAAGGCCTCTTCCCCCATCGAGCCAGCAGGCCACCTGGTGGTTTCCCCCCGCTTCAACCAGCGGCGGACGATGGTCCAAGCATGGATCGAATGCGTGGGGACAGCGGGGATGATACGGGCACCCGGGCGGCAAGGCAGACGGATCCGGGGGCTCGCCCTCCACGGGCACCGGCGGCAGCGGCACCTGCGGGTCGGGCCGGGGCACGGCGGCCACCAGGGCTTGGGCATAGGGATGCCTGCAGGCGCCGTGAAATCCCTTGGCGCCGGCGACCTCCACCAAGTGACCGGCGTACATGACGGCGATCCGGTCGCAAAAATGTTCCACGATGCTGATATCGTGGGAGATGAAGAGATAGGCAAGCTCGAACTGCTGTTGAAGATCCATCATCAGATTGAGAATCTGGGCCTGGATGGAGACGTCAAGGGCGCTGACCGGCTCATCGGCAACCACTATCGCCGGCCTTACGCACAGGGCCCGGGCAATGCCGATGCGCTGGCGCTGACCACCGGAAAATTCGTGCGGGTAGCGGTCCAGGTCACTGACCCGCAGGCCCACCGTTGCCAGCAGATCACCGGCAAGTGTGCGCTGTTCGCGTTTGGAAAACGTGCTTCCGTTGCGCAACGGTTCGGTGACACTGGCTGCCACGGTCATGCGTGGATCCAGGCTGGCGTAGGGGTCCTGGAAGATGATCTGCATCTGCTTTCTCAGTGGCCGCATCGCCTGTCGATCCAGGGCGCTGATTTCCCGGCCGCCGAACCGGATGGATCCGGCAGTAGGTGTCAGCAGCCTCACCACCAGCCTGGCCAGGGTACTCTTGCCGCATCCCGATTCGCCCACCAGCCCCAGACTCTCCCCTCGACGGATGCCGAAGCTGACCCCATTGACGGCCTTGACCCATCCCGTGGGGCGTGAAAAAAAGCCGCGGTCCATGGAAAAATGTTTGGTCAGGTCCGTGACCTCAAGCAGGGGTGCGTGATTCATCCGGTCGCCTCTCATTTCAGCGATTCATTGACATTATGTAACCCGGACATGCCAGAATTGGGGAATTGAGGGATTGGGGAATTGGCGGTTGAAAGCGATTAGAGACAATATTTTTTCAATTCCGAATTCCTCAATTCACTAATCTCGGAACAACCAACAGCTAACCTTCCTTCGCGGCCGAACCATTTCCAGAGCGGGTGCCTCCTGCCGGCATCGGTCAAACGCTGACGGACAGCGTTCCGCAAAGGGGCAGCCGCTGATGGGGTCCGTGGCGGCCGGCACCGTGCCGCGAATTTCATGCAGCCGTCCACGACGGCTTGTTCCGAGCATTGGCATGGATTGAAGCAGGCCCTGGGTGTAAGGATGCAGGGGGTCGGCAAACAGGGGACGGACGTCGGCGGTCTCCACCACCCGACCCGCATACATCACCGACACCCGGCTGGCGGTCTGGGCCACCACTCCCAGGTCGTGGGTGATCAGCAGCATGGCGGTGTCCAGTTCTGCCTGAAGTCCGGTCATCAGCGAGAGCACCTGGCGCTGGAGGGTCACGTCCAGGGCCGTGGTGGGTTCGTCGGCAATCAGTAGACGCGGCCGGCAGATCATGGCCATGGCAATCATCACCCGCTGGCGCATGCCGCCGGACAGCTCGTGTGGGTAGGCCCCCAGCCGTTTTTCCACCGATGGGATGCGCACCCGGTCCAGCCACCGCGCCGCTTTTTTCAGCGCATCGGCCCGAGACATTCCCAAGTGGGCCACCAGGGGTTCGGCGACCTGGCGGCCGATGGTCAGCACGGGGTTCAAGGCGGTCATGGGTTCTTGAAAAATCATGCCGATTTCACGGCCCCGGATGTGACGCAGGGCCTCGGGATCGGCTTTCAGCAGGTCTCTGCCTAAAAAACGGACCTCTCCCGCCACGATCCGGCCCGGTGGCGATGGCACCAGACCCACCACGGCCAGGGTGGTGACGCTTTTTCCGCAGCCTGATTCACCCACCAGCCCCAAGGTTTCACCGGGGGCGATGGACAGATTCACGGCTTCGACGGCACGGCCGATTCCTTCGGGGGTAAAGAAGTGGACCGACAAGCCCCGAATGTCCAGCAGCGCGCCTCTCAAGGGTGGTCTCCGGGATAGAGGTAGTGCAGGGCCGTGAGGGCATATATGCGGGCCGTGTCCACCAGCTGGTCGAGATCCACCCATTCGTCCACCTGGTGGGGCACCTGGCGATCTCCGGCGCCCATGGTGACGATAGGTATATCCTTGAGTGCCCAGAGAAACGTGCCGTCGGTGGCGCCCGGCACCCCGGCGAATTCTGGATCCCTGCCGTTGACCTGTCGGCTGGCCCAAACGGCGGAGGA
Source organism: Desulfosarcina sp. (assembly GCF_041551955.1). Taxonomy (GTDB): domain Bacteria; phylum Desulfobacterota; class Desulfobacteria; order Desulfobacterales; family Desulfosarcinaceae; genus Desulfosarcina. The sequence goes on from NZ_JBFELV010000141.1 coordinate 5,331, forward strand.
GACCACCGGATCACCTCGGTCGGTATGGGTGCAGGGCCGGTCGGAAAGAAACTGCACCGTCACGTCCAATTCCCAGGGCCGCTGGATACCCATCTGCCGGTCTGTCTCCTGGTAGCGCTGGTTGATGTCCCTGACCGTCTGCCGCACCAGGGCAGACAGGGCCTTGCGGATGGCATCGTGGTTCTGATCGGGAAGCGTGCGCACATCCACCAGGATTTCCGCCTCGCCCGGTACGACGTTGAGCTGGGGCGGCCCCTGGGAGGGTGCCTGGACCACCGTCGGAGTAAAACTGGGCCAGCCCAGCAGGGGGTTTTTGCCGATGGTCTCGATCGCTTCGGCTTCCAGGCTGGCCAATCCATCGATAATCCGGGCCACGGCTGGGGCCGGGTTGAGACCGGACAGGGGCATGGCCCCATGACTCATGCGTCCGTGGACGGCAAACCGGGCTCGCACCGCACCTTTCTGGGCGATGCAGACGAGTCCGTCCTGGGGTTCGCAAACGACTGCGGCCGTCACCGAATCGGCATGGCCGCGGGCGATGAAATCCTGCACCCCGGCCATCATGCCCTCTTCGTCGCACAACACACCACCCACGATTGACCCGGCCAAGGGGACGCCCGACGCCTTCAGGGCCGCCATGGCCACCAGCATGGCAGCCAGGTTTCCCTTGGTGTCATTGGTGCCACGACCGAACATGCGGCCATTTTCGATGTGGGCACCAAAGGGATCGTATCGCCATCGGCTCAGGTTGCCGGGCGTGACCACATCCGTGTGCCCCTCGAACATCAGCGTTCGGGGGCCGGGGCCGGCGATCCAACGGATGATCACATTGGGCCGGTCCGGGGCCACGGTTTCCACGGCCACATCGAAGCCCCTGTTCCGGGCCCATTGAGCGGCCAGACCAGCCGCTTCGGCTTCACTGGTGGCTGCCTGCGGGTCCCACACCGAGTTGCATCGCACCAAACGAGCGGTGAGGTCGATCACCCCTTCAGGATCGATTTGGTTGAGCACCTTTTGAATAACGGATTCGGGTATCATTTTTTTCTCACCGCAAGCGCGGATCCAGTATGTCCCTCAGCCCATCCCCCAGCAAGTTGAAGCCAAGAACCGTCCAGGCGATGGCCATGCCCGGGAACAAGGCCATCCACGGGGTAAGCGACATGAAGGTCTGGGCCTCGTTGAGCATCCGGCCCCAGGAGGGATGCGGGGGTTGGGCGCCCAGCCCCAGGTAGCTCAGACTGGCTTCGGCCAGAATAGCGACCGCGAACTGGATGGTTGCCTGGATGATCAGCGGAGAGAGAATGTTGGGCAGCACGTGTCGCCGGATGATGGTCACTTCTGTCTGCCCGGCCGCCCGGGCCGCGGCAATGTAGTCGAGTCCTTTGACCGTCAGGGCTGATGCCCGGGTGAGCCGGGCAAATACCGGAATGTAGAAGATGCCGATGGCCAGCATGGCGTTGACCGCTGACGGCCCCAGGACCGCGGTGATCAGAATGGCCGACAGCACCGCCGGGAAGCCGAAGAGCAGGTCCGAAAATCGCATGATGACCTCATCGGTCAGCCGGCCGCCCCACACGCTGATCAGCCCCAGGAGGATTCCCGCCCCCATGCCGATGGCCACGGTGATCAACCCGACAACGATGGAATTCACCGCGCCGACCATCACGCGGGAGAGCGTGTCCCTGCCGTACTGGTCTGTGCCCAGTGGATGGACCATGGAGGGCGCTTCCATGCGGTGTTGCGCATCCATGGTGTTGGGGCTGTACGGCGTCCAGAAGAGGCTGACCAGGGCCATGGCCACCACCACGGTGCACAGGACCACCCCCAGCGAAAAGTTCAGGTTCTTAAAATAGCGCCCCATGGTCATTGCCCCTCCATTCGAATCCGCGGGTCAACGGCCGCGTAGGAGAGGTCCACGAGAAAGTTGACGATTACTACGGCGGCCGCCATGAAGAGCACCACCTCCCGCACCACGGGCAGGTCTCGCTGGCCAATGGCCTGGAACACCAACCGTCCCAGTCCGGGCAGGGTGAACACATTTTCGATGATGATGGCCCCGGCCAGCAGCTGCCCCATTTGCAGGCCGAAAATGGTCAGCACCGGGATCAGCGCGTTTTTCAAGGCGTGACCATAGACCACGGTGCGTTCCTTCAACCCCTTGGCCCGGGCTGTGCGTATATAATCCTCCCGCAGCACCTCCAGCATGGAGGATCGGGTCAGCCGGGTAAGAATGGCCGCCCGGATCAGCCCAAGGGCCAGGGCCGGAAGGAACAGGGCCTTCAGGGATCCCCAGACGTCTTCATTCCAGCCGGGAAACCCGCCGGCACTGAAGATTCCCCAGTGAACGGAAAAAAGCAGCATCAGCAGGATGCCCAGCCAGAATTCGGGCACCGCCAGTCCCAGCTGGGTGCCGGCCATCACGGCGGCATCTGCCGGGCGGTTCTGATGACGGGCGGCGAAAATGCCCAGGGGTATGGCCAGTGCCACGGCAATGGCCATGGCCATCATCGCCAGGGGGCCGGTGACCGCCAGACGGGAGCCGATAAGCTCGAACACGGCCACGTCGTAGGTAATGGAGTGGCCGCCGGTGCCTCGCATCAGGCTGCCGATCCAGCTGCCATACTGGGCCCAGAACGGCTGATCCAGTCCCAGCCGCGCCCGAAGGGCCGCCAGGGTTTCCGGGGAGGCATTGATCCCCAGGATGATCTGGGCCGGGTCGCCCGGCAGCACGAAGAGCACCGAAAAGACGGTGAGGGAGACCAGAAAAAGCACCGCCGTCAAGCTGATCCCTTTTTTCATCAAATAGCCGGTCATGGGTGCCTGAGCGCCATGATTACTGTTTCCACCACACCGCCGTGCAGTCCAGGGCGATGGTCGGGTAGTTCTCCCACCACCCCATGACATCGGCTTTCATGACCGGCAGGCTAGGCGCGGAAAAGAGAAATCCGTTGACCGCATCGTCGGCAATGATCTCCTGGCAGCGGCCGAACCACTTTGCCTTGCCTGCTTCGTCCGGGGCTGCCAGGGCATTGGCATAGGCTTCCCGGAACGTTTGGGAGTCATACTGGAAGTAGTAGTCCGGTTTAGCGTAGATGCCGATATCCCAGGCCTCCACGTGGCCGATCATGGTCAGCTGGTATTCTTTTTTCTTGAAGATCCGATCGATCCACTGACCCCATTCCACGATTTCGATGGTCAGGTCGATGCCCACCTTGGCGAGCATGTCGGCGATCACCTCGCCGGCCCGTCGGGAGTAGGAGTAGATGGCCGGCAGCTTGATGGTGGCCTTAAATCCGTTCGGGTAACCGGCTTCCTTCAACAGGGTCCTGGCCTTGTCCGGATCATAGGGAAAGCGGGCGGTGAGGTCCTCGTAGTAGGGCGTGGAGGGTGACCAATGGGAGCCGATGGGGGTCCCGTAGCCGAACATGACTAAATCCACCACTGCCTGGCGATCGATGGCGTGGGCCATGGCCTGGCGCACCAGCCGGTTGTCGAAGGGGGCCGCCTGGTTGTTGGTGGACATGATCACCTCGCCGGTGGTCGTGCCGGCAAAGACTTTGAAGCGCGGGTCCTTTTCCAGCATCATGGCTGACTCGGGTGCGGCAATGTAGCCGATCACGTCGATGTCGCCGGCTTTCAGCGCGGCTATCTGAGCGGCCGGATCGCTGATGAAGCGGAAGACCACCCGGTCCAGGTAAGGCAAAAAAGGGTTCCAGTATCCGTCGAAGCGATCCATTTCCACCCGGTCGCCCTTGACCCATTTGACGAATTTGAAGGGGCCGGTGCCGATGGGGTTGGATTTGGCATTCCCTGAACCCTTGATGGGCTGCATCACCGCATCCCCTTCGGCCATATGGGCGATGAACAGGGCGTCAACGTCTTTAAGGCGGATCACCAATGTATGCGTGTCCGGCGTGGCCATGCTCTCGATGCCGTTGAAATATTCAGGGTGGGGATTGCCGTTTTCAGGCTGGGCAGCCCGCTCCAGATTCCACTTGGCCACTGCCGCATCGAAGGTCTCCCCGTTGTGGAAGACTACGCCTTTTCTCAGGTTGAAGGTGTAGACCAGACCATCGGCCGAGATGTTCCAGCCGTTGGCTAGTCCGGGGAGAAATCCGCCTCCACTGTCCACTTTGACCAGTCCTTCGTAGATGTTGGCGTAAACGACCCGGTCGATGGCTGCTGCAGTATGGGTCGTAGGATCCAGTCCCGGCGGTTCAGCCGGTTGACAGACCGTCAACGTGCCGCCTTTGACTGGCACCTGTGAAAAAGCGGAGTTTACGACAACCAGGGAGAGGATCAGGACAAGGGAGTACAGGGCATATTTCATCTTTTCTCCTTTCGGTGACAATTGGGTGGAGAACTGCTTTTTCAATTAAACGAGTTCAAGATCCTGGTAGGCCGTCAGGCCATAAGCGCTTTGTGCGTCGAGAATCCCCCGGATAATCGCCCGCGCCAGGCAGTCCGCCGCGGAATGACCCAATTCGTTGATGGTCTGGGCGTCTGGTGTCGTGAAAAAACCCGATTTTTCCGGCAGGGGCTGCTGGCCTGTGGCCAGGCAATAGACAATATCCCCGTCAAACATGGTATGGGCGGGACGAACGGCCCGGGCCATGCCGTCATGGGCCATCATGGCGATCTTTTTGGCCTGGGGTTTGGTCAGGATCGCGTTGGTGGCCACAACGGCCAGTGTGGTGTTCCCGCCCGGCCTACCGGTGGGCGTCGTGGGTAGCGCCACCCGAGGGCGAATACGCCCGGCAAATTCTTTTCCGGTTTCAAGACGGGCTTCCCAGAAGGTGCCCGTGGCCGGATCAACGGTCGATCCCAAGGAGTTGACCGCCACTATGGCGGCCACGACAATTCCCGTCTCCAGAACCCAACTTGCACTGCCCACGCCCCCCTTGATGCCGCCGGACATGGCGCCGGTACCGGCACCCACACAGCCGGTTTCTACGGGGCCTGGGCCGGCGGCCCGGCAGGCCCGTTCGCCCCAGCTGCGATCCACCGGCGGCCTGAATTCGGGCCCGCGCCCCAGATCGAAGAGCACGGCCGCTGGAACGATGGGGGCCACGTGGGTGTCATCCAGCGGGAAGCCGATCGCCTTGGATTCCAGATACCGCACCACCCCATCCGCCGCGGCCAACCCGTAAACCGATCCGCCCGAGAGACAGACCGCATGGACTTTTTCCACCAGGTTTTCAGGTGCCAGCAGGTCGGTTTCTCGGGTGCCCGGAGCCGCTCCCCGAACATCGACGCCGCCCACGGCCCCGTCGTTACAGATCACCACGGTCGTGCCAGAAGCCGCTGCGGCGTCGGTAAAATGCCCCACTAAAATTCCGGGAACATCAGTCAGTCCGTTGGTTTTTCCTGTTCGGTGCATGTTGTATCAAGATCGATCGGCGTGGTGTGAGAAACGGTCTCTGGTCGGGCGCCGCGAC
>NZ_JBFELV010000142.1:0-10752 GCF_041551955.1 Desulfosarcina sp.
AAAACACAAGCTCATTCAATTTGTTTTAGTTCTCAGCAAAGAGAGTGCCAAATAAATCGTCTGAAATAAGCGCTTATTTTTAAATAACTTTTTTTTGTTGCCTGTTTTTGCGCCGAAAAAATGGTGCCGAATAATAATCGATGTGCCCAATATTGGTCTTTACACTGTGGGGATAAAGAATTAAAACATTAAAGGGCGAAGTTGTCAAATCACCAACACGATCCGTTAGCCGAACGATTGCGTTTTCACCCAGGAGGTCAAATGAAATGTGATTTAGCCACACGACACCAAATACTACTTGAAATTACCAATGCCGTGATCTTTAATAAAACCAATCAGGGCTTTTTCAATGCACTTTCTGCGGAATTGAGCAAACATTTTCCCTTCGACCGTCTGAGCATCAATCTTTTTGATCAAAAAACCCAGACACTACAATATTTCACCAAAGTTAAAGGCGTTGGCAATGGTATCATCTCGAACATGGAGCAACGGCCGTTGAAGGGTTCAATTGCCAATATGGCCATCCAATCAAAAAATCCGGTTATCATCGATGACCTGAGAAAGTACTCAAGCCTATCCATCATTCAACAGCTGATGAAGGCCGGCTTGACCTCAACGATGGCCTTTCCGCTGATTGTACGCAGAAACGTACTGGGAACACTTCACTTTTCTTTTAAAGACCGACCCGCCAATCTGTCCGAATTATCGCGATTGTTGGCCGAGGTATCCAAACAGGTTGCCATTGCGGTAGACAATCTGATCGCCTATGAAAGGCTGAAGGATGAGAAAAAACATCTGGAAAGTGAAAAGCAGTATTTGATTGGCTCTTTAGAAGAATATAAGCCGGAAAACTTCTACCACATTTCACCCGAAATGTCCGAGATCATGAATTTGGTCAATCGCGTTGCAGAGATCGATGCTCCGGTATTAATTACCGGGGAAACCGGAACTGGCAAAGACTACTTGGCGCGATACATTCATCATATCAGCCACCGCAGAAGGCACATGTTCATTAAAGTCAACTGCCCGGCGATCTCTTCGACATTGTTCGAGAGTGAATTGTTTGGCCACGCCAAAGGATCTTTCACCGGAGCCGATACGCAACGCATCGGGCGCTTCGAAATGGCTGATAAAGGAACGGTTTTTCTCGATGAAATCGGTGAATTGCCGGCTGGTCTGCAGGCCAAGCTTTTACAGGTGTTGCAGGAACAGCGCTTCGAACGTGTCGGAGGCAATCGGCCAATCGTTGTCGATTTCCGGTTAATTGCCGCGACCAACAGGGATCCCGAAGAGAGCATACAAAAGGGAAAGTTAAGAAAGGATCTCTACTACCGGTTGAATGTCATCCGTGTGCATGTGCCTGCGCTACGTGAGCGGAAGAAAGATATCCCCCTGTTGATTGACAAGATCAACCGCATAGAAGCCGATCTCATTCACCAAATCGCTCCGACCTATAGCCAATCGGCGCTTGATTTATTGGCTGATTACCATTGGCCGGGCAATGTTCGCGAGTTGAAGAATCTTGTCAAGCGTATGATTATCCTCAACTCTGGCGGTAGCGTCAGCATCGAGGACGTTAAAAAAATGATCGACCTAAAAGATATGTGTGACGAAACACCCGAAGCGCATCTTCCCACCCTGGCGGAGTCCGAACGCCATTCCATCAAACAGGCCCTGATTGCGTGCAAGGGGGTCATTGGTGGTCAAAAAGGGGCCGCTCGCCTCTTGGGTGTCCCACGCTCGACCCTCCAATACCGTATGACAAAACATGGCATCAAGCCCAAAAAAGTTGTTCTGCTGGAAGATTGAGGCGTGAGCAATCAGGCTGTTGCGGCGTTTCAAGCCTATGGATGAGGACGGCAAGCCGGAAGAGGTCGCGGCTGGATGTCACTATCCGCCGATATACCCAGGCTCAAAAAACACACCTATGCTTTATTTTTTGTGGCCGACCTCTGTTGTCTATCTTCGCGGTAATAGATGGCACATAGGGTAGCCGTCAGGCCGCCAACCCCAAGGACCGTGAACGCCCAGCCCCACGTTTCAGGCGTGGTGCCAGGTGGATTGGTTAGATCCAGCGTCGCACCGAAAATTATTGGCGCAATACCTCCCGCGCCGAAGCCAAACAGGGACCGGACGGCGAGGATGGACCCGAGGTGGCTCGGCTCCACTGCCTCGGTCAGTGCGGTAGACAGTACCGGTGAATCGCCGATGGCGAAAAAATAGTAAACGAACCCTATCGTCACCAGGATCGTAATGGGCCAGGCAGTCAGCCAGCCGATCACCAACGACAACCCGGTGCCGATCGCCGCAACCTGGATCAGTACGATTCGCCTGCCCAATAAGTCCGCAAGGCGACCCGTCGATACTGATGCCAGCGCGCCAATGAGATGCATGGAAGCCACAAGATAGGCACCGAACTGGGCTGTTTCTCCGAAATTTTTTCCAGAGATGGTTATCATTGCAGCAAAGAAAGCCGGTGTCCATGACCACATGCCCAACAGTTCCCAGCAATGGAAAGTATATCCAGCGATCAACAGGCGCGCGTTGCGGTTGCGCCGAAAAATAGCCGTTACGCGACGGCGCTCGGTGCGTGAATGGATGTGATTGGGGGTTTTCCTCAATGCATAACAAGTAAAGATTAAGCCAATTAAGGGCAGACACCCGGTTACGATGAAAGCGGCCCGGTATCCCCCCCAAGCCAGGCATATTCCTGACACAACCAGGGAAAACGCATATCCAACGGAGGTGCTCGCAATCAGAAATCCGATCGCGGCACCACGTCTTGACCTGTCGTAGCGTTCAGAGAACAGCATGATTGCCGGCGTATAGAGGCCGCCTTGTGTGGCTGCGGCAATGGCGTACAATAATAGACCAGAGCGGTAGGAATGTGCAAAAAAGCCGAATCCCAGAGCCGATATTGCGCTCAGAACAGCAGAGAGAAGAAATAATCGCTTTGCCCCAAAATGATCGGAGAGCCAGGCGAACACGAAAAGAGACGCGGCGTAGCCAAACATAAAAGCCGATGAGATGCTTCCGGCCTGGGTGGCCGACATATCCCATTCGTTGAGAAGTATCGGCAGACAGGCAGCATATACCATGAAGTTCGCATACAGTGCGATGCGCGAAATAAAGACCAATATCAGCCAGCTATCGAATCGTGCTGCCGCCATCTGGATAATCAGCCTTTTTCAGACAGGTTTCGGATGATGGGTAAAGATGGTTTCTTGCCCAAAGACTATTTGCCGGCTGCTCCAAAATTGGTAGAGAGTAGCTTAGTCGGGGAAATCTTGTCAATTGTTGAGGGGAGATCGTAGGCAGACAACGTGCGATGCGTTAAAATTGAGGACGTCGTAAACAGCCGCTTTTACGAATCCGTCAACATTTTCCGGCGAGCACGTCAAGGCCATCTTAGGAAAAGGGGGAATGGAAGGGGTGCTCAAGAAAGCTGGAGGGTCTCAACCGTGTAATCGGCCAGATCAACCACCAGTAATTTGTTCTTGAGGGTGTTTTCGTTTTGAAGCAGCACTTTGAGGACCTCGGCGCACTCCAGGGAGGCGATGAGATTGACCCCCGGCGACAGGCAGCCCAATCGGGTTTCCGCGCCCTTGGTCGTCTTGAGTTGATCTTCGGGCCCATAGATGGCTTCGAGCCCGCTGTCCTCGGGAAAGATGGTGGTCACGTGGCCGGCCATACCGGCGACGGCAGCGGAAACCATGGGAATGCCGGCACGCTTGGCCGCAGCCTCGAGGGTGAACCGGGCGTGGATGGTATCCAGGCAGTCCACCGCGAGGTCGCATGAACCCAGCAAGCTGTCCGCATTTTCCGGCGTCAGGAAAGCTGAGGCGGCGACCACCTCAAGACCGGGGTTGATCGTCTTCACGCGCAAGACTGCGGCGTCCACTTTCGGCATGCCGATGCCGTCGACACCGCTCAACAGCTGGCGGTTGAGGTTATGCGCTTCAAACACGTCCCCGTCGACCAGGCAAAACCGACCGATTCCCATGCGGGCCAACGTCTCCGTCACCGTGCCCCCCAACCCTCCCAACCCCACGATGCAGACGGTCGATTCGAGCAGCCTGATCTGATCGGCTTCGCAAAGGGTCTTCATGTTGCGAAGGTAACGATCCGGAAGGATGTGCTGGCTCAAGGCGGCCAGTTCAACCGTCCGCCCGGTGACACCTGCCTCGTCCGCCAGGCGAATCACTTCTGCCGCCGCAATTGACCGGCAAGGGGTGCCATCAGCCAGCGTGGTGTTCAGGGCCAGGGTGTCGAGTCGGTGCGCAAGCGTATTTTTCATGGATTACCCACCCGCCACCGGCGGGAAGATGCCCACGCGCTCACCGCCGCTCAGCCGGGTTTCAAGGGTTTGTTTGATGCCATTGATGAAGATCAAATGGGCCTTGACCGTAGGAATGTCCAACCGGTCCAGCATCTCCCTGACGGAGATGCCCGGTTGGATGGGCACACGGTCCGAATTTTCGGGCGACAGGGGGCTCAGGGCGGCGAACAGCTTGAGTTGAATATGCGGCGTTGGCATGTCTTTCCTCATCCATGGTGAGTGGTTGGATCGATACATAAGGCAATACAAAATAATAACAGCCAGGTGCTTCGTCAAGTGAAGCGGCGTGGGCATCGAGGGTGGGGCGCCCGTTGCTTTTGACATCGTCTTGTGGCATCATCGCCCAGTTTGTATGCCCCAATCAAAATAAATGGTGGCGCATAGCGACATCCCAATTCGATGTTCGGCGTTCAACGTTAAGACAACATGGCGTTTATGGAGGTGACCCGGGTCACGCACCCGTGCCGTCTCTCTCGGCTTTGGGGCTGTAGTGCAGGCAATCCTGCCCCGAGCTCTGGCGGACGACGAGGCTGGGGGGGCGCCTGCTTTTAAAATTCATGGCCCGACAGCCGTGGGGCCTGCGGGTATCCCAGGTGACATAATAAAATTCGCATTTTCGGCAGACGATGGGTTGGCGTGGTTTCATGGCGATGGGTTGACGTCGGCGTTCACAGACTCCGCATGCTGAGTTTACTTTTCTTCTTAGCTCAAGGGCCGGGATCATGGCAAGCGCCTTTTTTGCGGGGAACGCGTGCCAAGGAAAGGATCGTTTTAAAATGGAAAAAATCAGTCATGCACTGGTGACCGGTGGCGCCGGTTTCATTGGTTCTCACCTGGTTGATGAACTGGTGGCCAACGGATGCCGGGTGACGGTGCTGGACAACCTCTCCACCGGCCACCGCCACCATATCGATCATTGGGGAGACCGAATCGAGTTTGTCGAAGGGGACATCCGGGATGCCGGGTTGTTGGATCAGGTGGTCAAGGGGTGCGACGTGGTGTTTCACCAGGCAGCGGTGGTGTCGGTCTCACAATCCGTCCTGGATCCTTCCCACTCCTGCGAGGTCAACGACCTGGGGACGGTCCGGGTCCTGGATGCCTCCCGGCGAAGCGGCGTGCGGCGGGTGGTCATGGCCAGTTCCAGTGCGGTTTACGGCGACGACCCCCGTATGCCCAAAACCGAAGACATGGCACCTAAACCCCTGAGCCCTTATGCGGTGCAAAAACTCACCGGAGAATTTTACGCCTCGGCTTTCAAAGGGCTGTATGGGCTGGAAACGGTATGCCTGAGGTATTTCAATGTGTTCGGTCCCCGACAGGATCCATCGTCTCCCTATTCCGGGGTGATCTCCATTTTCATGAACAAGGCGACTGCCGGCGACGCGCCGACCATATACGGTGACGGCGGCCAGTCCCGGGATTTTGTCTACGTCAAGGATGTGGTTCGCGCCAATCTGCTGGCTGCCACCGAGGCGTCTGCAGCCGGTCGGGTGTTCAACGTGGGCACCGGTGTGATGATCCGCATCATCGACCTGTGGAAATTGATTGGCGGGCTTTCCAACGTAAAGCTCGATCCGGTTTTCGATCCGCCTCGAGCAGGCGACATCCGTGAGTCTGTCTCCGATATCGGTCAAATTCGCCAAGCATTGGGTTTCAGGCCCCAGATGGCGCTTCGCCAGGGGTTGCTCGACACCCTGGCCTGGTATCGGAACCCTTCGTAACAGGCGCGCCGTCGTTCAGTGGATAATATCCAATTGGATGCCACCCGTTGAATAGCGGGGGTGACGCGTGTAGACGGAGGCCAGGATCAGGTGGCGTCAGATTGGACCTCCCAGAACTTTTTTACTGCCGGCCCGCGCCATTTTCCTTTGCCTGACACGGTGGGGATGGCCCGCTCGTCCATTTGGCGGGCGATTTTCTCCCAGCTGTCGCCGTCGGCCCGCATGGCAGTGATGACACCCAACAGTCGGGGTTTGTCATTGTCGCTGATCTTTCGGTTGCCGGTGCCGATGCCGGCAAACCCGTCCACGACCGCTCCCGGGTCGATGCTGTCCGTTGCATCCCCGTTCGATTCCGGATCTGCTTCGATGGTTTCACTGGCGCGGGGCTGATCTTTCTCATACCCCCAATGGCGCCCCAGCATGGCAGCAATGGTTTCCAGCGCGTCGGCGATGCGGGCGTCTGTTTTTTTTCTGGCGGCCAAAGCCTCGGCAATGCGTTTCTGGTGGTCTGCCAGTGCGTCGAGGCTGTCTTTGACCAAGGCGAAGTTCTCACCGGTCACCTTGGCATAGTAATCCGGTTTTCTTCGCTCGTTTCCCGCGCGTCGCTGGGGCCCCTTGTAGTCCGTGTAATCTCGCCTGCCCCGGTCTTGCTTCAGTTTTCCACTTCTCAGATTGTGCAAAAAATCATCCATGTGGTCTCCTTTGTTATGCTGTCAGATATAAACCAGCCCTGTAAAAATTAGTCAACGATGTTTTAGATGAACGATTCAATCAGGATCGAGCTTGCATTGGGATATCATCGTGAATGCAAATCGGAATAGCCCTTCGACCGTTTACCGAAAAAGGGTGACACCAGGCCTGCCATTTCAAGACAGTATATGGAAAAAACGGTGAAGTAAAGATCGGGCACGTTTCTATTCAGAATTATCGGTCGGGCCGCTGAGCGACTTTAGCCAGATTCTGTAATTTCAGATGCATGCTGCGGGGAAGGTTCAATAAAGGACAGCTTTTGCATCCTTGGGGTAAACGATCACCCTCAGTTAGCCAACCGGCGGGTCGTCGACCGCGTCTTTGCAGGCAGCGCGTCGGGGGTGAACGAAAGGGTTGCAAAATAATCGTCCAGGCGCTCCTCCCGGCGGATCAACTCGACCGTGCCATCCAACTTGAGCAGCAGTTCTTTGGGACGGAGTTTTCCATTATAGTTAAAACCCATGGCGTGGCCGTGGGCACCGGTGTCGTGAATCACCACAGGGTCGCCTTCAGCGATGGGGGGAAGGGGCCGCTGGATGGCGAATTTATCGTTGTTTTCGCATAGGGACCCCACCACATCCACGACCTTCGTTGCATCCACGGTCTTGCCGGGAACGGTGACGTGGTGGTAGGCATTGTACATGCCCGGGCGCATGAGGGATGACATGCAGGCGTCCAGCCCCACGTAGGTGCGGTAGATCTCCTTGCGGTTGATGGCGGTGGCTACCAGTGCGCCGTGCGGGCCGGTCATGAAGCGGCCGCTTTCCATGTATAGCTTGGGCATGTAACCGTTTTGCCGGGAAAAGGCGTTGAACGCGACCGTGATGGCCCGGGCCATGGCCTCCAGGTCCAGCGGGGTGTCGGCGGGCCGGTAAGGGATTCCCAGGCCGCCGCCCATGTTGATGAACTCGAACCGAATGTTCAGCGCCGTGCCGATTCGCTCCACCTGTTCCAGCAGCATGGCGGCCGTTTGTACCATGTAGGTATGATCCCGCTCGTTCGACGCCAGCATGGTATGCAACCCGAATCGCCTGGCTCCTCGGTCTCGAGCCGCTTGATAGGCATCGACCAGCTGCTCATGGCTCACCCCGTATTTTGCTTCCACCGGCGTTCCAATGATGGCATTTCCAGATCGCCGCTCGCCGGGGTTGTAGCGGAAGCTGATCAGGCCGGGCATGGCGGGGAGCTTGCCGACCAGCGATATGTCATCCAGATTAACGATGCTTCCCCCATCGGCCATGGCCACGGCAAATTCCTGGCGGGTGGTATTGTTGGAGGTGAACATCAGGTCTTCGCCGGTGCCGCCCACCCGGCGGCTCAAAACCAGTTCGGCCACCGAACTGCAGTCGAAGCCGAAGCCCATGTCGGCCATAATGGCAAGGATGGCAGGATTGGGCAGGGCCTTTACCGCATAGTACTCCCTGAAGCCGGGAATGCTGCCAAAGCATTGCTTAAGCCGGTGCCCGGTCGACCGGATACCGGCTTCATCATAGATGTGAAAAGGTGTGCCGAAGTGATCGACGATCTCTTTCAACAGGGGGTAAAGCCGGTTCTCAAATGCTTTTGACATGGGCATGGGGCAGTTCCTCAGGACGCCAGGGCTTGACGGATGCGGGTCATGGCCAGGTTTACATTTTCATGGCTGTTGAATGCACTGATCCGGATGTGGCCTTCACCGCAGGTGCCGAAACCGGCTCCCGGCGTACAAACCACGCCGGCTTTTTCCAGCAGCATATCGAAAAAGGCCCAGGAATCTTTTTCCGTCGACACCCAGATGTAGGGTGAATTTTCACCGCCGATGCAGGAGTAGCCTAAGGCTTGCATCTCTTGGCGGATCAAGTGGGCATTGGCCATGTAGTAGTCGATGAGTTCGGCCACCTGGCGCTTGCCGACATCGCTGTAAACCGCTTCCGCGGCTCGCTGCACCGGGTATGAAACCCCGTTGAATTTGGTGCTGTGGCGTCGACTCCACAGGCTGTGCACCGAATGAGCCTCACCGGTTGCGGAAAACGCCTTCAAGGTAGTGGGAACGACCGTATAGGCGCACCGGGTGCCGGTGAAGCCGGCTGTCTTCGAAAAGCTCCTGAATTCGATGGCCACCTGACGGGCCCCCTCGATTTCGTAAATGGAGTGGGGCAGGGCGTCGTCCCGGATAAAGGCTTCGTATGCGGCATCGTAGAGGATGATGGCCTGGTTGGCCGTCGCATAGTCTACCCATTCCTTGAGTTGATCGGCGGTGATGGTGGCGCCGGTGGGGTTGTTGGGAAAACACAGATAGATCAGGTCCACCGGCTCGGTGGGCAGGCCGGGGATGAAACCGTTTTCCGCGTGGCCGTCCAGATAGACGATACCGTCATATCGCCCGTTGCGATAGGACCCCGTGCGGCCGGCCATCACATTGGTGTCCAGGTAAACGGGGTAGACCGGGTCGGGAATGGCGATTCGGGTGCCGGCGTCAAAGATTTCCTGAATATTACCGGTATCGCACTTGGCGCCGTCGCTGACGAAGATCTCCTCGGCACGGATGTCCGCCCCTCGGGACTTGAAATCGTTTTCGGCGATGGCTTCCCGCAGGAAGTCATAACCCTGTTCCGGGCCGTATCCGCGGAAGCTGACGTCGGCGGCCATCTCATCAACGGCTTGGTGAAAGGCGGAAATACAGGCCTCGGGCAGTGCGCGGGTCACGTCGCCGATGCCCAGTCGAATCACAGCCGGGTCGGGATGACGCTGCTGGTGGGCGGCCACCCGCTTGGCGATATCGGAAAACAGGTAGGAGGCCTTCAGCTTCAGGTAATGGTGGTTGATGCGAATCATAAAATACCTCGTCAGCGTGTTGCGAGATGGGTGGACCGATCAGCGTATCAAATCCTGATCGTCGATGGGGATCCTGGCCGTCTCTTTGAATGTGTTCATGACAATGGTGGTGCTGGTCGAGACTACCCCTTTCAGCGGTGCAATCCGCTCTCTCACTAGACGCCCCAGCGCCCTGGTGTCGGTCTCTCGCACTTTTAAAAGATAACTGTCCCGGCCGGCCACGTAATGGATTTCCTGAACCTGGGCAATGGCTGCCAGGGTGTCCACCAGACCATGCGCCTCTCCCTTGCCATTGATGCGGACGTGGATGAAGGCCACCTGGCTTTTCCCGAAGCGTTCGGGGTTGAGCCGGACTTCATAGCCATCGATAAGGCCCATCTTCTCCAGTTTGCGGATGCGCTCCAGGACCGCCGAGGGAGCCATGCCCACCTGGCGGGCGACCTCCACGTTGGGAATGCGCGCTTTTTTCTGCAGAATCTTCAGAATTTTTAGACTAATATCGTCAATCATTCTTAATTATTCCTTATTGTGCATAAAAATATTCTCTATTTTTGAGGGTGTCAAGAATAATATACTTAGAAAAACTTGCCGGTCCGAATTTAAGCAGCCTGGCGGCCGGAGAAAAAGATTGAAGTCTTGATGCTTATTCTCTATGCATGAATCATGATTTAACACCGGCTGTTCGAACGCGTCCCTGGTTGGGGTAATTTCCATTCCATGCGAGCCGCAGGAGTCTGCAATGCTGAAATTCGTCGCTATCGGCCTGGGTGGGTGTGTCGGCGCCATCCTTCGCTACCTCGTGGCCGGGGGGGTGCACACACTGGCCAAAACTGAATCCTTTCCGGTGGGAACCATGACGGTCAATGTCGCCGGCTGCCTGCTGATCGGTATCGGGGGGGGGCTCATGGAGAACCGCCAGCTTTTTTCTCCGGAGCTGCGGGCGTTTCTCTTTGTGGGCATCCTTGGCAGCTTCACCACCTTTTCCACATTTGGCCTGGAAACCTTCAACCTGGCCAAAGAGGGACAATGGCTGGCCTCTTTTGGAAATGTGGGCATCAGTTTGATCCTGGGATTGGCGGCGGTATTGGCCGGCCACATGCTGTCCCGGCTGCTTTGATCTGACAACAG
>NZ_JBFELV010000143.1:0-10725 GCF_041551955.1 Desulfosarcina sp.
CCTTTCTGTTCTCCACGATGGTTAACCGTTCAAGCATCGCTTTTACCGGCGTATACCAGCCCGGTTCAGGGGGGGCAAAATGATCGATCATTAATTCACCAAGAATACGTCGGCCTTCCGGGTCCTCATGCATGGACAAGATCATATCTGTCAGCATTTTTTTCATGTTTGGATCCAATGCCTTGGAGACTACCAATGGCGGACTGCCAAATGGCTCGGACTTTTTGATCACGCGAGTATTTGAGGAATAAAATGCATTGCGCGCTTGGTAATATTCCCACATGTGCCCATCGACGGCAGCTCCATCCACTAGACTTTTGGCAACGGCCATGATCGCATTGTCGTGGCTGTAGGTGTAAGTGAAGCTGCGGAAAAAGGTCTCCGGTTTTGCGCCCACCTGTCTGAGCCAGTAACGCGGCACCATTGTGCCGGTATTGGATTCCGGATCGGTAAACGCAAAATCCTTGCCCTTGAGATCGGTGAGCGATTGTATTGCGCTGTCTTTATTTACGATCAAATAAGATTGATAAAATGGTTTGCCGCGGACAATGGGCGTGGCGACAGCCTCGATGCCGTACCGATCAGCCCCGGAAACATATGGGCCGGTGCAGATGAAAGCCAGGTCGATACGCCTTTCAGCCAGCAGTTCATTGACCTCCCCGTATGTTTTCCGTTGGATCAGTTCGACGTCATAATCGATTTTAGCAGCCAGGTAGTCGATGAGTTCTCGGTAGTAGATGGAGGTTTCCTTGGGAGATATCATGGCGGCTACTGCGACCCGCAGTGTCGGCCGGTCATTTTTTTTCTCCACGGGATGGGAAACATCCATTTTTGGGGTAAAATCGATCTGTTTGTATTCGGCATCACCGCTGCACGAAACCATGAGGACAAAAATCAATGACATCCATAACCAAAAAAACGTATCACTGGCAAAACGTAATAGATAATTATTTTTCATATCAATATTTACCACTGAATTTAGGTGAGGTGGAACGCATTAGCATAAGGGAATGCCGGGTTGCTTAGCAAATATACATACTACATAGTGGTATGTATAGGTGGATTTGCTGTTTTGGCAAGCAAAAAAGGGGTCCGATTCAGGTTTTAGAGTTGACATCGCCTCAGAATCTGGATTATTCATTTCGTCAATTGGCGAATTAAAGGAAAGATTATCCCGCATGCGGCATATGGTAAGAACGACAAAGGCGCTGGCCGACGAGAACAGGATCCGTATTGTAGGTGTTCTAAAGGGGCGTGAACTCTGCGTCTGCCAGTTGATCGAGCTGTTGTGCCTTGCGCCATCGACTGTTTCCAAGCACTTGTCCATACTTAAAAATGCCCGTTTGATCGACAGCCGTAAAGATGGTCGATGGATGTACTATCGATTAGCTGATCCGGGAGTTCCCAAAATTATTAAGGAGGCACTTGAATGGACCATTCGGTCGATTGCTGAAACGGACAGATTCATTCAAGACAGCCAACGCATGGAAGAGATCCTTAAAATCGATCCGGAGATCCTCTGCAGTCAGCAGACACGGTGTGGGCAAGTGTGAGCGCACCGGCTGAATGACAATCCATAAGAAGTGGAATCGTTAAAGGTGAATGATGATGAGTCGTATTAAGATTTTATTTTTATGCACCGGCAACTCCTGCCGCAGCCAAATGGCCGAAGGGTGGGTCAACAACCTGAAAAACGATGTAATCGAAGCCCAGTCGGCCGGCATCGAAACCCACGGACTCAACCCGCTGGCGGTCAAAGCCATGGCCGAGGCAGGGGTGGACATTTCCCACCACCGCTCCAAACTGGCCCGTGATTTCGTCGGCGAACCATGGGATTTCGTGGTGACGGTGTGTGGCCACGCCCACGAAACCTGCCCCTATTTCCCTGGAGAGGTAAAGATCGTCCACGTGGGCTTCGACGACCCGCCGGCGCTGGCCAAAGACGAACCCACCGAGGAAGCGGCCATGGCCCATTACCGCCGGGTGCGCGACGAAATCCGCCATTTTGTCGAAGCCCTGCCTGAGATATTGAAAAACCATCCCAACCAGGAGCCAATCAGCCGATGAACGACAACGCCGCTCGCATTAACGACCGCAAGATGACCAGTATTTTTGAACGCTACCTTTCCGTCTGGGTGCTGCTGTGCATCGTCGGCGGCATCCTGCTTGGCAAAATTGCCCCTGGTGTAGCGCAAACGCTGGACGGCATGGCGATTACCGTAAACGGGGCGCCGGTAGTTTCCATCCCCATCGCCATCTGCCTGTTTTTTATGATGTATCCCATCATGGTCAAGATCGATTTCGCTGAAGTGATCAAGGCGGGGAAAAGCGGCAGGCCGGTTTTTCTGACCCTGTTCATCAACTGGGCGGTCAAACCATTCACCATGTATGCCATCGCCCTGTTTTTTCTCGGGACGCTTTTCTACGGGTTTATCGGGCCCGACGCGAAGGACGTGGTGAAGATGCCTTTCGGTCTGGACCTGCCGGTGGGAGCCGCCCATGGCGCCGGTACCGTGATCCTGGCCGACGGCATCAAGATGCTGGAGGTGCCTCTGTGGCGCAGCTACCTGGCCGGGTGCATCCTGCTGGGCATTGCGCCGTGCACGGCCATGGTGCTGGTGTGGGGATTCCTTTCCCGGGGCAACGACGGCCTGACCCTGGTGATGGTGGCGATCAACTCGCTGACCATGCTGCTGCTCTATGGCGTACTGGGGGGCTTTTTGCTTGGCGTGGGGCGGCTGCCCGTGCCCTGGCAGGCCCTCTTGCTCTCCATCGGCATATACGTGGCCCTGCCGCTGGTGGCCGGTTACTTCTCTCGACGCTGGATCATCGCCGCCAAAGGGGTAACCTGGTTCAAGGAGAAATTCCTGCATGTGCTCACGCCCATCACTATCATTGCCCTGCTGCTTACCCTGGTGCTGCTCTTCTCTTTCAAGGGAGAGGTCATTCTGGGCAATCCCCTGACCATCGTCTGGATCGCCGTGCCCTTGTTGGTCCAGACCGTGCTGATCTTCTGCCTGGGATACGGCCTGGCGCGGCTGCTGAAATTGAAATACGAGGATGCCGCGCCGGCGGCCATGATCGGGGCGTCCAACCACTTCGAGGTGGCCATCGCCACATCCACCATGCTCTTCGGCCTCTCCTCAGGCGCGGCCCTGGCCACGGTGGTGGGGGTTCTCATCGAAGTGCCGGTGATGCTGATGCTGGTCAAGGTCTGTCTCAAGACCCAGTCGTGGTTTCAACCCGCCTGAGACCCGAATGAAAAGTGGCCAGTGCCGGCCTGCCGGGCGCGGCGGCCGCCATGCGGATGATGCATCTTGACTTTTTTCCGGGTTCATGACTAATGAAATCGACTTCCAACCCAAAGCGAGGTGATCGATGAAAAAGGTCAGAGCGATGGCAAAGCCGGTCAGCTGGTTTATGGCGATCTTTATGATCGTGATGTTAACTCCCTGCCAGACCGTGGTAGCGGCAATGGTCACATCCGAAACGATTCTCGATGCCGATCGGGTCAGGGATGCCCGTGCCTATGTTGACGGCATCCTCGCCCGGGAAGACGTAAAAGCAGCCCTGATCGCACAGGGGATAGACGCCGATGAGGCCATGCTGCGAACGCGTGCGCTTTCAGACGCAGAGATTCTCAGCATCGCCGACCGCATGGAAAGCCTGCCTGCCGGCAGCGGCGGGTTTGAGACCCTCCTTTTCGTCGGCCTGATCGTTTTCCTGGTCCTACTGTTTACGGATATATCTGGTGCGACCGATATTTTCCCCTTTGTTAAAAAAAATAAATGATATTCCGATCAAGAAAAATCCTGATTTAAACACGGATCGATGTCGTTTGCGCCGACGCACATTGATTTTTGTGTTCGTCGTAATCCTTGCCGGCTGCGCCGGACCGACCGAGATCCGCTTGCCATCAGCCACCGATCAGCACCGCGGTCAGCACCTGCTGACCGCGGTGCCGTTTTTTTCTCAAAAAGCATACCAATGCGGACCGGCGGCGATTGCCATGGCCCTGTCATGGAGCGGTGTACCGATCACTCCCCAGGAACTGGTGCCCGAAGTTTTCACCCCGTCCAAGAAGGGCAGCCTTCAACCGGCGTTGGTCGCCGCCGCCCGGCGCCATGACAGGATTGCTTACCTTCTGATCGACCCGACATCCCTTAGCGATGAGATCGCCGCCGGACACCCGGTGGTTGTGCTGCAGAATCTCGGCCTGTCGTGGTATCCTGTCTGGCATTTTGCGGTCGTCGTCGGCTTGGATTTCACTGACAAGGTCGTTATTTTGCATTCCGGCACGACGCCCCACAAGCGGACCTCGTTCAAGACCTTCGCCTTCACGTGGTCAAGAAGTGACTATTGGGGGTTGCTGGTATTGCCACCATGGCAGCTGCCTGCCATGGCCACAGAGGAGCATGTCCTGCGGTCGGTCGGTTATCTTGAACGGCTGGGCAAATGGCAGGTGGCCGCCGAAGGCTACCAAACCGCTCTGCGGCGATGGCCGGAGAGCCTGCCCGCCACCGTCGGGCGGGGTGTCTGCCTCTACCGGTTAGGGGACCTGGTCGCCGCAGAGGCGCATTTTCGCCATGCGACCTTCAAATTTCCGCATGAGGGTGTCGTGTATAACAATTTGGCACATGTCCTCATGGAGATGGGAAAAAATGCCGAGGCCGCTGAAGCTGCCTTGAAAGCCGTCGGCATCGGCGGCCCCTTGAAATCGGATTACGAGCGCACCCTCGAAGAGATCCAAATGCGATGACCTACGATTGCGTCGAACTTATTCGTCTGACGCTTCCTCACGGTAGACCGGCAGGGAAATGGTGAACGTGGTGCCTTCTCCAACCTGGCTTTCCACTTTGATGTCCCCGCCATGGTCCTTGATGAAGCCGTAACAGACGGACAGGCCCAAACCGACACCCTTGACGCTGTCGGTCTTGGTCGTGAAGAAGGTTTCGAAAATCAGGTCAAGGTGCTCATCCTTGATTCCCACGCCATTGTCTGCAATGGTGATGTGGACGAAGTAGTCGTCTCCCTCTGTGGCAACAGTGAGGCGGCCGCCTTCCGGCATGGCGTCTCGGGCGTTGGAAATCAGGTTCAAAAAAACCTGGCGCAGCTGATTCTTGGAGGCGTGGACTCGCCCGAGGTGGCTGGCGAAACTGTGTACCAGTTTGATGGAGTGTTCCCAGAGCTGCTTTTCATATAACAGGAGGATTTCGTCTAAAATTCTGTTGAAGTCCACCGGGGCCCGCTCTTCCTGGTCCGGCTTGGAGAAGGACAGCATCTTGCGCAGCATGTCCGTCACGCGCACGGTTTCCGACAGGGACATCTCAAGCAGCTTGCGGCGTTTGTTGCCTACCGGGATTTCGGTTTTCATCAGTTCCAGGGTGTTCATGATCCCGTAGAGCGGGTTGTTGAGCTCATGGGCGATCTGGGAGGTGAGCCGGCCCATGGCGGCCAGTTTTTCCGATTGCAGAAGCTGCTCCTGGGTATTGTGGAGCTTGCGCTCCATCTTCAACTGTTCTTCCAGGTCCACGAAAATGCCCACCGAAGCAATTTCCCGGCCGGCCTCGTCATAGATGATGTTGGCCGACAGGTTGCCCTCCACGGGACGTCCCTCCTTGCCCTTGAAGGTCATGGGATAGGAGCGCAGTTTGCCCTTGCCGCCATAGTCATCGCTTCGCATCATGCGCATCACCTGGCGCGCCATGTCCCCAGGATACAGGTCGCGCACGTTCATCCCGCCGATCGTCTCCGAAGCCTGATATCCCAGTGTCTCTTCGGCGCCCTGGTTCCAGATGATGATGTTGCCCTTCATATCCGTTCCCATGATTGCGTTGGGAGAACTCTGGATGATATTGTTGAGAAAATCGTGAGCCTTTTTCAGCTCCTGCTCCATTTTTTTTCGCTGAGACTGGTCCACGCAGATGCCCTCGTAGCCCAGCACGTTGCCCTTGGGATCGTAACGCACATGGGCGGTGAGCAGAACGGTAATGGGGGTGCCGTCCTTCTTGCGGAAATCCACCTCGTAATCGATGACCCGACCGTTCTTCTCGATCATCTGCTGGAAGCGGGCGCGATCGTCGGCCTTGAGGTAGATGTCCCGGGCCAGGTCCTGATCGAGGAACTCGTTTTTGTCTTCATACCCCATCATATCCAGCAAGGCCGGGTTGGCATCCAGAAACTTGCCCTCCTTGCTGCTGATGTAGACGCCGGCAGCCATGTGTTCGAAGAGGCTGCGGAAGCTCTCGCGGGAGGTTTTGAGGCGGTATTCCTGATCTTTGCGATGGGTGATGTCGCGGTAGAGGCTCAGCTTGGAGATGCTGCCGTCGGTATTGTGCAGGGGGATTTCCAGCAGGTCGTAGGTCTTGTCCACCATGGGTACATAGACCTCTTCGTGTGTGTTGCGCTGGTTGTCGAACACCTCCTTGGCCCGGCACCAGGGGCAAGGGGCAGCTGTGTGGTTGATCACCTCGTGGCATTTCTTGCCGACGCCGTCACCGAACACCCGGATCATGGCCTTGTTCATGAACTCGACCACATAGTCGTCGTTGACGATGTAGATGCCGTCGGCCATGGCATCCAACACGCCGGTCAGTCCGTGCGCCTGGGTAACATCCATTTGTGACCTCTTTATGTATGCTTGTGATTGAACCCAATTTTAGAAAAACATTGAACATCGAAAATCCAACGTTGAACACCGAATGATGAAATCGTTTCGCCCCTCCGATTGAAAAAGGCAGCAATCATTTTTCACCATTCGAAGTTGGACGTTCGATGGTCGACGTTCAGCGGTTTAAGCCTGTGTACTGTCCAGCGGTCCCAGTGACGCCACCGTTTCGGTCATCTCGCAGGCGATACGTGCGAATTCAGGGGCCATGGCCGAAGAGAGGTTGAACATCTGCACCCGTGAACCGTCGATGCCGATCGATTCCAGGGTTTTCCGCACCAAATCAACTTTTTTGCGCGTTCTTCGATTTCCTTCCAGGAAATGGCATTCTCCGTCCATTCAGCCGGCCACATATATGCCGTCGGCACCGGCTTCCAGGCCCTTGAGCAGATGGATCACGTCCACCCGGCCCGTGCACGGCACCTGAACCACCTTGACGCTGGCCGGGTAGTTCAGCCGCATGGAGCCGGCCAGGTCGGCGGCCGCATAGGAGCAGTATTTGCAGCAGAAAGCGAGGATTTGCGGGTCTTTGGTAGTCGCCATGTCTTCCCTCCAGTATTTGAGCTGTTGAGCTGATGGGTATTGTTGCGGGGTGCTTTATTATTGTCGCGGCCGACAACCCTTCCTATATCGCCATTTAAGCACACCCCTAAACGGGTTTTTCCTTGACACCTGATCAGAGACCCGAAGGTTTTTTCAGTCCTCAGTCCTCAGTCCTCAGTCCTCAGTCCTCTGACTTCCGTCCTCCGTCTCAAGCCGCGATGAACAGGGCCTCGATCTTGGCGATCAGCTGGCCGTCGGTAAAGTGGGCCAGGGTAATGGCCTTGCCTGGACACTCGGCCACGCAGGTGCCGCAGCCATGGCATTCGGCCGGATCGATGACCGCATGGCTGTGTTCATCCACCCGGGGAATATCGTAGGGGCAGGCCCGTACGCAGGTCAGGCAGGCGGCACACTTGCCTGAATCCACCGTGGCCACCACACCGCCCACCATAATGGCATCGCGGGAGAGCAGGGTCATGGCCCGGGAGGCGGCTGCCTTGGCCTGGGCAATGCACTCCTCCAAAGGCTTGGGATAGTGGGCCAGCCCGGCCAGGTAGACGCCTTCGGAGGAGAACTCCACCGGCCTAAGCTTGGCATGGGCTTCGACCAGGAAACCATCGGCATTCACCGGCACCTTGAAGGTTTCGAACAGTTCACGGTTGGCGTTGGGCACCACGCCGGTGGCCAGCACGAGCAGGTCGGGTCTCAGGCGAACCGGCATCCGCAGCACGTGGTCGGTCACGTCGAGAACCAGGTGGTTGTCGGCGTTGGTGGAGACCTTGGGCGGATTCTCCGGCTCGTAGCGGATAAACAGGATACCCGCATCCCGAGCCTCCTTGTACAGATCCTCGCGGAAGCCGTATGAACGGATGTCGCGGTAGAGAATGCTCACTTTTTTTTGGGGGTTGATTTTCTTTACGGCCAAGGCGCTTTTCAGGCTGTGTGTGCAGCAGATTTTGCTGCAGTAGGGGCGCTTGTCGTCGCGGGAGCCCACGCACTGGATGAAGACCACGCTTTTGGCCAGCAGCAGGCGATTGTCGTTGCTGGCAACTGCTGCGTCCATGTCCAGGTGAGTGAGCACGTCGGGGTGACTGCCGTACAGGTAGAGGTCCGGTTTGTATTCACCACCGCCCGTAGCGATGATCGTGGCTCCGTGGGCCACCAGCGTTTCCGTCTGGCCGCCGTTAGTCGACGCCAGGGTGGTGGAAAAGTTTCCGATGCTTCCTGTGGTGCGCTTTACCCGTGTGCCGGTCAGCAGCCGGATGCGTGGGTGGGTTTTTACCCGTTGGATGGTGTCGGCAAGGTAGGGGGCGATGGGTTCACCCTGCCAGGTGGCGTTGAGCAGGTTGGCCACCCCGCCCAGTTCGGTGGATTTTTCGACCAGCACCACCTCGGATCCCTGGTCGGCCACACCCAGCGCCGCCTCCATGCCGGCCACGCCGCCGCCTATCACCAGGGCGGTCTTGGTGATCGCCAGGCTCACCTGATGCAGGGGCTCGATGTGGGCGGCCTTGGCCACGGCCATGCGCACCAGATCCTTGGCCTTGGCGGTGGCCCGCGCCGGTTCGCTCATGTGCACCCAGGTATTCTGGTCGCGGATGTTGGCCATTTCGAACAGGTACTTGTTCAGGCCTGCATCGCGAATGGTTTCCTGGAACAGGGGTTCGTGGGTGCGGGGAGAACAAGAGGCCACGACCACCCGATTGATGCCCTTTTCGCGGATGATCGCTTTCATGTGGTCTTGGGAGTCTTGGCTGCAGGTGAACAGGTTGTCCTCCACGTGGACCACGTGGGGCAGGCCGGCCGCATAGTCGCGGACCGCCGGTACGTCGGCGATACCGCCGATGTTGATGCCGCAGTTGCAGACAAAGACGCCGATGCGTGGTCCCTGACCGGACACATCCAGCTCTGGGGGCAGTTCATGTTTGCGGGACAGCGTCCAGCGGGAATCGGACAAAAGACTGCTGGCGGCGGCGGCCGAGGCCGAGGCCTCCATGACCGAATGGGGGATATCCTTGGGTTCTTGAAAAGCCCCGCACACGAAGACGCCCTCTCGGTTGGTGGCCACCGGCTTCAGACAGTGGGTCTGCGCATGGCTGTAGTGGTTCAGTTCGACACCCAGCCGACCGGCCAGGGATACCGCGTCGGGGTTGGGTGCCAGGCCCACGGAGAAAATCACCATGTCGAAGTGCTCTTCCATGTTGTTGCCCGACTCTGTCGCATAGACGATGCGCAGCCGGTCGTCCTCGTCAGGGAACACCGAGTGGATACGCGAGCGGATATGGCGCACCCCGTGGTCTTCCCGGGCCCGGTTGGCGTACTTGTCAAAATCTTTGCCGAAGGTGCGCATGTCCATGAAAAAGATGGCCGTATCCAGTTCTGTGTCACTGTGTTCTTTGGCGATCACCGCCTGTTTGTTGGCATACATGCAACAGACCGACGAGCAGTAACCGTTGTCGCAGGCATTGAGGTCTCGGGACCCCACGCACTGCAGCCAGGCGATTTTTTTCGGCGGGCGGTCGTCCGACGGCCGGACCAGGTGCCCCGCATAGGGGCCGGAGGCGGATAGGATGCGCTCGAATTCAAGGCTGGTGACCACGTTGGGGTGGCTGGAATAGCTGTAAGTCTGGTATATGGACGGATCGAAGGGCGCGAACCCGGGGGCCAGGATGACCGCCCCCACGTTGACCTCATGGATCTGCTCGGTCATGTCATGGCACACCGCTTCGGCCAGACAGGCCGAGACGCACTGGTAGCACTCTGAGCATACACCGCAGGCCAGGCAGCGCTGGAGTTCCCGCTGAACGGCCGCTTCGTCCAAGCCCAGCTGGACCTCGTCGAAGGTGGCTTTGCGTCCATCGGGATCGGCCATGGGCATGGTCTGGCGGGCAATGGGCACCGCCGTGGAGAGGTCCACGTCTTCGACCGGGAACAGTTCAGCGTCCCGACCGGCGCCGAGGTTCTCGCCCACCAGGTAGCGTCGGATGGATTCGGCGGCGGTTTTTCCCGCGGCAATGGCGTCCACGACGGTTTTGGGGCCGGTGACCGCATCGCCGCCGGCAAAGATGTCCGGATCACCGGATTGCAGGGTCACCGGGTCCACGTTCATGGTTCCCCAGTCGTTCAGGGTGCAGGCACATTCGTCGGTGAGGCAGGCCCAGTCGGATTCCTGGCCGATGGCCGGGACCACCGCGTCCACCGCGATGGTAAATTCGGAGCCGGCGATGGGCTCCGGACGCCGCCGGCCGGAATCGTCGGGATCCCCCAACTGCATACGGATGCATTCGATGCCTGTGACCCGGCCGTCGGTTTCGACCACCCGGACCGGGTTGGTCAAGGTCATAATTTCGACACCCTCCTCCCGGCACTCTTCGATCTCCTCGGCGTTGGCCGGCATCTCCGCTTCGCTGCGGCGATAGATGATGAACGGTTTTTTGGATCCATTGCGCAGGGCGGTTCTCACCGAGTCCATGGCCACGTTGCCACCGCCGATCACGGCCACGCGGTCGCCCAAG
>NZ_JBFELV010000144.1:0-10706 GCF_041551955.1 Desulfosarcina sp.
GATCATCCAGCAGCAGTCCACCATTCCATATGCGATCTGTCTCATGGTAATGCCCTTTGACCATTGGAAGGACACCAACCGTCTCACCCACGGTTGATCATGGTCGACAGTTTATCGCAGGGGTGTGACAGATCCGGTCACAGGGGTGATGTTTTTCACATTCCCAACAACCCCTCCCGGATTTTTTTATCCGCATTTTCTCCAACATTGTAACGATAGTACATCTGGGCGAAGGTGTTTCCCGGGATGGTGCCCTTGACCTGTCCCTGGTAGGTCAGCGTGATCCCTTTGCCGGGAACGTAGACGGATTCGGAAGTCAATCCCGGTTTCATGTCCGCATCCAGCCACGATGCGTATTTGTCGATATCCGCGCGGTTGGCATCCACCAGATCCTTGGGGTTGCCAGACTCCATGAGTTCGACGAATCCTTCGCTGATTTTCTTGGCGGTGGCTTTGCTGGTCAGGTACTGGGTGAGCATATATTTGACCTGCTCGGATTCGATGACTTGTTTGGGGTCCTGGGTGGGGTTTTCCAGGTAAAGGCCAACCGCGTAGACCTTGACGAAACCGAGTTTCTTGAGGTAGGAGACCCCGTTCAGTTTGAGGGTCTTGCCCGCGATGGTTTTCTCCGTGGGAAACTTCACCCCCAGGATTTCAACCTCGTCGGCAATCCCGATGCCTGCAACGACGCATACGAACACAACGGCCAGGGCACATGCAAACAGTCTTCTACTCATTCTTCTCTCCTTTGATGGTCAGCGCCCATTCGTTGGTGTTTCGATCGAAGGGCAGGTTTGGGGATTAATCCGCAATAGGGTTATCTGTAAAACGCAAGCCGGTCTTTTTTGGGTGTCATTCACACGACAGCGGGAATCCAGCTCCCCCATGAACCTTCCTGGATTCCGGATCTTCGCTGCGCTACGTCCGGAATGACAAACTGGGTCGCCTGGTAATAGTTGTGAACGTGAGCTTTCTGGAGAACCGTAATCCGCAATTCTCTGAATTCGGTCCTCCGTCCTCCGTCCTCGGACCTTGGTCAGTCCACCACCAGGGTTCCAATCAACTGGGTTATATTATCGAGACCTTCCTGCTGCAGCCACTTGTGTATGCCGTCGATGATCGCCATGGTGCTGCCGGGATTGACGAAATTGGCCGTTCCCACCTGCACGGCCGTGGCGCCCACCATCATGTATTCCAATGCATCCGTGGCGTTCATGATGCCGCCAACACCGACAATGGGAATTTTCACCACCTGGGCCACCTGCCAGACCATGCGCAGGGCAACCGGCTTGATGGCCGGCCCGGAGAGACCGCCGGTAACGTTGGCCAGTTTGGGCCGGCGGGTGGACAGATCAACGGCCATGCCGGTAATGGTGTTGATCAGCGACAGCGCGTCTGCTCCGGCATCTTCGACCACCCTTGCCATGAGGGCGATGTCGGTGACATTGGGTGAGAGTTTAACCATCAGATGCTTGGTGGTCTTTTCCCGTACGGCCGTGACCACCTCGGCAGCGATCTTCGGATCTGAGCCAAAGGCCACGCCGCCTTGTTTAACATTGGGGCAAGAGATGTTCACCTCCAGTCCGTTGACGGCATCGAGGGATTCGATGCGTTCGGCTAGCCGTGCATACTCCTCAACGGTCTTGCCGTATATATTGGTAATGATGGGCGGGCGAAGGGTCGCTAAAAAAGGCAGTTTGTCCTTGATGAAGCCGTCGATGCCCACGTTTTCCAGACCGATGGCATTGAGCATGCCACAATCGGTCTCGACGATTCGCGGGGGCGGGTTGCCCTTGGAGGGTTTCAGGGAGAGGCCCTTGACGATGATGCCCCCCAAGCGGTTCAGGTCAATGTAATGGTCGAACTCCCGGGCGTAGCCGAAAGTGCCCGAAGCGGTCATCACCGGGTTTAGAAGTTCCAGGCCGCCGATGTCGACGGTCAGGTCAGGTGCGGTCATGTGACGTTCTCAGCTGTTTATCGGGTTCTTGGTGCTCCCGCGAAGCCTGCCATTTTCGCACAATGGTGTTGATGCGGGCCTCCAGGTTGAGCACATAGGCCGGCTCGGGTTGCCGAAGCCCGGATTTACCATCCCACTCGACCGCTTTGACCTGCTTCATCACGGCCGGGATATGCCCGTTTTCGGCTTCCAGGAACCGCTCTACCATATTGCGAAACCGGCGGCTTTGTGCCAGGGATTCAGCCACATGTCGCCGGGCGTCGCTGCCGGTACAGGAATAGACATGGCCCAGGCACAGCGTTTCTATATCCAGGGTGCGCAACCGCTGCATGGACTGGTAGTGGACATCGTAATCCACGAGGCAGTCGGTCACGATGTAGCCGGTCTCATCCGGCGTTCCCAGTGCCTCCGAAGCGACCAGCAGTTTAAGCTGGGGGATGGTATAGGTGAGAAAATCCCATGTGTGCCCGGGAGTTTCCATGGCCCGGACCGTGAGACCCGGTGAAATTTCGAAACAATCCCCTTCTTTGGCCGTGGCATCCACGCTGAACGATTCGAAGGTCGTGTCGCCCGGATCGACGCCGAAATCGACCGCCATCCCGGCAGCAATTTGGTTGAGATTAAATATCAGCGAAATCGCATTGGGACGGTCAAAGATACGGGCGGCCTTTTCCGAACAGACCATCTGCATCTTCGGGAACTGGGCTTTTAGATAGGCTGCGGCACCGCAGTGGTCGAAATGGGAGTGGGTCAGAAAGCACCACGCCGGTTGGCGATCGCCCAGCACGCGACGGATCTGTCGGGCATACACGGGTCCAAGAAAGGACAGACCGGCATCGAACAGGGCCGGCCGGTCGCCGTCGACAAGATAGACCGGCACGGCACGATGCCCCAACATGTGAACGCCGTTGGCGAGTTCCCCGATCCGGTCAACAACCATGTTCCCTCCACTGAATATTGCGGCGAATTGATTGGCCGCAGCCGGGGTAATCTGAATCGTCGGAAAATTGCAGGTAATATAGACGAGTCGGGGTGATTGATCAAGCTGGAGTTTTGGCCGGATTTTTTACCGCTGGGTTGGCCGATCGTCCGGCAGTGCGGCTTCCACCGGTTCAGAATTTGTGCTAAGGTTCTCCAACAAAACAAACCCTGACATTTCAGGGACGGAATCTGTTTGTGATTGAGTGGAATCTGCCGATATCGGATTGAGATGAGAAACAGAATTGTCGGACCTGTTGTGAGTTGAACAAGCCAAACCCAAACGTTTGCACCGTTGCACGATGGCTATCCCATAACCCCCTTTTCCTTGCAGGATACAACATGAATTTTACCGTTCAATACTGGCACTGGCTGGTGTTTGGCATGATCCTGATCATGGCCGAAATCTTCATTCCCAGTTTCACCATCTTCTGGTTCGGGTTGGGCGGTCTGGGGGTCGCCGGGCTGTTGTTGCTTTTCTCAGACATCAGCTTCACCTGGCAACTGTTCATCTGGGCCATTGCCTCGTGTGTATTCACCCTGCTGTGGTTCAAATTCATCCGGCCGATGATGACTGATCGAACGCGCGCGGGGATTGCCCGCGAGGCGGCCATCGGTGAGACCGGACAAGTGATTCGCGCCCCTGAAAACGGCCGTCGCGGCATGGTTCGATTCACGACCCCCCTGTTGGGATCGGATGAATGGTCATTCATCTGCGACTCGTCGGTATCCTTAGGTGATCGGGTGACGGTTGCAGACATCTCGGGCAACACACTGGTAGTAAAAAAAGCGTAAACCAAACGCTCACCCATACATGTGGAGGAAAATATGGAAGGATTAATCGTTGTCATTGTTTTTGTCGTGCTGGTAATCGTTACCCTGGTTCTGGGCGTGCGGATCGTTCCCCAGGGAAGCAAGCACGTGGTTCAGCGGCTGGGCAAATATCAAAAGACCCTTGGCCCGGGCCTGAATATCATCATTCCCTACATCGACTCAGTGGCCTACAAAGTCACCTCCAAGGACATCGTGCTGGACATCCCCTCCCAGGAAGTCATCACCAGAGACAATGCCGTGATCATCGCCAACGCCGTTGCCTACATCAACATCATTTCTCCAGAAAAGGCGGTATACGGCGTGGAAAACTACCAGTTCGCCATCCAGAATCTGGTGCAGACCTCCCTGCGTGCCATCGTGGGAGAGATGGATCTTGACGATGCCCTCTCCTCCCGCGACCAGATCAAGGCCAAACTCAAGGCAGCCATTTCCGACGACATTTCGGACTGGGGCATCACCATGAAGACCGTCGAGATCCAGGACATCAATCCCTCTCAGACCATGCAGTCCGCCATGGAGGAGCAGGCTGCGGCCGAGCGTCAGCGGCGAGCGGCGGTGACACGGGCCGAGGGTGAGAAAGCCGCGGCTATTTTAGAGGCCGAAGGCCGTCTGGAGGCATCCAAGCGCGATGCCCAGGCCAAGGTCGTCCTCGCCGAAGCCAGCCAGCGGGCCATCCAGAAAGTCACCGAAGCCATCGGTGACAATGAAATCCCCGTGATGTACCTGATCGGTGAAAAATACGTGGAGTCGCTGAAAAGTCTCTCCATGTCGTCAAATGCCAAGGTGGTATTGATGCCGGCGGAAATTCCGACGGCAATAAGGGGAATCTTAGGGGGTAGGAAATAACCCGTGGAGGTAATCATGTCCGAACAACCCCAGACAATCGAAAACCTGATGAAAGTCACCCTGGCCATTCAAACCGCCGACACATCGGTTGTGGATGACAGCAGTGGCCCATTTGTATTTATATATGGTGTAGGCCCCTCTGGTATCACTCCCTTTGAAAAAGCGCTTCACGGAAAGGGGGTGGGCGACCGGATCAGATTGGACGTGACCCCCGGCACGCTTTGCGAAACCGTTGGCCATCTGGAACTTCCCTTTTGCAAGCCAAACGGCATTATGGCCCCTGTTTCGCTCGAGGTCACCGTGGTCGATGTGGTAAGGGCGCAGGATCGGGACGTCGTCAAGGCCATGGCGGCCGGTGGCAGCTGCAGCGACTGCGGCTGCGGCTGCGGCGGCCATTGACCCGCATCGTGACACCAACCGGAGGACAGCTGACCGGGTGTGGTTAAATAGGCGTTTATGAAATAAATTTGGCAACGTTAGGGAGCGGAAGCCGCTGAATACGGCGGCAACCGATAACGCCCTCCAAATTAACCGTCTCTACGCCTATGGGCTTGATTTGTTTTCAGGAACCCCTTATACCTACTGGTGTTTCTGATGCAAAAACACGATTAAAACCAAACGCACCTGTCTGCCGCCCGGAGACCTTCATGTATCGTGACAACTATATCACCGCCCTGCGAACCGAACTGCTGGAGATGGTATCCGAGCAATTGACGCCGGTGGCCATGCGCTATGGCTATAGCGAAGTACCCTTGGAAACCAACATCAAATGGCGTCCCCAGGTCCTTGTGCTGGGCAACTATTCGTCCGGGAAATCCACCCTGATCAATGAGTTTTTAGGAATAGCTGTCCAGGGCACCGGACAGGCGCCCACGGATGACTCCTTTACCGTTATCACCTATGACGATGGTGAACCGGAGGGTGCACCAGTTCGAGTAACCGATCGACGGGATGGCAAATTCCTGCTCAACGATCCCGAATATCCCTTCGAGACCATGAAGAAACACGGCCAGCGGTTCGCCTCCCATTTCAAGCTCAAGAAGGTCAATTCACCGTTTTTGAAAAACCTGGCCATTATCGACACCCCCGGCATGCTGGACAGTATCACCGAAAGGGACCGGGGATATAACTATCAGGAGGTCATTGGCGATCTGGCGCAGATTGCCGACCTGGTCTTGGTGCTGTTCGACCCCCACAAAGCCGGTACGGTGCGGGAGGCACATACCAGCCTGCGGGACACCCTGCCGGCCAAAACCTTCGAAGACCGGGTGTTGTACGTGCTCAACCGCATCGACGAATGCGCCTCCATGACCGACCTGCTGCGTGTTTATGGAACCTTGTGCTGGAATCTGTCCCAGATCACCGGTCGCAAGGACATCCCCATGATCCATCTGACCTATTCGCCGTCGGCCACTGATAAATCCGGTCGCTCCGAGGATCCTCAGTCCGCCTATCTTCACTTTCTGGAAAACCAGCGGGAAGAGTTGAAAAAAGCGGTGCTCCAGGCCCCCTGCCACCGGCTGGATAACCTGGCCTCCTTTGTGGAAACACACGGTGAAAGGCTTTGCCATTTCCTCGAGGGTATGATCAGCTATCGCAAGAAAGCGCGATTGTTCCGGGTGAAGGCGTTTTTCAGCGGATTGGCCGTTTCACTGGTCGGTGGGGTTGCCGGCGGGCTGGGCCTCATGGGCCTGCCGCCATTTGCCGGGCTCGACCCGGTGCTCCAGTTCACCGGCGCCGGTTTGCTGAGCGCCGTGATCCTCATTTTCTGGCTCGCCCTGGTGCAGAAATACCTTTACTCGCGGTTTCTGAAAAAATGGTTGCGGCAACTGGACAGTCTGACCCCACTTCCCAACCAGACCCGTCGCGACAGCTGGGCCTCCATACGCGATCTGCTCTACGTCAACCTGAAAAACAGCAACGGTCGGTTTTCACTTTCGCAGGTATTGGGTGAACATACC
Source organism: Desulfosarcina sp. (assembly GCF_041551955.1). Taxonomy (GTDB): domain Bacteria; phylum Desulfobacterota; class Desulfobacteria; order Desulfobacterales; family Desulfosarcinaceae; genus Desulfosarcina. The sequence continues at coordinate 6,577 of NZ_JBFELV010000144.1, forward strand.
ACGGTAAAACAGATCCACGACCGTGGATCCCGCGAAATCCGCGAGGCACTGAAAGAATTGGCCGGAATTGACATGGATGACAGCTGGGCAGGAAAAGGAGCCGGACCGGTTCCCTATTGGGCCAATGCCGAAGCGTCCCCGGTCAATCGGTAGGGTCATGAGAAAACCGGTGTTCGCCAAATTTGAACAGTTGACATCCCGATCGCCTTCAACCTGAATGAATCAACCAAGGCACCCTGATCAAGATGCCGATCCAATCTCTCGAGGGAGCCCACCATGGCTGAAACAGCCAGTCCTCCGGTCATTCCCGATTCGCGCAGAGACGATCTCCACCAACTGGAAAATATTCAGCAAAGCCAGCTGAACCTGTTCATGGCAGGGAACCAGTTCATGGTCATGGAAGACCTGGTGTCGGCGTTTAAACAACGCCATCCGAAAATCCGCCATATTTATTATCAGACACTGCCACCAGGAATTCAGCTCAAACAAATGTTGGCCGGTGGCGCTCATTTTCGCGGCGCGCGCATCGATGCAGCGGCGGACATTTATACCTCGGTGAGTGAAATTGCCATGGAACGGCTGGCCGACGCCCAAAAAATTGCACCGGGCAGCCACCGCCTCTACCTTCACAATCGCCTGACGCTGCTCGTCCCTGACGCCAACCCGGCATCGATCGCCTCGGTTTCAGACCTGGGCAGCGACCATGTTCGCATCTCCCAGCCGGATCCGGCCAACGAAGATATCGCCCACCACATCATGAACATGTACCGTGATGCGGGTGGAGACGCATTGGTGCAGCGTATCATGGAGGAAAAGCGGGCCGAAGGCACGACCATCATGACAGTGGTGCATCATCGTGAAACACCGTTGCGGTTGCGGAAAGGGACCGTTGACGTCGGTCCCGTCTGGGCCACGGAGGCCGTTTACGCCCGGTTCGGCAACCTGCCCGTTAAGGTCATCGAACCCGGGCCCGAAATGGATCAGCGGCAGCGGGTCAATTACTATGTCTGTAAATTGAAACGGTCCCCCCATCCGCAAAATGCAGAAAGGTTTTTAGCCTTCATCGCGTCGGATCATGCGCGCACCATTTATGAAAAACACGGATTCATCACCCCGGGCAGTCAAACCGGCAATCCATCATCAGGAGGTCTGAATGAAAAAATCCCGTCTGGGCCCTGAAGCCCTGCTATTTCCAACCCCATCTGTTCTTGTCGGCGCCATGGTGGATGGTCGTGCCAACTTCATGACCGCCGCCTGGTGCGGTATCGCCTCGTCAAAACCACCGGCCATTTCCGTGGCCATTCGCGGTGAACGCCACACGCTAAAAGGCATCCGCGCAACCGCTGAATTTTCCATCAATGTACCATCGGCCAGCATGGTCGAACAGGTGGATTTCTGCGGCATCTATTCAGGTCGCAAAGTCGACAAATCGTCTGTTTTCGATCTGTTCACCGGCGATCTGGAGCACGCCCCCCTGGTGGCGTCTTGCCCGGTGAACCTGGAGTGCCGGATGCGCCACACACTGGATTTAGGCGCCCACACCCTTATCGTGGGCGAGGTGATCCAGACCCATGTCAATGAAAGCTGCCTGACCGACGGCAAACCCGACGCCACCAAAGTGGACCCGCTGGTCTTCTCGATGGGGACCGGTAATTATCATCGATTGGGTGAAGTCGTGGGAATGGCGTTTTCCATCGGCAAGAAAAGAAAGGGAGGTAAAAAATGAACGACTTCCATCCGGAACAGGCCTTGTGTGAAACCCGCAGGGAGTTTGGCGAGCACGGCGGCGTAACCCCATCCATATCCCGGTCATCCACGTTCACCGTGATGGACCCGGAAACCATGCCGGAGATCTTCGGCGGCATCCGCGGCCCTGAGCAGGGGGGTTGCTTCCTCTATAGCCGGCACTTCAATCCGACGGTGGACACCCTGGCCCGCTATCTGTCAGCCATGGAGGGCACCGAATTTGCCGTATGCACCGCCAGCGGTATGTCCGCCATCTCCTGCACCCTGCTCCAGCTATGCAAAAACGGTGACCACATCGTGTCCAGCGATACGATTTATGGCGGCACCCATGCCCTGCTGGATGAACTGCTGCCGCAGTTCGGCATTACCACCACCTTTGTGAGCCCCTCAGACACAGCGGCTTTTGAAAAGGCGATCACCCCGAAAACCCGGGTGATCTATACGGAAACTGTAGGCAACCCGACATTGAAAGTTGCCGACATCCGCGCACTGTCCAAACTGAGCAAGGCCCATGGCCTCGCTCTGGTTGTCGACAACACATTCACCCCCATGATGATCTCCCCGGCCCGCCTGGGAGCGGACGTGGTGGTCTACTCCATGACCAAGTACATCAACGGCGCCAGCGACCTGGTGGCCGGCGCCATCTGCTCCACCAAGGCGCTGGTCCACCAACTCATGGACCTGCATACCGGCCGGGTCATGCTGCTGGGCCCCACCATGGATCCGCGCATGGCCTACGACATCATCCAGCGCCTGCCCCACTTGGCCCTGCGCATGCGCGAACACTCCCGCCGGGCCCTGGCCATCTGCCGCCGACTGGAGGAACTGGGTGTACCGGTCGTCTATCCGGGACTGGACTCCTTTGCCCAGAAAAAACTGGCCACCGATCTGATCAACACGGGCTATGGCTATGGCGGCATGTTCACCATTGACTGCACCACCCGCGAACGGGCCGATGACCTGTTGGACGAACTCCAGAACAAAGAAGATTTCGGCTACATCGCCGTCTCACTGGGCTATTTCGATACGCTGATGTCCTGTTCCGGTGCGAGCACCTCGTCGGAAATCAGCCGGGAAGAGCAGGAGAAAATGGGGCTTTCGCCTGGGTTGATCCGCCTTTCCATCGGCTACACGGGCAGGCTGGAAAAGCGCATCGAACAAATGGAGCGGGCGGTCAGGGCTGTTGGGCTGGTTAAGCGATAACAGAAAACGACATATCAAAAACATCCAAATCCGAATTGCAATATCCAAAGTTCAAACAGAACCCAAAACCAACCGTAGTTTGGAATTTCAAATTTGGCTATTGTGATTTGTTTGTCATTTGTTTTTTGGCTTTTGTCTTTTTTTGCTGTTTCAAGAGGCTGGTTTGGCGACAGGCGCAAAATCGACGCCCGAGGATGGACGGGAAGCGGCACTGGCACTGATTCAGCGTGAATCAACCTTGACGCTGGCCACAGCCGGTGAATCAGGGCCGTGGTCGGCGCCGGTTTACTATGTATGCCTCAAGGGCCGTTTCTACTTCTTCTCCTCACCCCAAAGCCGCCATATTCAACAGGCCGTGAAATCAGGCGAGGCGGCCGCGTCGGTGTTTCAATCGGCGGATTCATGGCAGGCCATTCGCGGCATCCAGATGACGGGGACGCTGGAGCGGGTAGATTCCATAGCATTGTCGATCAAAGTGATTGCCGCGTATCTGAAGCGTTTCTCCTTTACCAGGGAATTTTTTCCAGACGACCCGGCACCGGACCTGGCCGCCTTTTTTACACGGTTCAAGGCACGACTTTACGCCTTTACGCCAACTGCGGTGTATTACATCGACAACCGCTTCGGGTTCGGCGCCCGGCAGCGGATCGACTGGCAGTAAAAGACCACCGCCCCTCGCTAGCGCGGGAGGCGGCGGCAGTGGTGCCTGGATAAGCTGGGCGGCCTGACCAGCCTCAGGTATATGGAGGGTCACGGCCTCAAGGCAGCATTTTATTTTTTGACCTGAGAATTGTAGGCGTTCACTTTCTGATTAAACGCATCAAGCTGTTCTTCATAGCTGGCAATTTTGGCGTTCAAGGCCTCCACCTTTTCGGTGTAAGCAACCTTTTCCTCAAAAGCCGCCCCTTTGGCCGGTGCCTTGGCTTCAAGTGCAGACCGTTCGGTCTGAAGCGCCGCGAAGGTTGCTTTTAACTCCGCCTGCATCTGATCCAGTGCTTGATTGTGTTGAGACTTTCGCCATTGCCAGGTGCCTCCGGATGATTCGGTCTCTTTTTCCGATGCGGCCATGGACCGGCTCGTTTTTTCCTTGGCTGCCCCCCCGGTTCTATTTTGAACCGGTTGGCTTTCGACCGACTGGTGCGTTTTTACATACGGCCGCTGGTCCGGTGGGACACAGGCAA
>NZ_JBFELV010000145.1:0-10589 GCF_041551955.1 Desulfosarcina sp.
TAGGCGGGCGTTGCGCCTTTGGGAGGGGCCCTTCAGACATCGATGCTCACCCGGGTGCCGATCCATGAATCAGCGACCAAACGACCGCCACCGCTGTAAATCAGGCCGTCGTCCGGTTCGGGCGCAGCCGTCGGAACCTGCTGCCTGAGGAGCACCGGGCCGCTGGATGACTCGCCGAATGTAAAAAGCGTGCCTGTGCCGGACCGAACCGGGGGGTAGAAGGGTACGGGCACCAATGCAGCGGATTCTGTCATGTTCCGAGTTCCAGACCATTGAGATTAACAACCACAACGAATTATGCAACAACCGTACACATCCGAAGGCTTAAAATATCAAACCGAAATAATTAGGTTATTCTATTTTTTGCGTCTGATCGTGTCGATGGTCCGGCAAATTTTGCCTGTTGGGTCGCCCGTCAGTCTGCCTACTTGCCAACCAGGAGAGGGCAATAATCGTTCCAGTGAACGGTCCGATGGGCTGCTGGCGAACGGCAACGGTTGTCATTGTCGATCAATTTACGCCTTTCGGTCTGCGGGCGGGGTGACACAGATGTTTTCAAAACTGAGATTGGGTTGACCGGCGGCATCCAGCGTAAGAAAAACGCGGGCGCCACTGCCGCCGGAAAGTGCCGGCCACCGGTTTCTCAGTTTCAGGAAATCAAACACCTGGAGTGCCTGCTGAATCAGCGCAATTTCATCTTCCAGTTGGGTTTTCTCCGAATCCACCTTAAAATATAGTGAAATAGCGGCATTCGTGCGACGCTTCATTTCCGTTTCGATGCAATGACGCTTGAGATCGAGTTCGACTTTCATCTCTTCCCTGCCCAAAAAAACGATTTCCAGTTCGCTTGCCGACCCGGAGCCGTTCGGTTTTTCGGTTGTCCACCGTGATGTCGGGTGTGTCGTCGATGATGCGCATGACACCTCGTGTTCTATCCGACAGGCATCGTCGACCCCGTTAAATCGGTTGATCGCCACGTTTATACCAACACAATAAGACCATCTGAACACACTTCAACTATAACCGGGTCGGGAGAATATGGGGTTATACGACTACCACGGTCGGTTCTATCATGCCATGGACTCACTACGGTTGAGCGGCACGGACGGGTATGTCCATATGATCCATTGGCTTGCCCTCATGGGCAAAAAAAGGTAGGAATGACGAAAAAGGAGAACCTGCCATGCTGTCACTAGATCGATTGTTAAAGGAGAGCGAAAGGATTGAACCGGTACCCCAGGTGATTCATCAACTCATGGATCTGGTTGATGACCCGGAGGTTCCCGTCTCTGAGATTACGGAGCTGATCCTTTACGAACCGCTGGTAACCGCAAACTTGCTCAAATTGTCCAATTCAGCTGCTTTCGGATTCAAGAGAAAAGTGGACTCGGTGCATGATGCCGTGGTTCTTTTGGGATTGAAACGGGTGGTTGAAATCGTGCTGCTCAACAGCGTAACCAAACCGTTGAGGTCGGCCCACCAAGGGTATGGCCTCGAGGAGGGCCAATTGTGGAAGCAATCCGTCTCCTGCGCCCTCATGGCCAGCGCGATCGCGGAAACCACAGAGGCCCCGGGAAAACACACCGTTTTCACGGCGGCGCTGCTCAAAGACATTGGCGTCATCGTCCTGGACCGGCACATGGGTGAAGCCATGGAGGCGATCCGCCAAGCCATGGAGGCCGACCGCCTGAGCCTGGTTGAGGCCGAACGGAAGGTACTGGGCATCGACCATGCCCATCTCGGCGGATTAATCGCCGAGCAGTGGAACTTCAGCGAAACCCTGGCCGGTACCATCCAAAACCACCACCTGACAGATGAGGTGACTGACGTTCCTGTGGAAACCGCAATGGTCTACCTTGCCGACTGCATGTGTTCGATGTCCGGTCTCAACGGAGAACTGTTCTGTGGGCATTACGTCCACTACGACCGGTTTTGCGACCAGCTCAGCCTGTCGGAAGCGCGCGTAAACCGGATCATGTCCGATTTTTATGCCCGCAAGGATGATATTTATGGTCTGCTGGCCATTTTATAGCCGTTTGGCCCCGTATATAAAATCGATAGGAGCGTGACATTAAATGACCCCGTATGAACTATCAAAGCTGATTCACATGGAACTGTCACCCATCGCCCCCCGGTTGTCCGCGGCGATCAACCGCGCCCTGGTGGATATCGGGGAGGGATCCGTTCTGGTGGGGCTCGGCCCGGGTACGAATGAAAATGAGGATGTCTCTTTCCAGGCGTTCGAAACCATCAACACCATCGGTGGGGATGCCGATGGCGTACTGGCGAAGATTCACGAGATGATGTGGAAACTGGAAGAACATTCCTCATGGAAGGTGATTATCGACAAAAAACCCGGGCGACAGGGAAAACCGATCGAGTTGCTCTATACCCTGGTTAGAACGAAAGGGGACCTGTAGCCGGGGATGGGATGAGCGCCTACCCGTTAAAAGGACGGGGCGGTCAATGGACCGCCCCGCAGGCAGAAGGAGATGGATGAAGAGGAAGTAACGCTTACCAGCGGCAATCCCCCGATGTGCCGCTGTACATTTTTCATCGGCACTTGCCTGACGCAACTTTAACTTTTTTTTAAATTTTCTCACCTTTGTTTTATTTTCGTTCCAACTTGAATTAAAAAATTATTGCATCTTTAATGCAATTTTACTATATCCATCTCACCGTGGCTGACGCGCAGCAACCCATTTTCCCCCACATCAATCATGCGAATTTTTGAAAACATCATCCGCAGCATCATCAATGATAGTGGTCTCAAGCTGAATACCATCAGCAAAACCTCAGGGATTTCACACACCTACCTGACCAAGCTGATTAACGACAACATCAACCGGCCGGGCAAGGATAAGATCGCCTCCATCATGCTGTCGCTTAACTATTCCATCGACGAGATCAACACGGTCTTGGCCGAATATGACTATCAGGCCCTGGACGAACCGGACATTCCCGAAATTCTGGAAAATAACCGGAAGCGCAAAATCCAGGGAAACACCCTCTCGCTGTACGACGATATTCACGTCAAACTGCTGCTGTCGCCTATGGAGCGCAAGGGCGGCACCAAGATACTGGTGAAAAAAGCGCCATCGGTCCTGTTCATGCCCGATGAACTCTATTTGGGCCGCAAGACCGACTCGAATGAGGATGATCCGCCGGACAAAAGCTTCTACCATGCATTTACCAGCGCCCTGTTCAAGGAGCGCAAGGCGATTTTTCAAACGAGCTGTGACGCGGGAACCCGGTTCGAGACCTATATCTGCCGGCATTGCCTGGAAGAGTACGTTAAAAAGGTCATGGATGCCAATCAGGGGAATCAACCCGAATTGGTGCTGCATTTTTTCGCCAATGCCGCCGCCGCCGTTCGGGCCAACCCGGATCAGCATCGCACCTGGATCATGGAGCGCTGTCCCTGGTTCGACTACATGATCCAGGGTGACGACCACGACGATCCGAAAGTGTTTTTCTTCGGCAAGAAAAGCCATGACTATGGTTCCACCACCGAACAGGTCAACCTGCAGGGTTTTTCCTCGGATTCACCGGCCATGATCGATCTTTTCAGGAAAGAAACCCAGTTGTGCCGCAGTGCCATCGACCCACAGTTGAAAAAGAACTATCCCGACAGTCTGATCCGTTACTTCATTCAGCTATTCAGGTCCTATGGGTACGCTGCGGCTTTCACCGCGTATATGGACCGGCCCGAACCATCCAATTAGGTCCGTCGTCACAGGTGTTGATCGGCCGGGTTACACTTGATCGTCAGAGGCCGATCGAAAGAATTATAAGGGTGTATCAGAAAAACGGCCAACCGCTGGCATTGCCCGCTGCACGGTTGCCATCATCACCACAACCAGGAGGAGGAGCTAAATGAAAAAATGTCTTGCAGTTACCCTGACCCTTGCTGTGCTTTTCGGCTTTGGGGCCCTTGCCGGCGCCACCACCCTGAAGGTGGGACTGGATGCCGACCCGGTGTCCCTCGACCCCCACGTGCAGCTTTCCGGCGGCATGTTGCAGTATTCCCACTGGGTATTCGATCCGCTGGTCCGCTATGCTCAGGACATGTCCATCGAACCGCGTCTGGCCACCCGCTGGGAGCGCATCGATGATCTGACCATGCGCTTTTTCCTGCGTGAAGGGGTCAAATTCCACAGCGGCAACCCCTTTTCGGCCAAGGATGTCAAGTTCACGCTGGAGCGGCTGAAAAAGAGCGTGGACTTCAAGGGGCTTTTCGAGCTCTTTACCGACGCACAGATCGTCGACGACTACACCATCGACATCAAAACCAAAAAACCATATGCCCTGCTGCTCAGGATGTGCACCTATATCTTTCCCATGGACAGTGAGTTCTACAGCGGTAACGATGAATCGGGACAACCCAAGGATGCCATCGTCAAGATCGGCCCCTCCTTCGCCCTGGCCAACGAATCCGGCACCGGTCCCTATACCGTAGCCGAGCGCGAGCAAGGGGTAAAAATGGTCCTTGACCGTTTTGCTGACTATTGGGATACCGCCTCGCCGGGCAACGTGGATCGCATCGTGCTGACCCCCATCAAGGAGGACGCCACCCGCGTGGCGGCCCTGCTCTCCGGTGACGTGGACTTCATTTCCCCGGTGCCCCCCCAGGATTTCAAACGCATCGAAAAAGACCCCAAGGTGAACCTGTTCACCTATCCCGGCGGCCGCATCATCACCTTGCAACTCAACCAGAAACGGCGCCCTGAGCTCCGTGTGCAGAAGGTCCGCCAGGCCATCGTTCACGCCATCAACAACGAAGGCATCGTCAATAAGATCATGAAGGGCACCGCCACCCCCGCCGGCCAGCAGAGCCCCAAAGGCTATGCCGGCTTCAACCCTGCCCTGACCCCGCGCTACGACCTGAAAAAGGCCAAGGCCCTGATGGCCGAAGCCGGGTTTGCCGGCGGCTTCGAATGCACCATGATCGCCCCCAACAACCGCTACGTCAACGACGAGAAGATCGCCGAGGCCGTGGTGGGCATGCTGGCCAAGATCAACATAAAGGTCAATCTGAAGACCATGCCCAAGGCCCAGTACTGGGATGAATTCGACGCCCAGGTGGCCGACATCCAGATGATCGGCTGGCATTCGGACACGGAGGATTCGGGCAACTTTTCCGAATTCCTGGTCATGTGCCCCAACAAGGAGACCGGCTACGGTCAATACAACAGCGGCAACTATTGTAACCCGGAAGTGGATCGGCTGACCCTGGCCGCCCAAAGCGAAACCGATCTCAACCAACGCGCCGCCATGCTGCAGCAGATCGAGCAGATCCTCTATGACGATGCGGCCTTCGTTCCTTTCCACTGGCAGAACCACTCCTACGGCGCCAAGGCGAACGTAGATGTGGCGCCGATTATCAACACCATGAACTTCCCCTATTTCGGGGACATCGTGGTTAAGTAGTATTCCAGCACAAACGGCATCTTTCGACCCAGGCCGGCGTTCTCACTCGGCTGATATCCTCGACGTAGCGCTGCTACGCCTCCGGTTTCAACCTCGCTGCGGCCTTGGCCTGAATCGGAATCTACCATTTGTGAACGAACGCTAATGGGGGGTGGACTGATATTTCGTAAAGAGATAACGCTCCACCCTCTTTTAGCGAACAAATCACAATGCCTAAATCCAGAATTCCAAACCCTATGATCTTGATAAAAGGACATTATACTTCCCTCAAGCAATAATAATGTCGTTAAACCATTGGCGTAGCTAATTGAAAATATAGATGATGGCGGACAATAGTTGGTTTGTATCTTGTTTGATATTTTGAATTTGGAATTTATTTGAGATTTAATTTTTGTATTTTGTTATTTAACTCAGATTTGTTGTTTACGGCCTACGCCTTTTCAACAGCACCGGTTTATCCGAGCTAGGATTGGGAATGAAATAATATGTTTGCTTTTGTCGTCCGACGCGTCACCCAAGCCCTCTTCGTCATGCTGATCATCAGCCTGGTGGGGTTTTCCATTAAAAGCGAGATCGGCGATCCGGTCCGGGACATGGTGGGCGAACGGGTGACACCGGCCGAACGGGAGCTGCTGCGGGACAAACTCGGACTCAACGATCCCTTTGTCACCCAATACCTCCGGTTTGCAAAAAATGCCGTTCAGGGGGATCTGGGCCTGTCGTTCTTTCATAAGAAGCCGGCCCTTGCGGTCATTGCCGCCAAGGCCCCGGCCACCCTCGAGCTGGTTTTCGGTGCGGCACTGATCATCATCTTCATCTCCCTGCCCATCGGTGTCTTCTCGGCGATCTATCCGCGCAGCGCTTTTTCCCGATTCACCATGGCGTTTTCCACCCTGGGGGTGTCGGTGCCGGTGTTTCTCACCGCCATCGTTCTGATCTATATCTTCTCCGTCGAATTGAACTGGCTGCCCTCATACGGACGCGGGGAGACCGTCAGCCTGGGCGGATGGGAAAGCGGCTTTTTCACCGTCGACGGCATCATGCACCTGATCCTTCCCAGCTTTTCCCTGGCCTCGATCATGCTGCCCTTGTTCATCCGCCTGATCCGATCGGAGATGATGGAAGTCCTGGAGACCGAATATATCAAGTTTGCCTGGGCCAAAGGCCTGCAGCGCAAACGCATCTGGTTCATCCACGCCTTCAAAAACACCCTGCTGCCGGTGATCACCGTGTTCGGCGTCCAGATCGGCATCATGTTCGCATTTACCATCCTTACCGAAACCGTTTTTCAATGGCAGGGCATGGGTTTCATGTTTTTAGAAGCGGTGGAGCGGTCGGACATCTCCCTGCTGGTGGCCTACCTGATGGTGGTGGGGGCCGTTTTCGTGGTGGTCAACACCGTGGTGGATATCATTTACGGACTGGTGAATCCCACCATCCGGATTGCGGGAAGAAAATGAACCGAACCTGGCAACGATTCAAGGCATCCTATCTGCTGTTCAGCTTCAAACAGGACAAGACAGCGATCTTCAGCCTGGCGGTCCTGCTCGTCCTGCTGGCCACCGGCCTGCTGGCACCGGTGGTCTCTCCCTACGATCCCTATGATCCGGCCAATATCGACATCATGAACTCGGAATTGCCGCCTTCCTGGACACCAGACGGTGAAACGGCCTTCCTGCTGGGCACCGATATCCAGGGGCGCGACCTGCTCAGCACCATGATCTACGGCCTGCGGTTGTCCATACTCATCGGCTGCGGGGCGGTGGTTCTGCAGGGATTCCTCGGCGTCGTCGTCGGCCTGCTGGCTGGGTATTTAGGGGGCAAGATCGATGCCGTACTCATGCGCATCGCCGACATCCAGCTCTCTTTTCCCTACCTCATGGTGGCCATCTTCATCAGTGCCATCTTTCAGCTGGCCTTCGGCATCGGCCACTACGAAGATCTGGCCGTTCCCCTGCTCATCGTCATCATCGGCCTGTCGGAGTGGCCGGTGTATGCCCGGACCGTACGGGCATCGGTGATGGGCGAAAAGAACAAGGAGTACGTGGAGGCGGCACGGGTGATCGGGCTGAACCGCTGGCGGATCATGTTTCGCCACGTGCTGCCCAACACGATGACCTCCGTATTGGTCATCTCCACCATCCAGGTGGCCAACGCCATCATGAGCGAGGCGGCCCTCTCCTTTTTAGGTTTGGGCATGCCGGTGACCAAGCCTTCCCTGGGTTCGTTGATCCGGTCCGGTTTCGAATACATCTTTTCCGGATCCTGGTGGATCACCCTTTTCCCGGGAATATTTCTGGTGCTGCTGGTGTTGGTGATCAATTTGTTGGGGGATTGGCTGCGAGATGTGCTCAATCCTAAATTATATAAAGGATAAAAGCATAGTTTTAAGTGCGAAGTTTTAAGTGTTAAGATACAGCGGGACACCTTCCCTTAACACTTAAAACTTAACACTTAACACGTTTTGGACCTTTTATGTCACACTTATTGGAAGTCAACGACCTCGAAGTTAAATTCGGGTTGCGGCAGGGCGATCTGACCGCCATCAACGGTATCAGCTTCAACCTGGACAAGGGCGAGCGCATGGGCCTGGTGGGCGAAAGCGGGGCCGGCAAATCGGTCACCGGTTTCGCGGTCATCAATTTGATCAGCAAACCGGGTTTTATCTCCGGCGGCCGGGTGATGTTCCACGGCCAGGATCTGGCGTCGCTCTCCGAAGAAGCCATGCGGGAAATCAGGGGCAACCAAATCAGCATGATCTTTCAGGATCCCATGATGACCCTCAACCCAGTGTTGACCATCGGCACCCAGATGGTGGAGACCCTGATGGCCCACCGCAGCATCACCCGAGCCGAGGCGGAGGCCATCGCGCTGGAAAAGCTAAAAAAGGTGCAGATTCCCTCTCCGGAGAAACGCCTGGCCCAGTATCCCCACGAATTTTCCGGCGGCATGCGCCAGCGTATCGTCATCGCCATCGCCCTGATCACCGACCCGGAGATCATCATCGCCGACGAGCCAACAACAGCCCTTGACGTGACCATCCAGGCCGAAATCATGGATCTGTTGCAGCAGCTGTGCGAGTCGGAAGACACGGGGTTGATCCTGATCACCCACGATCTGGGGGTGGTATCCCAGGTGACCGAAAAGATCGCCGTCATGTACGCCGGAAAAATCGTCGAATCGGGCCTGACCGAACTGGTGGTCAACGACCCGAAACATCCTTATACGCAGGGGCTGATCAAGGCCCTGCCCGGCAGCCTGCAGCCCGGTTCCCGCCTGAACCAGATACCGGGGATGATGCCCACGCTGACCGACATCCCGCCGGGATGCTCCTTCAACCCCCGCTGCCCCCTTTGCGAGGCCATCTGCCGGGACCAGGAACCACCATTTATTCCAGTGGACCACCTAACGCGAATGGTGGCCTGCCACATGGTTAAACCCGACCCCAGCATGGAAACAAAATGACGACTGAGCAGCCCAAACCGATCAAAAATGATGAGAACGGCCTGCTGGCCCTCAAACAGGTGGTCAAGCATTTCGATATTTCCGGCGGCCTGCTGGACCGGCTGCGATTTGAAAAAGGCAAAATCAGGCACCGGCGCACTACCGTCAAGGCGGTGAACAACGTGAGCTTCACCATCGCCCCCGGCGAGACCTTCAGCGTGGTGGGTGAGAGCGGCTGTGGCAAGTCGACCCTGGCCAGAACCACCCTGGGCATCTACCCGCCCAACAGCGGCGAGATTCTCTATCGGGGTGAGCGCATCGACAACAAGAACGCCCAGCAGATGCTGCCCTTTCGACGCAATATGCAGATGATTTTCCAGGATCCTTACGCCTCCCTGAACCCGCGAAAAACCGTGATGCAGACCCTGGAAGAACCGGTGGTGTTTCATCAACCGTCCATATCGGCCGTGCAGGTGAAAGAACGCGTCGCGGAGGTCATGTCCCAGGTCGGCGTCGACCCCAAATGGGCTGGGCGATATCCCCACGAATTCTCCGGCGGACAGCGCCAACGCATTAGCATTGCCCGCGCCCTGATGGTCGATCCCGAGTTCATCGTGGCCGACGAGCCCGTATCCGCCTTGGACGTCTCCATCCAGGCCCAGATCCTCAACCTGCTCATGGATGCCCAGGCCCAACGGGGACTCACCTACATGTTCATCACCCACGACCTGTCGGTGGTGGAGCACATCAGCACCCGGGTGGCGGTCATGTACCTCGGCACCTTGTGCGAGCTCTCCCCGGCCAGGACGCTTTTCAAGAACCCCCGCCACCCCTACACCCAGGCCCTGCTCTCCGCCATTCCCAAATTGGGCCGTAAGCGAAGCGGCCACATTCGGCTAAAAGGTGAAGTGCCCACCCCGATCGACCTGCCCAGCGGGTGTGTGTTCCACGGCCGCTGCATTCACGCCAACCGGCGCTGCATAGAAGAGATCCCGAAGGCGCGAAGCGTGGAGAATGATGTCGTTGTCGCCTGCCACGCCGTGGAGGAGAGGCGGCTGTAAAGAGGGTCGAACAGAGAAGCTGAAGGCTCAGGGCAGAAGGGCGAAAGCCACCCGAAATCGAATCGAAGTCGGGATCGAATGCATGGTTTGCACCTTACACCGCATGTCGATGGCGATGAAATCCCTGACATCTGCTGTTCAATCAATAGCCCGTAAGCCCCGTTTGTGATCGTTATCGAAGCTCCCGAGGCGCCCTTCCAATTCCCTAAAGCGGTCCTTTCCGGTCAGCGATACACATGCCCGAATGCCTTCGGTACGTCTGCTGCCGGTGGTTTCAAGGGATATGGCACTGATGCCGTAGTAGAGCAGCTCCTCCACCAGCTCGACCCCGCTGAAACCGGGATAGGCGACAGTGAAGTAAAAACCGTCGGCCAGGGGTTGGTCTTCGTCCATATCGTAGACCAGCGAAAAGCCGTTTTGGGTGAACAGGCCTTTCATCGTTCGGGCGCGGTCGCCATATTCTCTCACTGCCGCGACAAAGTCGTACCTGCCGTCGTTGACCGCCTCCAGCAGGTTGGCCAGACCATGCTGGGTGCTGTGACACACACCGGCGCTGAGGGAGTACATACCACCGAAAATATAAGCGTAGCCGAACCGGTCGGTGCCGAACCATTGCACCAAGCCGTCGCCGGTGGATTCGAACAGACGATCGGA
>NZ_JBFELV010000146.1:0-10571 GCF_041551955.1 Desulfosarcina sp.
AATTGGTTGAATTGGTTGAATTGGTTGAATTGGTTGAATTGGTTGAATTGGTTGGTTATCTCAATCATCCAATTCCTAAATCTATTCACCATTCGAGGGTCGACGTTCATTTTCTCTTGTTTTCGCCCTCAGTCCGCTGACCTTCGACCTTCCAGCTTAGTCCTCTCAGCTGTCACACATACTCGCGCACCCCTTTGAACGTCCGGCGGTGGATGGGGCAGCATCCGTGGCGCACGATGGCTGCCCGGTGCGTCTGGGTGGGATAACCTTTGTGCCGGCAGAATCCGAATTCAGGAAACAGGGTGTCCACCTGAGTCATGATCCGGTCCCGGGTGACCTTGGCCACGATGGATGCGGCAGCGATGGAGATGCTCAGCGAATCCCCTTTTTTTATGGCCTGCTGAGGCAGCTCCGAGGCGATGGTAAAAATGCCGTCGACCAGAAGATGCTCCGGGCGGGGCCGTAGGTTGGCCACCGCCATGGCCATGGAACGCAACGTGGCCTGCAGGATGTTGATGCGGTCGATCTCGACCGTGTCCACCACGCCGATTCCGATGGCGTCGGCAACGGTATACAGACGGTCGTAGAGGCGGTTGCGCTTGGCCGGCGTCAGCTTCTTCGAATCGTCGATCCCTGGAAGGTCGGCACCCTCGGGCAGGATGACTGCGGCGGAAACAACGGGACCGGCCAGGGGACCCCGGCCGGCCTCATCGATGCCTGCAATGATCTGATGACCCATGTCACGGGCCTTTTTTTCAAATACCCAGATGTCTGACATCAACCGTTGCCAATCTACTTGAATCGTTTTTCCCGGATTCTGGCCGCCTTTCCGCGCAGTTTACGCAGGTAGTAGATCTTGGCCCGGCGTACCCGGCCGCGGGTAACCACTTCGACCCGGTCAATGATGGGCGAATTCGTCGGGAAGACTCTCTCGACCCCCACACCGTATGAGACTTTGCGGACCGTGAAGGTCGCGTTGGCCATCCCCTTTTTCCTGCTGATGACCACGCCCTGGAAGGCCTGGATGCGCTCTTTGTTGCCCTCGCGGATCTTCACGTGAACGGTGACGGTGTCTCCCGGTTTGAAGTTAGGCAGATCCATGCGGAGCTGTTCTCTTTCGATGTTCTTGATGATTTCCATGATCACTCCCTGAAATTGGTTTATCGTTTAAATTTTTTTCCCAGCACCCGGTCCAAGATGATCGACACCGCCGATCGCACCGACAGGTGATTGTATGTTCCCGCCCCGGTCAGCGGATCCAGGATGAAATCCGCGTCGGCCATGAACGTGTCGGAAAGTCCCCAGGCCGTGCCGAACGCCAGGACGATCGGCGCCGGATCGACCAGCATGTCACGCAACCGCCGGTAGGACAAGCTCCCCGCGTGTCGTCGGGCCGTGGTGGCCACTGTTTTTGGCCGGCGGCCCTCCACTTCGGCAATCTCGCTGATCATCTCGGCGGCGGTGGCCTTAACCCGGACCAGCTCCAGCGCCTGCTGTCGATTGGGGTTGTATGTTCTCCCCACGCCGTTGAGCCAGTGGTCCAGGATGCGCTTCACCAGTAACATCTGGTCTTTCAATGGGGTGATGACATAATAGCCCTCGACCCCATAAGTCCTGCACACCCTGGCAATGTCGTGCAGGTCCAGGTTGGTGACCGCTGAAGCGATCGTTTCCCCGTTTTTATCGATCACCGGATGGTGAATCAGGGCGACATACAGCCGTTTACCCGATGAGCCTGTCAATGTCCCGACGCCATTTTACCAGTAATTCCCGCTCCTGCGGAGATAACTCCCGTTGTGCCAACAGGTCCGGCCGCTTCATGAATGTCCGCATCAGGGCGGTTTCCCTGCGCCACCGCTCGATCTCCTGGTGGTTCCCGGACAACAGCACGTCGGGCACCGGCTCATCGTCGACGGTTGACGGACGCGTATAATGCGCGTGCTCCACCAACCCGTCGCAGAACGTATCGCTTCCGGCGGAGTCGTCGTTTCCCAGTACACCGGGAATCAGCCGGACCACCGCATCGATCACCACCATGGCACCCAGTTCACCGCCGGTGAGAACGAAGTCGCCGATAGAAATCTCACCATCCACATGCAGGTCGACAAACCGTTCATCCACGCCCTCGTAGCGACCGCAGACCAGAATGAGTCCCTCCTCGGATGCCAGCGATTGAGCCAGGGGCTGATCGAACCGCTTCCCCTGCGGGGAAAGCAGCAGCGTCGTGGCCGATGGCATGCCCTTTTTGGCTTCTGCCAGGGCCGCGGCCAAGGGTTCCGGTTTCATCACCATGCCGCAACCCCCGCCGTAAGGCCGGTCATCCGTGACCCTGTGCCGCCCTTTGGCATGGTCGCGGATATTGATTGTCGCGGGATTGATTTTTTGCCCCTGAACCGCGCGCCGTATAATCCCGTGATTCCAGAACGGGTCGAACAGTTCAGGGAAAAGGGTCAGTACACAAAATTTCATGGGCAATTTATCATCCCCGTGACCCCATAGGCTTTAAGATAGTTAATTTGGCAAGGCTAGTGGGAGGAAGCCGTATTACATTATACTGCGACGATCGATAACGCAGTCCAAATTAACTATCTTAAAGCCTATACAGCCCTTCCGGCGGGTCCACGATCATGGTCTTGCCGTCCAGGTCGATCTTCAGAACCACGTCGCCGATGGCGGGAATCAGCATTTCCCTCGTCTGTCCGTCCTGCCTGCCCCGAACCACGTAGATATCGTTGCCTGGCGTGGGAATGACCTCTTCGAGCTGCCCCAGGTGGGCTCCGGTGGTATCATAGACCCTCAGCCCGACCAGGTCTGACCAATAATAAGTGTCTTCCTCCAGCGGCGGCAGGCACGCTTTATTCACGAAAAGGGTCGAGCCGATCAGGCTTTCGGCCTGAGTGCGGTCGGCCACGCCGTCAAGGGTCATCAGGAGCACCCGGCCGTGGGTCTGCACCCGCTCGACGGCCATCGACCGAACCGAGCCGTCGGGAAGCGCCACCCGGATACCCTCCTCCGCTTCATAGACGGACAGGGAATCGGCATAGGAGTTAACCTTGAGGCTGCCCCGAATGCCGTGAACACCGACCACCCGCCCCACCATGACGAGATTCGCCCGGTTATTGAGGCTATTCGATGATTTCAAGAACCGTACGTTTTTTAATCTTGGCAGACGCCGCGCTCAACAGGGTGCGCATGGCCCGCGCCGTCCGCCCTTGCTTGCCGATCACTTTACCCAAATCCGCTTTGGCCACTTTCAATTCAAGGACAGAGGTCTGGTTCCCCTCAATCTCCTCAACGGAAACCTGGTCGGGAAAATCCACCAACTCCTGCGCAATGAACTTGATCAGCTCTTTCATAGCTCCATCTCCTTTGCTGCGGCGGAGAACCCGGGCCGGCGCAATCCGTTATTCCCCAGTGGCGAAAACACCTTCACGTTTCAGGATCGCTTTGACCGTATCGCTGGGCGTGGCGCCCTGGCCGATCCAGTAATTGACCCGGTCTTTATCCAGGACCACCTGTGCCGGATCCTGCAGCGGGTTGTAGGTACCGAGCTTTTCCAGAAAACGACCGTCCCTGGGGCTGTCACTGTCAGCGGCAACGATCCGGTAAAAGGGTCTCTTTTTCGCCCCATGCCGGGCCAGTCTGATTTTTACTGCCATTGTAGTTCTCCTTTAGAAGGGCAGCATGCCGCGGCCCAATCCGCGCATACCGCCTTTATTGATTTTCTTCATCATTTTCATCACCTGGGCGTAATTTTTGAGCAGGCGGTTCACATCCTGAACCCGGGTTCCGCTTCCGGCGGCGATCCGCTTGCGGCGGCTGCCGTTGATAATTCCGTATTGATTCCGCTCATGGGGGGTCATGGAGTTGATGATCGCCTCGATGTGGACCAGCTCCTTTTCGTCCACCTGCAGGTTTTTCATCTGTTTGATCGTGCCCATGCCGGGAATCATGCCAAGGATATCCGTCAAGGAGCCCATTTTTCGGATCTGGCGCATCTGGTCGCGGAAATCCTCCAGGGTGAACTGGTTCTTTCGCAGCTTCCGTTCAAGCTCGACGGCTTTTTTTTCGTCCACCACCTCCTGGGCCTTCTCGATCATGGTGAGAACGTCCCCCATACCGAGAATCCGGGAGGCCATGCGATCCGGATGAAAGGCTTCCAGTTCGCTGAGCTTTTCACCCACGCCGATGAACTTGATGGGTTTGCCGGTGATCGACCGGATAGACAGGGCTGCACCGCCCCTGGCGTCACCGTCCATTTTAGTGAGCACCACGCCGCCGATGTCCAGGCGTTCGTCAAAGGATTTGGCGATGTTGACCGCATCCTGGCCGGTCATGGCGTCGGCCACCAGCAGGATGTCCGTGGGCGTCATCGCCGTGCGAATGCGCGACAGCTCGTCCATCAGCGTTTCATCGATGTGCAGCCGTCCGGCGGTATCCAGCAACAGGGTGTCGCAACCCGCCTTTTGGGCCGCCACCCGGGCATCCTGGCAGATCTTCACCGGATCCATATCCGGCGTGGAATCGAAAACCGGCACGCCCAATTGGTCGCCCAGCTTTTTCAACTGGTCAATGGCGGCGGGGCGGTATACGTCCGCAGGCACCAGATAGGGTTGTTTTCCGGTTTTTCGCAGCATCACCGAAAGCTTCCCCGCCGTGGTGGTCTTACCCGAGCCTTGAAGGCCCACCAGCATCACCGCAACCGGTTTTTCACCGGTCAGGCTCAGCCCCTGATGGGTTTCTCCCATGAGTTGGGTGAGCGACTCATTGACGATCTTCACCACCTGCTGGCCAGGGGTAAGGCTGCCCATTACCTCCTTGCCAAGCGCGCGTGCCTTGATGTCGGCCACCAGCTGTTTGACCACCTGGTAGTGGACATCGGCCTCTAAAAGTGCCATACGCACCGCTCGCAGGCCGTCGGCAATATTCTTTTCAGAAAGCTTGCCCTGCCCCTTGAGCTGCTTGAAGACCGAATTTAACTTGTCGCTGAGCGTATCAAACATGACCTTTTACCGGCGTATCAACTAAAACCTTGAAAGTAGATTTTTTTAAATGGTATGTCAAGATATAAAAAAAAGGCCAAAAGGCCTCGTTTCCTTGTATAATCGACGTGCATGGCAGGTCCGCACTCCCTGCCAGACCAGACACCCCCTGAAAACGCCGGACCGGCAAACCGAGCCCGGCAGGTGGATCCCACATCATGGCCGCAGAATCAAGTAAAATCGATATCAAAGACCTTTCCCGGCAGCATTTGGCCGATTGGCTGGAGGAAAGGGGCAGGCGCCCTTTTCGCACCGACCAGATATTGGGGTGGGTCTACCTGCGCCAGGCCGACCGGTTTGACGACATGACCAACATCGCCAAATCGCTGCGGACGGACCTGGAAACAGCTTTCGTCAATCCTCGCCTGCAAGTGGAAAGCGAGGCGGTCTCCCGAGACGGGTCCCGCAAACTGCTGTTCAGGCTGCGTGACGGCCTTCACATCGAAACGGTGATCATCCCCGAAAAAGGCCATTTCACCCTATGCATCTCAAGCCAGGTGGGCTGCCGGCATGGATGCCGGTTCTGCATGACGGCCAAGGCAGGATTTGTGCGCAACCTGTCCGCCGGAGAGATCGTCTCGCAGGTGCGCGATGTCCTCCATCAGGTGAATGCCCAAGGCGGGATGCCCCTGACCAACATCGTCTTCATGGGCATGGGTGAGCCGCTGGCCAACTACGAGAATGTGGTCCAGGCCTTAGCGACCATTACCAACGGGAATTGGGGCCTCAAGATCTCCACGCGGCGGGTCACCGTGTCCACGGCGGGGCTGGTCCCGGAAATGGCCGACTTAGGGCGCGACACCCAGGTGAACCTGGTCGTCTCCCTCAACGCCACTGACGACGAGACCCGCACCCGCCTGATGCCCATCAACCGAAAGTACCCCATCGCCGACCTGATAGCGGCCTGCCGGCGTTATCCCCTGCCGCCCAGGCGAAAGATCACATTCGAATATATCCTGATGAAGGGCATCAACGACAGCATGACCGACGCCGAGCGCCTGGTCAAACTGCTGCGACCCATCAAAGCCAAAATCAACCTGATCCCCTTCAACGAGCACCCGGGCAGCGATTTCAAGCGTCCGGACCCTTCCAGGATCAGCCGGTTCCAGGAATTGCTGGCCGAGCATCATTACACGGTGATCGTCCGCCACAGCAAGGGCCAGGACATCGGCGCCGCCTGCGGCCAACTGAGTGCCGAGGTCCGAGACCTGAATACGCAGGACTGATCTCTGAGCAATGATCACCGCATTCGGTATTCGACGGGTTCGGCCTTTTCCCTCCTCATAGGTGTGTCCTCCGACCTCAGGCCTCCGACCTCGTCTTTACCTATATCAAAAACCGCTTGCTCTCTGCAGGCGGAGTCCCCAATACCGTCACCTGCCGGCGGTGCCCGCCCACATGCACATTGACCGTCACCGGCGTATCGTTCGGCGCCTTGCTGTAGCCGACACAGATGCCGGCGGCCAGCATGATCATGGGCTCGCTTCCCCCGCCGGGAATAACCACCAGCGGGCCGGGGAAATCGGCTACCTTCAACACCATGTCCGTTTCCGGGTCAATGCAGCGGTTGATCTGCTCGTTGTCCTGCTGAGTGCGGCCAACCACGATTTTGGTTTTTGAATTCAGGCGCATGTGTCGACCGAATTTGAGCAGGTCGAGGTCCTTTTCCGGATAGGTCGCCTGGTGGTCGAACAGATCCTTGAGCCGGCGACTGAAAATCTGGTCCGTCAACAGACACCCGCCGGTTGGTGCCGGAAAATCGGTCACCCCGAATTTTTCGGCCAGCTGCAACTGCGGTTTCCGAGACCGGCCGGTAAGGCCCAACAGCTGCTCCCGGTCCACCCGCCCATCCTGTTCCGGGATGGTCTCTGGCAGCATTTTGGCCGAAAGCGGCCTGACGATGGAACCGCTATATCCGGAGTGTTTTTCCACATAACGCAAGGAGGTGCGGGTTTGGCTCATGGGTCGCTGCCCCAGCACCTCGCCGGAAAAGAGGAAATCGAAGCCCTTTTCAGTCATGATCTCGCCGGCCAGGCGGAACATCAGGCTGTGGCAGTCCATGCACGGGTTCATGTGCTTGCCCAAGATAACCGAGGGCGACCGCATCATCTCCATGTATACCGGGGTGATATTGCGCACCATGAGCGGAACACCGATGTGTTCCGACGCCTTTTTTGCCTTTGCCGAAGAGAAAAAAGGCGTCTCGAAGGTGACCCAATGCACATCGATCCCCTGTTCCCGAAGCACCAGCGCACTGAGAATACTGTCCAGTCCACCGGAACAAAGCCCTAAGGCACGTGTGGTCTTTTTTTCAGCAGCCATGGCTTCCTTTCTGTACCCGATCCTACAACGATGGCTTGTTGCATGAATAAGGGTAAAAACACACCTTGCCCCTGTCAAGCGACGGTACCGACGAGCCCATGAGGAAGGGATCGAAAATAACCGGCCCCCTAAGATCGGTGGGCATCGTTGCCACTCGGCAAAGCCGAAAAAATCAAATCCAGGCGGTTGTTTGGGGTTTAAGCCTTGACGAAATACATAACAGCTATGATATAGCTTCAACAACCCGGATTCTGGAATTGAACATTTTGGAATCAAGGGATTGAGATACCGCAGGCTGCCGGCGCTATCCCTTGATGATCAACAATTGATGATCAACAATTCCTGAATTCCAGCATTCCCCATTTTATTTCTGGAGCCACACATGAAACATGAAATCAGCCTGACCGTCAACGGCGACACCTACAACCTGGCCGTGGAAGCCTGGCGGACCCTCAACGAAGTGCTGCGCGAGGACTTGAACCTGACCGGGACCAAATTGGGCTGTGGATCGGGAGACTGCGGCGCCTGCACGGTCATCGTGGATGGCAAGAGCGTCAGCTCCTGCCTGACCCTGGCCGTGGAGATGGATGGCAGACAGATCCTTACCGTGGAAGGGCTGGCCCCTTCCGGCGAGACGCTGCACCCGATCCAGGAGGCCTTCATCGAGAAAGGGGCCATCCAGTGTGGATTCTGCACCCCCGGCATGGAGCTCTCCGCCCTGAACCTGCTTGAGACCAACCCGCGCCCCAATGACGCCCAGATCCGATCGGCCATATCCGGCAACCTCTGCCGCTGCACCGGTTACAACAAAATCGTGGATGCCATCGCCGAAGCCGGTCGACGCATGAATCCCCAATCCAAGAGCAGGAGGTAACGGCCATGCCAGCAGCCCAGTTCGACTATATCGCGCCAACGACCATTGACCAGGCGGTGGCCGCCCTGGTCAACGGTGGCAGGGATACCCGGGTCATGGCCGGCGGCACCGACCTGATTGTCAAGATTCGCCATCGGATGCTGTTTCCCAAGTGCATCGTGAACCTCAAGCGAATCGCGGGTCTGGATGCCATCACCGTCGATAAAAAAACCGGGCTGGCCATTGGCGCCACCGCCCTGTTGGCGGACGTAGCCGCCCATAAAGGCATCCGCCGGCATTATCCCACCGTGGCCGAAGCGGCCGGTTCCACCGCCAACGTGCAGGTGCGCAACATGGGCACCGTGGTCGGCAACCTATGCAACGCCTCACCCTCGGCGGACAATGCCCCCACCCTGATGGCCATGGCGGCGACGGTGGACATCACCGGCCCTTCGGGCAGCCGGCGCATGCCCCTGGACCGATTCTTCCAGAGCCCGGGCGTCACCGCGCTCGAGGCCGGTGAAATCGTCACAGCCGTCCGCGTGCCCCCTCCCCCTGCCGGATCGGGAACGGCCTACCACAGCCTCTCCCAGCGCGGAAAACTGGACTGTTCCGCGGTGGGCGTGGGAACCATGATCGTGTTGGATGGCGACCGCTGCACGGATGCCAGAATCATCGTCGGCGCCTGCGCCCCGGTGCCCATGCGCACCCCCGAAGCCGAGAAAACCTTGATCGGGAAACGGATGACCGACGACCTGATCCGCCGGGCGGCCCAGACGGCATCGCAAGAAACGTCGCCCATCACCGACGTGCGGGCCAGCGCATCGTACCGATGGAAAATGGTCGCCGTCCTCGCTATTCGGGCATTGACCGACGCCCGGCAGATGGCCTTGCGCAAATCCACGTCCAAATAAGGAAACCCAAGCCATGCCCATGGAAACAAAGACCCTCATCGGTAAGGATGTTCCCCGAACCGACGGCCGGGCCAAAGCCACCGGCCAGGCCATTTATGCCGACGACATCAAGCTGCCCGGGATGCTTTTCGGCAAACTGCTCAGAAGCCCGCTGCCCCACGCCCGCATCCTGAGCATCGATACTGCCAAAGCAGCTGCCATGCCCGGTGTTCACTGTGTCATCACCGGGCAGGACATCCCCCGGGTCACCTACGGAAACTGGCGTCTCTTCCCCGGCACACAGGACGAGTATGCATTGGCCATGGACAAAGTGCGCTTCATCGGCGACGAGGTGGCCGCCGTGGCCGCCGTGGACCGCGAAACCGCCGAAGCTGCCGTCGAGCAGATTAAAGTGGAATACGAAGCACTTCCCGGCGTCTTCGATGTGGCCTCCTCACTGGCCACGGGTGCGCCGGTGGTCCACGACACGTCGCCCACCAACATCAGCATCGACCGCAAGATCGCCTACGGCGATATCGAGGCGGGGTTTGCCGCATCCGACTATGTGCGTGAGGACACCTTCACCGTTCACGCCGTCAGCCACGCCTACATGGAGCCCTGCGCCTGCGTGGCCCAGAGCGATCTGGACGGCCGCATTACCTTGTGGACCTCCACCCAGACCCCCTACATCGTGCAGTGCCTGCTGGCCTCCACGCTGAACATGCGCGAAAACGACATCCGCGTGATCAAACCGGCGGTGGGCGGCGGGTTCGGCGGCAAGATGGAGCTTCGCCCATGGGAGTTCTGCGCCGCCTTCATGGCCCGCCAGACCGGTCGGCCGGTGAAGTTCACCCTCACCCGCGAAGAGGAGCTGGCCTTCGGGCGCCGGCGCCACCCCATGACCATCCGCTCCAAGGTGGGCTTTAAGAGCGACGGCACGCTGGTGGCCAAGGACCTGCACATCTACCTGGACGGCGGCGCTTACAACGCCATGGGCCCCACCGCCACGTTCCTTTCGGGCAATTTCGGGGCCATGCTCTACCGCTACCCCAGCTACCGCTACCTGGGCGAGCACGTCTACACCAACAAACCGCCGGCCAGCGCCATGCGCGGTTTCGGCGCCCCCCAGACCTTGTTTGCCGCCGAGACCCAGATGAACATGGCCGCCGAAGAACTCGGCATCGACCCCATCGCCATCCGCCTGAAAAACGCCATGGTGTCCGGCGACGAACTGCCCGGCGTGGCCACGATCAGTTCCTGCGGATTCGTGGAATCCCTGAAGGAAGTGCGCCGCATCAGCGGCTGGTCCCGCAAGCGCAAAGGTCTGAAAACCGGCCGGGGCGTGGGCATCGGCTGCTACAGCTTCATCTCCGGCGGTGTCTTCAACTGGTTCAACACCCAGTATCCCTTTTCGGCCGCCGAAGTGCGCGCCTTCGATGACGGCACCGTCCATCTGCTGAC
>NZ_JBFELV010000147.1:0-10571 GCF_041551955.1 Desulfosarcina sp.
AGCGGGATCCTGCCCGTCACGGTGCTCACCCGCCCGCACCCCTGCCCGGGGCGCTGCGTGTTCTGCCCCAGCGATGCGCGCATGCCCAAGAGCTATCTCGCCAGCGAGCCCGGCGCCCAGCGCGCCGAGCAGCACGGCTTCGACCCCTACCGGCAGACCCGGGCCCGTCTCGAGGCCTTCCGCTCCATGGGGCATCCGCTCGACAAGGTCGAGCTCATCGTCCTCGGCGGCACCTTTTTTTCGATGCAAATCCACCGCTACTGTCTGCCGCTCCTGCATGCCCGGCGAAGCTTGGTGATGCTGACGCCCACGGCAGAGGGATGAGATCTGAGGGCGCTGGACAGAAATGCGCACCCCATTCATAAAAAGAGCGGGCGGGCCGAAGGCATGTCGCCTAGCATGTCTTCGCCGTTTTCTACGCAGCGACCATGTCTATCGAATGGTGGGAGATTGAGGTATTGACAGTATTTTAGCATGCAATGGTACTCGAACAGGCAATCACCAATAATGGTATCTGTAATCGGGTCTAACGGGAAATCAAAACCTGCCGAAACCCTTAACTATCCTTGACAAAATCCATACGGTCTAGGTATAAAGTTCATCAATTCCACCTGACCTGACGCGTTTCTCCATCTGCTGAATATCGTCAAATCTCCCAATAGTACATTATCTTCCTTCGGATCACATTCCCCCTCGTTATGGTTAAACCGTAAGCCGAAGGATTGAAAAATGGAAGATGATCTGAGAGACTTTACTCGGTTTGTATGCAAGACCAATGAGATATATATCTTCAGAATAGTATGTCAATTTGTCTAAATTTTAGCATTTAAAACTGCTTGAATGAGGAAAGAGAAATGGAAGAAAGGATGACCCGATCTTATCGTCTTGCCGAGAAACTTTCACAGCTTTTTGACTTGGAGAGCAAAATAGATACGGTGCTTTCCGTTTCCATGTACTACCTAAACCAATTTATGGATTCCGAAAGGTCATCAATATTTTTATTTCAACCCTGGAATCAGCAACTTACCATCTTTTCATCCCTTGATCTTGAGAAGCATGAAATCTGTATTCCAAAATCTTGCGGTGTGGCTGGATGTGTCTTTGTAAACCGTCAACCGGCAGTCGTTAATAATGCCTATGAAGACAGTCGTTTTTACAAAGAGGTGGATGATTTGACAGGTTTTAAAACTCGCAATTTGATCTGTACGCCCTTACTTGATTTCAAGGGTAATTGTTTAGGTACCCTTCAATCACTGAACAAGAAAAGGGAGGACTTTACAACCGAGGACCTTGAATTATTGAACCTGGCTGCACGTATGATAGCTGCAGCCATCCATAACAGCAGACAATATACCGAGCTTTTCGTTAAACACGAAGCCAGTCGAACAGTTATAAGACAGATTGCTGACAACGGCGGTGAAATCTTAGATAAGCTGTAAACTGAATCACCTCGGATGTCATGTTTTTCGATTAGCGTGAAATGAGTACAGCACCAACATCGTTAAATTTTGGCCGTCTTCTAAAAAGCTATGGTATCATGCTGTCAATCCAGCTGCTATCTTACCACTTGATTCGGTTAATTGAACCCTCCCTGCGGACCCGATGAGCGGTATCTTGGCTTCGCTTTGACAAGCGGCTGGGAATGCGCACGCTATCACGGAATAAAGACAGGTCAGGAAAAATAAAAAGGGTAGACACGGCGTTCGTCGGTTGATATTTTTGACCTCCGACCTCCGACCTCCGACCTCCGACCTCCGACCTCCGACCTCCGACCTCCGACCTCCGACCTCCGTTCACTTCAACGCCCGCACATAGGACTGCAGCGTGCACAGCGCCTCCTGGCCCCGTTTTCGTGCAGCGATCCCCTTGGCGGCCGCCAGCGCGGCCGCAGGGGTGGTGACCTCCGGGATATGATATCGAATGGCGGTCTTGCGGATATGGGCATCGTCCTGCTGGCTCTGTCTGCCGCTGGGGGTATTGACCACCAGCGCCACATCGCCGGTTTTTATGGCGTCCACCAGGTCGGGCCGACCGAAGCCGAGCTTCTTCACCAATTCGGCCTGGATGCCGTTTTTCTTCAAGAATGAAAAGGTGCCGCGTGTGGCCTGGATGCCGAATCCCATCTCCTTGAACAGGCGGGCCGGCTCCAGTATGCTCGGCTTGTCGGCATCGGTGACGGTGATGAGTACTTTTCCCTGCATGGGCAGGGTGGGGCCGGCGGCTTCCTGCGAGGTATAATAGGCCATGCCGAAGATCTCCGCCAGTGCCATGACCTGTCCGGTGGACCGCATTTGCGGCCCCAGGAGAGGATCGGCTGCTTTGAACGTATCGAATGGAAAGACCGACGAGCGGATGCCATAGTGGGGCAGCAACCGGCGGGGCAGGTCCATTTCATCCAGGGTTCCGCCCAGCATGATCTCGACTGCCCGTTGGGCCATGGGAATGTTGCAGATCTTGGAGACCATCGGCAGCGAGCGGCACGCCCATGGCCTGGCGGCCAGCAGATAGACCGAGTCATTGTATACGGCAAAACGGGCATTGAGCAGCCCTTTGACATCGAGCTCCAGGGCGACCTTCTGAATGTAGGCGCTGATCGTCTCCACATGGCGCGGCGGCGTGCTGTAAGGGGGCATCACCATCGCCGAATCTCCCGAATGCACGCCGGCCAGTTCGATATGCTCCATGATGGCCGGCACGTAAATCGTCCTGCCGTCGCAAAGGGCATCGGCTTCCACTTCGATGGCGTACTCCAGGAACTGTTCCACCAGCATGGGCGATTCAGCCGAAACGGTCGTATTCATCAAATCCTGTTCCAGCATGTGGGCGTCCATGACGATGCTGTAGCGATTACGCTGCCTGTCTGCCGGTACACTGGTCACCAGGGGGTAGCCGATGGCTTCGGCCAGGTCCATGGCCTGCTCCGGCGTGCGAGCCATACCGATGTGGGGGTGGGGAATGCCCATGTCCTTCAGCAGGCTGCTGAACCGCAGGCGGTCCTGCGAGAGCGCCACCTGTTCGTGGGCGGTTCCCCATACCGGTAGACCGGCCTTGCTTAATTCACCTGCCAGATCCATAGCTGCGTATCCACCGAATTGTAGAATCACACCCTCGGGGCCTTCCGAGCGGCAGACGGCCTTGAGATCGTCAACGGTCAGCGCTTCGACATAGGTGCGGTCAAGATCGTTCAACCCGCCTGCAGCCGCGGGATTGGCGTTGACCATGACGGTCTGCCGGCCAGCGGCTCGCAGGGCCTTGGCACCGTGCACGCAGCAGTGGTCCAGTTCGATGCCGTGGCCGATGCGACCGGAGCCGGGACCGACAATCAGAACGCTTTTTCCCAGCGGGGCATGCCGGGTGCGGTCGCCGGCACGTGTGTTGAACCAGATACGGGAGGCTTTCCGATCAGCCGATGCACGGGGTCGGATGTTGATTCCGGCGTCGGACAGCAGGCGGCCCACCGCATCCGGCGACATGTTCAACAGACGGGCCAGCCCGGATACGGAAAAACCGGCGGCCGCCGCTTGGTCCAACAGGGACGCTGGAGCCGTCCTGCCCGCCTGATCGGCCAACTTCGTCTCCAGAGCCGCCCATTCAGCCAACTGATCAATCCAGTGGATGTGGATACCGGTCACCGTGGCGATCGCTTCCGGATCGGCACCTTTTTTCAGTGCCTGGTGCATCATGCACAGACGCTCCGGTGACGGCAAGACCAGCCGGCGCATCAGATCATCGACGCTGAGCTGGCTCAGTTCGGGCCTGTGGCCTACCAGTGGATGCCTGGGGGACCGGGAACGAACTGCCTTTTGGAGAGCTTCCAGCAGGCTGCGGCCGAGCCCCATGACTTCTCCGGTGGACTTCATGTGGGCATCCAGCCTAGCGGTTTCCCCGGCAAAGCGTTCGAATTCCCATCGCGGCAGACGAACGGCCGTCGTGGAACCGGGCCTTATACCCGCAGTTGTCGCTCCCGTTCCAGCCAGGGTATCGTCCAATCCTGCGCCCAGGCTGAGGCGGGCGTGGATGGTGGCAAGATCGATGTCGAAAGCCTTGGCGAAAAAGGCGCTCATTCTCGAAAACCACGGGTTCATGGACAGGACCAACACCTGGTCCTCAGCCGTTCCGACGGCAAATTTAACGTTGAGTGCACCAACCATCCTGATTTGGCCGGCCAGCTTGCACGCTGCCGCTTCCATTTGCCGGCGGGATTCGTCCCCGATGGTGACCGGCGGGATCACGGCCGCGGAATCACCGCTGTGAATACCCACGGGATCCATATTCTCGGCCATGCCGACGACCTCGACATGGTTGTCTGCATCTCTGAGCAGTTCCACTTCCACCTCGCGATACCCGGATAGTGCCCGCTCGATGCGCATTCCGCCCACCTTTTCGGAAGGCAGGCGTCCGCCGGAAGCCAGCAGGCGCAACTCTTCGACATTGTAGGCGATGCCCTGGCGCATCGCGCCGGCAGGATCGGCGGCGCGCACAAAAACAGGATATCCGATGGTCTCGGCAATTGCCGCCGCATCCGACACACTGTCGGTGGTTTGCCCGTCCGGTGCAGCCAAGCCGAGGTCCTTGGCGACATCAAAAAATGCCGACGGGTTGTCGATCAGTTCCAGGGACTTGTCGGTTGCCCCCAACAACTGAATCCCGTTTTCTTCGAGCAGGCCGCTGCGGGTGCATACGTTGGCCAGACGCATAGCGGTCGACCCGCCGACGGTGGGCAGCATCGCATCGGGCTTTTCCCTCAGGATGATTTCCGTCAGCGACTGCAGGGTCAAGGGGACCATGTAGGTGCGGTCTGCCGTTTCCATGTCTGCCGCCAGGGCGGACGGGTCGCAGTGAATCATCACCGTTTGAAGTCCCGCAGATCGGAATACCTCGCACGCCCGACAGGCAGCGTCGTCGAATGCGCCAGTCTGTCCGATGGTGACCGGGCCGGAGCCAAGAATGAGGACTTTTTCCATGGGGGGGTGGGGCGACATGATCTCTCCTTGAATGGGTTCGAGTCAAAGATAAAATCAACATATTGACCCAAAACCGGCCAGTTTTCAAGGAACAATATCGGCAAACCCGCCTTTCTATTGGCTTGACACGGACCGGTTTTCAACGTAAAAATCCCTGTTTATCATGAAATTACCGCTACGGAGGCATCGATGGATTACAAGAAGACCCTGAATCTTCCAAATACCGGCTTTCCCATGAAAGCGAACCTGGCCGGACGCGAACCCAATCAACTGGAAGCCTGGGACGCCATGGGCTTGTACGACCGCATCCGGGAGGCGTCCAAGGGGCGACCCTCCTTTATGCTGCATGACGGCCCGCCTTATGCCAACGGTCATATCCATATCGGGACGGCACTGAACAAGATCTTAAAGGACATCATCATCCGCTCGCGGCAGATGGCCGGCTTCGACGCCGCCTACGTTCCGGGTTGGGACTGCCATGGTCTGCCTATCGAACACAATGTGGACAAGGAGCTGGGGTCAAAAAAAAAGGAGATGACCCAGGCCCAGGTTCGCCGCCGGTGTCGGGCCTACGCGGAGAAATTCATCGACATCCAACGGGACGAGTTCAAGCGCCTCGGTGTAATGGGCGAGTGGGACAACCCCTACCTGACCATGAACTACCGCTATGAGGCGACCATCGCCAGGGAGTGCTGCAAGTTTGCCATGGACGGCAGCCTGTTCCGCAGCAAGAAGCCGATTCACTGGTGCTGCAGCTGCAAGACCGCCCTTGCCGAAGCGGAAATCGAATACCACGATGAGACATCACCCTCGGTGTATGTCAAGTTTGCGCTGAATGACGATCCGGCAGAAATATCCGCGGCCTTGGCCGGAAAAGCGGTCTATGTGGTGATCTGGACCACCACGCCCTGGACCCTGCCGGCCAACCTGGCCGTGGCTCTGCACCCCGATTACGACTACGCGGCCGTCGAAACCGGTGACGGGCAGGTCCTGATCCTGGCCCGGGAGCTGGTGGATGACTGCATGGGGATCTTCGGCATCGCCGACTACCGTATCCTGGCCGACCTCAGGGCCCGGGACCTGGAAAACAAGCGCTGCCGGCACCCCTTCTATGATAGGGATTCGCTGATCATCCTGGGCGACCATGTCACCCTGGAAGCGGGAACCGGTTGTGTGCACACCGCCCCCGGCCATGGTCGTGAGGACTACGACGTAGGCCTTCAATACGGGCTGGACGCCTATTCACCGGTCAACGACAACGGTGTATTCACCGAAGCGGTGAATCGGTTTGCCGGGCAGTTCGTTTTCAAGGCCAACGACAACATCAACCAGACCCTTGCGGACCAGGGGGCGCTGCTGGCCAAAGCCGATATCAAGCACAGTTACCCCCACTGCTGGCGATGCAAACAGCCGGTGATATTCCGGGCGACCCCCCAGTGGTTCATCTCCATGGAAAAGACCGGCCTGCGCAGCAAATCCCTTGAAGCGATCGACCGGGTCACATGGATTCCCCACTGGGGCCGGGAACGCATTTTCGGTATGATCGAAAACCGACCGGACTGGTGCGTCTCCCGCCAGCGGGCCTGGGGCGTCCCCATCACGGTCTTCGTCTGTGACAGCTGCGACGCTGTCCACATGGACGAGGCGACCATGAACCATGTGTTCGACCAGTTTGCCTCCCACGGGGCCGATGTGTGGTTCGAAAAAGAGGCGGCCGACCTGCTGCCCGTCGGTGCCGTATGCAAAAGCTGCGGACATGCCTCCTTTACCAAAGAGAACGATATCCTGGATGTATGGTTCGATTCTGGGGTCAGCCATGCCGCCGTACTGGAAGACCGTGACTACCTGCAGTGGCCGGCGGATCTCTATCTGGAGGGCAGCGATCAGCACCGGGGCTGGTTCCACAGTGCGCTGCTTACCGCCGTGGGCACCCGGGGAGAAGCGCCGTACCGCAGCGTGTTGACCCACGGCTTTGTGGTGGATGCCGAGGGAAAAAAGCAATCCAAATCCCTCGGTAACGTGGTGGCGCCCAAGACGGTCATCGACAAGTATGGGGCCGAGATTTTGCGCATGTGGGTCTCGGCGTCCGACTACCGGGACGATGTGAGGATTTCCGACAACATTCTCAAACAGCTCAGCGATGCCTACCGCCGAATTCGCAACACTAGCCGATTTCTGTTGGGGAACCTGAGTGATTTTTCCCCGGAGACTGACAGCGTACCGGTCGATCGGATGCTTGAGATCGACCGTTTTGCCCTGCACACGCTCCAGGGGTTGGTGGCGCGGGCGCTCAAGGCCTATGACGCATACGAGTTTCACGTGATCTACCACCGTCTGTACAACTACTGCACCGTTGACCTCTCCTCATTTTACCTGGACATCCTAAAGGACAGGCTTTACACCAGCCCGGCGGCATCCACGGCCCGGCGAAGCGCCCAGACGGCTATGTATGCGATCTTAGATGCCATGGCCCGGATCATGGCACCGATCATGCCTTTTACGGCCGAGGAGATTTGGCGCCATATGCCGGCGTTGAATG
Source organism: Desulfosarcina sp. (assembly GCF_041551955.1). Classification (GTDB taxonomy): domain Bacteria; phylum Desulfobacterota; class Desulfobacteria; order Desulfobacterales; family Desulfosarcinaceae; genus Desulfosarcina. The sequence continues at coordinate 7,504 of NZ_JBFELV010000147.1, forward strand.
AAAAGGCGCAAAGCATTCACCTGGTCACATTTCCCCAACTTGACCCCGGGCTGAAGGATGACGTCCTGGCCAAAAAATGGGAAACCCTGATCAACGTGAGGGCCGAGGTAACCAAGGCGCTGGAGCAGGCTCGTGCGGAAAAGGTGATCGGCCACTCATTAGATTCGTCGGTCACCCTCGGACTCAGTGATGATCTTTACGCCATCATGAGCGATTTTAAGGAGGATCTTCGATCTATTCTCATCGTTTCCCGGGCGGCTATGGTCACTGGGGAGATTTCCGGTGCCTACGTCGGCCAGGAGACCGAGGGCATATGGGTCAAGGTGGAACCGGCCGGCGGCGCGAAGTGCCAGCGGTGCTGGGTCTATGACAACAGCGTAGGAAAAATAGCCGAGCATCCCACGATCTGCAGCCGTTGTGGTACCTCGCTGAAGCAGATCGACGTGATGGATAAGGCATCGTGATCAGGGGAATATGAACACTTCCCGGCCGAACACCCCCAAATTGGACAATCGATCGCCAAAGACCGGAAAAAATGCCGTTCGCGAAGCCCCGACTCCCTCCATGGGGATCAAACCGTTCGCCATTATTACCGGATTGGTCGTGCTGCTGGACCAGGCGACCAAAATCCTGGTCCTGGCAAGGATACCGCTGTATGATTCCATTCCGGTGATCGAGGGTTTTTTTCACCTGACACATATTCGCAATCCCGGAGGCGCCTTCGGTTTCATGGCGACTGGCAGCCAGGGGGTCCGCAATATTCTGTTTGTCGGCGTTTCGATCGCTGCCATGGGATTGATCGTTTATTTTTACCGCAGCACACCCAAAACGTATCCTTATTTGGCTTCGGCCCTGGCCATGATTTTCGGGGGAGCCGTGGGCAACCTGATCGACCGTCTGCGCTTCGGCGAGGTGGTGGATTTCTTGGATGTTTTCGTGGGAGCCTACCACTGGCCGGCCTTCAATGTGGCCGACAGCGCCATCACCGTGGGGATCACGATTTTCATTGCGCACCTGGTGCTGGGTAAAATGCCGAATTAGGAAGCCCCATTCAAAAACGCTCCATTTTGAAACCGGCTTTTTTGTCGCTTGGGTTCTTTTCGTTTTTCGGGTATATTGGGTTTAAGTGATTATACCCATTGCGGATTCTTGATTGTAAAATATTCAGTCTTCCGACCGTTGATCTCCGCCTTCTGATTCTATGCCAACCATTGCATACAACGCCTTTGCCGACTATCTGAGCCGCGCCGCTGCCGCCGACTGGCCGGCGGTTACGTTGGTCTGCGGTGAAGAAATGCTCTGCAAAAAAGCCTGCGAAGGGATCCTGGCTGCGTTGGTGCCTCCGGTGGAAAAGGCCATCGGGGTCGAGCATTTCGACGGCGGGGAGGAACCCATTGGCGGGGTGCTGTCCAGCATGAACACCTATGCCCTGCTTTCCGGCACCAAAGTCGTGGTGCTGCAGGACGCGCGGTTCTTTTACTCGGCCAAAGCCCAGCAGGGACTCCGCGAAAAGATGGTGCAGGCGGCCCGAAGCGGCGACATGAAGAAGGCCTCGCGGCCGTTTTTAAACCTGATGGCAATTGCCGGGCTGGCCTTTGAAGATCTGGCCGCACCTGTACTGAGATTGAAGGTCGTTGATCATGTTGATGGCGAGCCGCCGTCGTGGTTTTCATCATTGGTGGCATATTGTCGTGAGAACGGTCTTCGAATTCCGGAACGGCAAGATGATTCGGATTTACTCAAAACGGCCATGGAGAAGGGCTTTCCGGATGGGCACCGCTTGGTGATGACCACTGATTTTGTCGATCGTCGAAAGGCCCTGTTCAAAATCATCCATGAAACCGGACTGGTAGTGGACTGCACGGTTCCCAAAGGCGAGACGCGGGCGAACCGCATGGCTCAGGATACCGCCATGCAGGCGACCATGGACGATGCACTGACCCTGGCGTCGAAACGGATGGCTGTGGATGCCCGTCAGCGGCTGATGCAGTGGACCGGATTCGATCTTCGCACCCTTGCCGGCAGCCTGGAGAAACTGATTAGCTTTGTCGGCGATCGAGAAACGATCAGCGACGCGGATGTGACCACCGTGTTGCGGCGCACCCGCAAGGATCCCATCTTCGAGTTCACCAATGCGGTCGCCGATCGGGATTTGCCCGCTATCCTGTTTTTCACGCATAGCTTGCTGGAAGATGGGATCCATCCGTTGCAGCTGCTGGCGGCTGTGGCCAACCAGCTTCGCCGGCTGCTGCTGGCCAAAGACTTCATCGTTCGGGATCGTGGGCGGTCCTGGAATGCCCGCATGACCTTTCCCCAGTTTAAAACCGGCCCGTTTAAAGCGGTTCAGGCAGACGATGCGGCTTCTGCCTTGCGTACGGAAGGGTGGGCCGACCTCCTGAATCCGTTGGCCGAGGGTAAAAAACGGAAAAAGGCAGTGGCCAGTGATCTGGTTCTGGCCAAGAATCCGAAAAGCCCCTTTCCCGTTTTCCAGACCCTCAAAAAGGCGGGCAACTATTCTATAGCGGCACTTACGTCGGCCATGGTTGACCTGAGCCAAATCGATCTCCGCATGAAATCCACCGGCCAAGACCCCCGGGTGCTGCTGGAAACCTTCCTGATTGGTCTGTGCCGGAAAGCCGGTGGATAGGTGGCCATTAAATCACCATAACCGGAAAACCAAATGACAAATAAATCGCTTTAAAACTGAGGTCCGCGTATGGGCTTTCTTAAAACGCAGCAGGTAAATGTGGCTATTCGTCTGCTGGCCTGGCAGTACGAACGAAACGGCCAGCCCTTGCCGGAACGGGCATTACTGGAAAGGCATGCCCGGCAACTCGTGGATGATGCGCACCGCATCGCCCGGGAGCGGGGAGAAAATGTGCTTGCGATTTTAAAACAAATGGCGGCACAGGCGCGCCGGAAGTAACCGGAGGTCGGAAGTCGGAGGTCGGAAGTCGGAGGTCGGAAGGTGGAAGGTGGAAGGCGGAAGACCCGAACCCCGAACCCCCAACCCCGAACCCCGAACCCCCAACCCAGAACCCCTCCGGCAAATTGACATTGAAAAACAC
>NZ_JBFELV010000148.1:0-10258 GCF_041551955.1 Desulfosarcina sp.
TTATTTGAGCTTTGGGATTTGTTTTTTGGTATTTTCATAATTCTGGGAGAGCACCATATTTTGTTCTCCGCCCGCTTCTTTGCCACCCATGTCGATATGTTGTGTGGTTTTCTGTACGAATTCCCGGGCAAACAGCAGATCCGTTTCCATCTGCATTTCCACAGCCGTTTGGCTGCCGAACTTGACCGGATCCATGGCCCGGCAAAGGCCTTTCAAGCGTTGGGCTAGACCTTTGTCCATGTTCAACCGATCGATGCAGGGTATGAACTCTTCGGTGGTCATCTCCGGCGCGCCCACGGCGAAGCGTCCCGAAACATATTGCCGCAAGATAGCTGAAAGGCGGAAGTAAAAGGTTTTGCCGTCCAGCCGTCGTACATCGGCAATCTCACCTAATGCCTGCATGGCCTTCATTTCCGGGGGCGGTTCGGGCACGCTAGTTTCGATAGCCCGGGCTTTTTTATGTTTCTTCCAGAACCACCAGCCTGCTGCCAGAATTGTTACTGCTGCAAGGCCAAGCAGCACAGGGACCAGCCAGAATGCATCGATGCCCACCGATACCGGTGGCTGGATATCGTGGATGTCGGTCATGGATGCCGCTATATCGGGGGGTGGCGATTCAGTCGCTGGCAGCGGGACGGCAGGGGCCGCTGTTTCCTCGCCCATCACCTGAGCTGCTTGAAGGAGGGTGAACAGAACAAAAAAAATCCCGGCGATATAGAATTGACGACAATGGTTGTGGCAAGGCCAGAGGGCGGAAGCTGTATTAAAAATACCGCGACGACCGATAACGAAGTTCAAAATCATTGTCGTCAATTCTATCTTCATCGCCGCCGTCGCTCCCGGAGCCTGAAATAGCGCACCAGGGCATCGGCCGCATCGCCGTCAGTGGGCATTTCGATGCAGTCCATGTCCATGGCCTTGTGGTTTTGCAGGATCTGCTCGTGAACCGCCTGGCGGCCGGCCCGGAATCGGTCGCGGGTGGTCCGGTCAGAGGCGTCCAGGTAGCGTATGGCCCCGGTTTCCAAGTCCTGGAAGGCGACAATGCCCCCGTCGGGCAGCCGGAACTCTCCGGGATCGGTAACCAGGACGCTGATCAGCTCGTGTTTTCTGGCGGCCGAACGTATCCGCAAGGTGGTGTTCCGGCCGAAGTCTTCGGTGAGAAAGTCGGAAACCAGGAAGGCCACGCTGCGTTTGCGGCAGACCCGGGCCAGAAAATCCACTGCATCGACGATATTGGTTCCGGTGTGCTCGGGCTGAAAGGTGAAAATTTCACGGATGAGCCGCCACACATGGGCCGACCCTTTTTTAGGCGGGATGTAGCGCTCCACCTGATCGGTGAACAAAATGGCGCCGGCCTTATCGTTGTTGCGGATGGCGTTGAAGGCCAGGATGGCGGCGATTTCTGCGGCGGTCTCGCGCTTGATGCGCTGCGTGGTGCCGAAGCGGCCGGAGCCGCTCATGTCCACCAGAAGCATGACCACCTGCTCGCGCTCTTCCCGATAGCGCTTGATGAAGGGCTTTCCCATGCGGGCCGACACCTTCCAGTCAATGCTTTTCACCTCGTCTCCGGGCGTATACTCACGCACCTCTTCAAACTCGATGCCCGCCCCACGAAACACTGAACGGTACTGTCCGGCCATCATCGTGTTGACCATACGGCCGGTTTTGATGTGGACTTTCTTGATCTTTTTGATGAGATCGGGGGAAAGCATGATTATCGCTGGCGCTCGAAAATGCAAATGGTAAAGATAAAATCCGTTTATATGTAAATACGGATCGGTTACTTGTTTTGAACCCAGAACCCAGAACCCAGAACCCAGAATTTACGGCACCTCCACCGAATCAAAGATGCGGCCGATGATTTGATCCGTGTCGATATCCTCCGCCTCGGCTTCATAGGTCAACAGGATCCGGTGGCGCAGTACGGCCGGGGCAATGGTCTTCACATCCTGGGGGGTCACGTAGGCCCGGCCCTGCAAAAAGGCGTAGGCCCGGGCGGCCAGGCTCAGGAAAATGGTGGCCCGGGGCGAAGCCCCGAACTGGATGTAATGAGAGACATCGACATGAAAGGCTGCCGGGTTGCGCGTGGCAAAAACCAGGTCCACGATATAGTCTTTGAGCTTTTCGTCCATGTAGACGCTGTTGATCAAACCGCCGATGGCCCTGATCTCCACCGGGTCCAGCACCGGCTGAACGGCTTCCGGGGCGTCGAAGCCGACGCGCTTCATGATCTCCTTCTCCTCGGTCTTGTCCGGGTAGTCGATGAGAATCTTGAGCATGAACCGGTCCACCTGGGCCTCGGGCAGCGGGTAGGTGCCCTCCTGTTCGATGGGGTTCTGGGTGGCCATGACCAAAAAAGGGTCGGCCAGCGGGAAGGTGGTGTCGCCGATGGTGACCTGGCGTTCCTGCATGGCCTCCAGCAGTGCCGACTGGACTTTGGAGGGGGCCCGGTTGATTTCGTCGGCCAGGATGATGTTGTTGAACAGCGGGCCTTTTTTTATGCTGAAGTCACCGGTCTTGGGGCGGTAGATCTCCGTTCCCACCAGGTCGGCCGGCAGCAAGTCGGGGGTGAACTGGATGCGTTTGAATTCGGCGTGAACCGTGTCGGCCAGGGCCTTGACCGCGCTGGTCTTGGCCAGGCCCGGTACGCCCTCGATGAGAATGTGCCCCCGGGTGAACAGCCCCATGAGCAGGCCGTCGATGAGATCCCGTTGGCCCACCAGAACTTTGCCGATCTCTTCGCGGATCCGGTTGACCACGAGATGCTTTTCTTCAATCTGTGCTTTCAGTTCTTCCAGAGGCACGACAAGTCTCCTTTAGCCAAAAATGTCGGGTTGTTGTGCAAGTGGATGCCCGGCAGAGGCCCGCCGGGATTTAAATCAAGGGGAAAATAAATAAGGAACCCGGTATTGTCAAGGTGTCTGAAGCTGAGGGGCGTGTGCCGGTGCGAATTGGCTATTGATTTGAATGAAATAAAAAAAGGGGCAGAAATCAGGTCCCCCTAAAGATTTCGCAGAAACCCGATGGCGGATGAGTCAGGTTTCCTTTTTGCCGAATCCCCCCCCACCGGGGGTCAGGATGCGAAATCGGTCTCCGGGCTGAGCCAGGATTTCATTTTTAGCCCCCAGGTACAATTGGCGGCCGTCGCTGTGAATAAAAATGTTTTTCCCCCGTTTGCCCGATTCGCCGCCTTCGAGACCATAGGGGGCGAACACCCTGCGTTCGGAAAGAATAGCCATATTCAATGATTCGAGGAACTCCACCTCACGGACCAGGCCGTCACCGCCGCGGTGTCTACCCTCGCCGCCGGACCCGGTGCGAATGGAAAATTCCCTAAGCAGCAGCGGATAACGACGCTCTAAAATTTCCGGGTCGGTAATGCGGGTGTTGGTCATGTGGGTGTGAACACCGGTTTGGCCGTGCCAGGTGGGACCAGCTCCGGCCCCGCCGCCGATGGTTTCGTAATAGCCGAAGCGCGCATTGCCGAAGGTGAAGTTGTTCATGCACCCCTGGGAGGCCGCGGCTACACCGAAGGCTTTAAGAATCACGTCCACCACCCGCTGGGAGGTGAGCACGTTGCCTCCCACCACGGCTGCTTCGGTGGAGGGATCCAGCAGGGTACCCGGCGGGATGAGGATGGTTATTGGGATCAGACATCCATCATTGAGAGGCAGGTCCTTTTCGATGAGGCACCGCAGGCTGTAGAGTATGGCGGACCGCGTGACCGCGGAAGGGGCGTTGCAATTGCCCCAAATCTCGGGTCCCGTTCCGGTAAAATCGAAAACAGCGCTGCCGTCTGCGCGGTCTATGGTCAACGATAGCACGATCGGGCTGCCATCATCCAAATAGTCCACCGCCCGCACGGTATCCTTGTCTTTCATCCCTTTGGAGAGTGACAATTCCTTCAGCCGGCTTCTCACTGCCGCCTCAGCGGCGTCCTGAACGTGGCTCATGTAAGCCTGCACGACCTCGAGGCCATAGTGCTCCACCATCTCCAGCACCAGTTCGATTCCCTTCTGATTGGCGGCCACCTGGGCCTTGAGATCCGAAATATTATCCGCCAGCAGGCGAGTGCCGGAGATAGCGGGTCGTCCCGGCTGGGAGATGAGCTTTCCCGGGGATAGAAGCAGCTCGGTAATGCCCGCTTCCTGGAAAATGCCGTCTGCTACCAGTTTGAAGGAGGTGATGCAGGCTCCCTCTTCTTCGATTCGCCGAGAGTTTGGCGGCATGGAGCCCGGAGAGATGCCGCCGATATCCGCGTGGTGGCCTCGGCTGGCCACCCAGAAGATGATTGCTCCTTTGCGGAACACCGGGGTGATGACAGTAATGTCGGGCAGGTGGCTGCCGCCAGCCGCCGGATGGTTGGAAACCAGCACGTCACCCGGTTTCAGGGTGCTGCCTTGGCGGCGAATCTGTTCTTTCACTGCAGCGCTCATGGCGCCCAGGTGAACGGGCAGGTGGGGTGCATTGGCCACCAAAGCGCCGTCGGGTCCGAACATGGCGCAGGAAAAATCCAAGCGCTCCTTGATGTTGGTAGAGATGGCGGTTTTTTGCAGCATGCGGCCCATCTGCTCAGCGATGGACATGAACAGGTTGCTGAAGATGGAAAGTTGAACCGGATCGACCTGGGTGCTCAATCGGCCCGTGTCGCCCTCACCGACCTGGATTTCAACGTCACCAAAGCGGCTGATGGTCGCCAGGCACTCCGGGTCCACCACGATAGTGGCCGTGTCCTGGATAATGATGGCCGGGCCGTCGATGGTATGACCGGCCTTCAGGTGAGCCATCGTGTAGATGGCCGTTTCCCGCCAGCCATCCTCGAAATAGCAGGTTTTGCGATCAATCGCTGCTGCCGGGGTATCCGCCATGTCTATTGGCACCTTGCTAAGGCCCGAGGCCTCTGCTTGGGTGCGCACCCGCAGGTCATCCACAAGAATGTCACGTCCTTCGAGGTCGAATCCAAATTCACGGAGGTAGGTGGCTTTGAAGGCGGCGGTAAAATCACCATCTTCGGGTTCGGGGATCATCAGAGCCGTGTCCGTGCCCTGGTAGCGCATATTCAGGTAACGTGTGGCTCGGATCTGCCCGGTTGTAAAACCCTGGGCCGTCAGTTCCGTTTCAGCTTCAGCCTGGAGAATTTTCAGCTGGCCGAGGAGTTCGGGATAGCCATCGCTCATGAAGACCTGGGCGGCTGGCTGCTGGCGTTCGGCCACCACATCGGCCAGACCGATGCCGTAGGCCGACAGGATGCCGGAAAACCGGTGGATAAAGATTTTGGAGATGCCCAACGCCCGGGCGATGGCGCATGCATGCTGGGCCCCGGCACCGCCGAAGGTGGCCAGTACATGTTCCTTGATGTCGAATCCTCGCATGACCGAGATTTCGCGGATAGGCCGTACCATGGATTCGTTGGCTACCTGGATGAAGCCCATGGCCACCTGCTCGACAGACATGGCCGTGTGGCCTTTGCGGCTGTTGTGGCTATTGATGGCTTGCGTCAGGCTTTTCATCGCGGTCCGGGCAGCCTGGAGATCCAGGGGCTGGTCTTCGGAGGGGCCGAAAATATGGGGAAAGTAGTCGGGCTGGAGGCGACCGAGGATCAGATTCGCGTCGGTGACCGACAGGTGGCCGTTTTTGCGATAGCATACCGGACCGGGGTGGGCACCGGCAGATTCAGGGCCAACCAGGAACATGCCGTTGTCGAAAAACAGACGGCTGCCGCCGCCGGCGGCAACGGTTTTAATCTGCAGCTGAGGTGCCTGAATTCTCACCCCTGCAGTTTCAGTTTCAAAGACAAGCTCGTATTCACCACCGAAGCGGGAAACGTCGGTAGACGTGCCCCCCATGTCGAAACCGATTACCGGCTGCCTGCCAACCTCGCTGAAAGTGGTCATGGCATAGCCCACCACACCGCCGGCCGGCCCGGAAAGGATGGCACGGCTGCCGGTGAAGTCGTCGGCCCTGGCCAGGCCGCCATCCGATTGCATGAACAGCAGGCCTGTATTATCAAGGCCGCCGGCAAAGCCCTTGCGAAAGCTGTTGAGGTAGGTTTGGATGTGGGGATTGAGATAGGCGTCGGTCATGGTGGTATCGCCCCGGGCCACCAACTTGACCATGGGCATCACCTGGGAGGAGAGAGAGATCTGGGAAAATCCCATCTCCCGGGCCAACCGACCCACGGCCAGTTCGTGTTCCGGCCAGGCATAGGCGTGCATGAACACGACGGCCAGACTGCGGATGCCCCGGTCCAGAATGTTCTGCAGCCGCGGGCGCAAGACTTCGGTGTCCAGCGCTTCAAGCACCACCATTCGTTCCCCTGTGATTCCCTTCACCACGGGCTGCGCCGGATTTGTTTCATCGTCCCTGAGCATGCGGACCCGCTCATCAACCTCCACCACCGTCTCGTAGAGCAGGTCCGGCTTTTTAATTTCCAGATCAAAGATGCCGGGCCGGTCCTGGTTGCCGATCTGCAGGATGTCCCGGAAACCACGTGTCACCAGCAGGGCACATCGGGCTCCTTTTCGTTCCAGCAGGGCATTGGTGGCTACGGTGGTGCCCATGCGGATCCACTCGATGTTTTCGGCCGGCACGCTATTTTTGGGAATGTCGATGCCACTGATCTCGGCCAGGATGCGTCGGATGCCCTCCCGGGGGGCGTCGTCATAATTCAAGGGGTCTTCGGACAGCAGCTTGACGACCCGGAAGCCCGGCTTACCGGGTATTTCAGCATATATGTCGGTGAATGTCCCGCCGCGATCTATGGAGAATCGGTACTTTTTGGAATCAGCCATGATGGTTCACTCTTGATGTATTAAAGGATTTTAGTTGTCCTGAAAGATGAAAATCCAACATCGATCGTCCTATGTTGCACGGTTGCACGAAAAATAAAGTCAGCGTGGTTCGACGTCACCACTGATTTCTGAAGGCTTGTTTTCTGAATTCAGCCTTCGAGGTGCATTTTCGCTACTTGCCAGCCAGGAGCTCCAGCACCTGGACCAATCGGCCGACAAGGTGGTCATGATAAACCCTGCCTTTTTCCCGTGTAGCCAGGCTGGGGCGGCCGGTGATGGTGTCCCCGGTGCGGTCGAACACTTGCTGCAGGCCTTCCCGCGTGGCCGGCACGTAACACAGGGTGTCCCGGGGATCCTGCGGGTCCAGGCGGTATAAGGGAGTTTCTGGATGGGGGTTGTCATTGGCCTCGTCTAAACGGATCAGGTCCGGGTGGCAATGACACATGTGTGAGATTTCGATCTCCTCTCCATGGCCGATGGACCCGAAATCCAGTTTCGCGACGACCTCCTTTGACATGTAGGCAGGGTCGAAGAGCACCACCTTGACCCCCAGGGTGCGCTGCACCCGTTCTGCGGCGATCTGCATCCAGGAGATGTTGACGATGCGGTGGCCATTGATGACGACAAAGTTCTCAAAACCATGCACAGCCAAGGACCCGATGGTATCGCTTAGCACTTCAATGAGGATTTCCGCCCGGATGGATATGGTGCCCGGTTTGACCAGGTGATGGGGGCTCCACCCGAACCACAGGGGCGGCGCCACCAGGACCCCGGTCTCCTGTGCCGCCCCTTCGGCAATAGCTTTGGCCACGTATGTGTCGGTGCCCAGCGGGGCGAAAGCACCGTGTTGTTCGGTGCTGCCAATGGGCAAGATGATGCGATTGTCTGACTCCAGGTAGGCCGCCACATCTTTCCACGATTGTTGCTCGAGTTTAAAAGTTTGCATGGGACGCTCCTATTTGGCGATCATCAACCGGGGGAGATAGAGGGCGATCTCCGGGAATAGGGTGATGATGACCGTGGTCAGCAGCATAAGAAAAAAGAAGGGCAGGGCGTTGCGGGCAATACGCATGATGGGATCGCCGGTGAGGCCCTGGATGACAAACAGGTTGAACCCCACGGGAGGGGTGATCTGGCTCACTTCCACCATGAGAATCAGGTAGATGCCGAACCAGATGGGATCGAATCCGGCTGCCGTGACCATGGGCAGGGCGATGGGCAGGGTCATCACCACGATGGAAAACCCGTCCAGCAGGCAGCCCAGCACCACATAAACCAGTCCCAGCATCAACATCAATGTATATGGAGAGAGGTCCATGCCGGTGATGGCCTGGGTGATTGCCGCCGGTATGCCTAAAAAGCCCATGACCCGTGAAAGAAAGCCCGCGCCCACCACGATCAGCATGATCATGGCATTGGTCTTCACGGCACCCACCAGGCATTCAAACAGTATTTTAAGGTTCATCTGGCGGTTGAGAAAGGCGAAGATGGTTGCGCCGAGAACCCCCAGTGCAGCCGCTTCGGTGGGCGTGGCGATCCCTGCATAAATGCTGCCCAGCACCATCAGAATAAGGATCAGGGTGGGTGCCAGATCCTTCAACGCCTTTATTCGCTCTGTCCACGAGTAGGTATCCTGCATTCTCGGTGCGATCTCGGGACTACGGATGCCGCGGTAAATGATGTAGGTGGAGTAGATCCCTGAAAGCAGGACCCCCGGCAGAATGCCGGCCATGAACATTTTGCCGATGGAGACCTCCGCCAGGATAGCGTAGACGATCATGATCAGCGAGGGTGGGATGAGAAATCCCAGGGTGCCGGCGCCGGCCAAGGACCCCTGAGCGATGGAGCGGTCATAGCCCAGTTTATCCAGTTCGGCCAGGGTGATGCGACCCACGGTGGCGGTGGTGGCGGCGCTGGAGCCGGAAACGGCGGCAAAGAGGGTGCAGGAGATGATATTCATCAGCAGGAGTCCGCCGGGTAGCCTGTAGAGCCAGGGCACCAGTGCCCGGAACAGACGTTCGGAGATGCCCGACCGGTAGAGGATTTCTCCCATGAGAATGAACATGGGCAGGGCCACGTACTCCCATTTTTCGATAGTGGCCCACACTGACGAGGCCATATTGCTTCCCGCGGGCAGGCTACTAAACAGGGTCATGCCCACGAAGCCGACAATAAACAAGGCAAATCCAACCCAGATGCCGGAACTGAGGGTGAGAAACAGAACGCCGAAAACGACGGCGGACATGCTGGCCATGCTGGCGTCCATCATACTACCTCCTCTTGTGTCCCGATAGCCGCAAAGGTTTTGATGGTTATGCCGGCCAGTTGGATCAAAAAGCAGGCTGCGCCGACCAGCATCAGCGTCTGGGGGATCCACAATGGCGTCTGGGTGAGAGTGCCGGAGGTGGAGTTGTAGCGGATGGTGGACTGGACCATTTTGAACAGGTACCACCACAGGTAGCCCATAAAGGCGGTGGTGACGGCAGTAGCCACAAAAGTGAGGATTGCGGCCATGCGCTTAGGCATAAAGCTCAGGATCAGGGTGATGCGGATGTGGCCCTTTTCTTTGAGGCAGTAGCCGGCTCCCATGAAGATGATTGCGGCCAGACCATAGGCACTGTACTCATCAGCAATTAGGGTGGTTTTGCTCAAGGTGTTCCACAGCAGGATCTCGACGAGGATTAAAATGGTCATCAGTGCCAGCATGACCGCAGAAATGCCGGCCATCCAATCGCTGAGTTTTTCGGTAAGGCGTACGATTCGGTGCATGGGCTCACCAGCAGCGGAATTTGAGTGAGAGCGTCCTCCCCAGAGGGGCGGTCGCTTGAAAAGCTGGGCGGGCCGGAGCACTGCCGGCCCGCCCGGTTGGCCTCAAAATTATGGGGACAAACTATTGGGTTTTGCCGGTGATACGGGCATATTCATCCAGGATCGATTGGGCATCGGCTCCTGCCTTTTTGGCCCATTCGCCGCGCAATTGCTTTCCGATGGTGTCCATCTCTTTGCGGAAGGCCTGGCTGACAGGTGCCACGATCATGCCGTTTTCAACCAGGGTGGCCCTGCTTTTACGGTCCATGTCGCCGGCCAGGTTCCACATTTCGTCCTCCATCTCCGCGGCGATTTCCAGCACTTTCGTCTGAGTGCCGGCGGACAGCTTGTCCCATGCGGCTTGGTTGACATTGACCATGTTCACCGGTCCCACGATGTTGATGGGAGTGAAGTACTTGAGGACTTCCCATGCTTTGGCGTCGACACCTGAGACAGATGACGTGTACATGGAGTCCAGCAGGCCCGCCTTCATGGCCGGGTAGACTTCGGAGAAGGGCATCTTGCGGGCGGCAATGCCGGTGGCTTCGCCAAACGCCAGACCGGTACCATCATAGACGCGCATTTTCAGACCCTTGAGGTCGGCGGCGGAATTGATGGCCCGCTGAGTGTAGATGCCGGAAAATGGCCAGACTGAAGAA
>NZ_JBFELV010000149.1:0-10237 GCF_041551955.1 Desulfosarcina sp.
AGTGGACGACATTACCATCGGCGAAGGCATGGTCACGCAAAACCCCAAAGATGGTGAAACGCCGGCCCACGCCTTCGAGACCCTGGGTTATAACACCCTGAGAAGACGATACGGGGTTAAAATCATCAATGTCTTCCAGCGGCCGTTCGAAACGGTCGAGCTGGGAGACGGCATCGCATTGAACTTCAATACGGACATCCTCCACAGCGACCTGGTGGTGGATCTGCCGGCCATGAAAGCCCACAATCTGACCGTGGTGAGCTTGGGCATTAAAAACCTGAAAGGCACCATCGACATCCCTTCGCGGAAGCGCTGCCACAACCCGGACCCGGTTAAAAATCTGGATTTCATGGTAGCCCGCCTGGCCGACCGGCTCCCACCGATCCTTACTCTCATCGACGGCATCTATACCCTGGAACGCGGCCCAGGCCCCGACGGTATCATGCGAAGGAGCGATATTCTGGTGGCCTCGGCAGATATTCTGTCGGCCGACATGGTGGGCGCCAAACTCCTCGGATATGAACCGAGCCAAGTGCCCCACCTGGCCATTGCCGCAGCCAACCACCGCCGCCCAACGGATCTTTCCGACGTTGAGGTGGTGGGCGAGCCGATCGAGACGCTGGCCAGTCAGCATGTCTATGACTTTCCCTATGCCATCGATAAAGACGGTGAAATGCCGATGGCCCTGGCCAAACAGGGCATCAAAGGCCTATTTTATCGAAAGTATGACGACACCATGTGCACCTATTGCAGTCAGCTCAACGGCTTGACGCTCACGGCCATTCGTTTTGCGTGGAAGGGACAGGCGTGGGAACCTCTGGAAGTCCTCACGGGCAAGCGGATGGAACCGGCGCCGGGGATGCGGCGAACGATCTTACTGGGCAAATGCATGTACCAGAAGCACAAAAACAATCCGAGGATCAACGAGATGATTGCCGTCAAAGGCTGCCCGCCGCGGCCTTCAGATATTGTCAAGGCATTGCACCAGGCCGGTATCGATGCCGACCCGGGCCTCTTCGACGATATTGACCAACTGCCCGGTTTTTTCATGGCCCGCTACCAGAACCGGCCGGAATTCGAGTAAGGTTTCTTCAGGGTGAAAGGTGAAAGGTGAAAGGTGAAAGGTGAAAGAACACGGTCAGTTTGAGCACATCATGTCCAACAAAAAAACGGCAATCGAATGCCCGCCAGATTGGAAATCCTCTCTGCCCTTCAAAATTTGATGTCGCGGGCTGTCGAACCTCATGAATGGGGCATTAAGCGGAACCCCATGCCGCAAAAGGTTTCGTAAAACGTTCGAGATCAAGGCTTGCGAACCCTTAAGAATACCGCTAGCGCGGGTACCGCAGGTAGCGTACACCTTGTAAGCCGCAGTGACGAGGGGTGAAGCTTAACGCAGATATCGAACGTTTGTCGGAACCGTGATTTTTAAACGGCGCTGGCCCCTCCGTCCACCATTATGGTCTGGCCGGTGATGAATCCTGCCCCCTTGGAGCAAAGAAAGAGTACCGGGTGAACCACGTCGGCGGTCTCGGCGATTCTGCCCATGGGGATGGTCTTGACGATCTCTTTGAGCAGGTCATGGTTGGACCAGAAGGGATGGGAGAACCCGGTGCGCACCATGCATGGCGCCACCGCATTTACCTGCACATTGAATGGCGCCAACTCTTGAGCCAGCGTTTGGGTCATCATCTCGATGGCCGCCTTGGCGATACCGTATATGCCCATGAACGGGGCGGCCCGCCGGGCGGCAATGGAAGAGATACTGACGATCCTACCCGCCTTCCGCTCCCGCATGCTCTGCGCCGCTTTGCGAGAACAAAGCCAGGTGCCGGTCAGGTTAGATTCTACAATTTTGGTGAACAGAGCTGGCTCGGCATCTACCACGCCGGTAATCAAATTCATGCCGACATTGTTCACCAGCGCATCGAGACGGCCGAAGTGTTCCAGCGTCTGGTCGAAGAGCGTCTCCACGTCCGCTTCTCTGGCAACGTGCGCCCTGATGGCCAGCACATGCTCACCGCCGTTCAACTCCGCTACCGCCGCATCCAAACCCTCCTGCTTTCTGCCACAAATCACCACGTTGGCCTTTTGTGCCAGCAGTCCTTTAGCCAGATCCAGACCAATGCCACGGCTGCCGCCGGTGACCATTACCACGTTTCCTTCAATTCCGTATGTGATGTTTTCCACGGTTGCCTCGAGGAAAAAAGGTTGCTGAACCTTGCAAACAGCCCCGCGTCATCGTTTTTCTGGCCCTCATCCCAAGCTTCGATAGGTTATCAGAAGCGTATGCGAATCGGGCAAGGGCAGGCAGCCTCGCCGGAAGCCTTCGGGGCGTCCGGCAGGGCTTACCTTCATTAACCAGCTTGAACCGTAATCCGTCTCGGAGTGGCCTTCTCGACCTTGGGCAGGGTAAGGCGCAGCACGCCGTCGCTGAGCTTGGCATCGATCTTCTCCTGAGCAATGACCTCAGATAGGGAGAACTGGCGGTAGTAGCGCCCGGTTTCATATTCCACGTACACCTTCTCACCGGGCGTTCCCACATTCGGGAGCACATCTCCCGTCAGTGTCAGGGTATCGTCTCGAAGATCCACATTCAGTTCATTCGCTTTTACGCCCGGCATATCTACCAGCAAGGTAATGGCTTTTTCCGTTTCGAAGATATCCACGTTGGGGGTGAACACCGGGCCGGGCTTGGTCTGCTCGGCAGGTGAAGCCAGGGCCTGCTTTTCAACGGCTTTTAATTCTTTGGGTTCTGACATGGTCGGTTCCTCCTTTCATGGTGGTCGTTATTGGACCGCAATCTGCCTGGGTTTGGCTTTTTCCGCCTTGGCGACAGTGATGGTCAGCACCCCGTCCACCAGACTGGCCTTGACATGGTCCGGATCGATATCGCCGGGCAGCGCAACTGCCCGTGAAAAACGTCCCGCCTCACGCTCTCGGCGGTGATACCGTGCATCTGCCGCCTCTTCGGAAATCTTCCGTTCGCCGGCCAGGGTCAACTGGTTGGCGGTTACGTTGAGATCAAGATCCGCTGAATTCACGCCGGGCAGTTCCGCGCTGACGTAGTAGGCATCTGCATCTTCGGTGATATTGACCGCCGGGAATACACCCGCCCCGGTGCGACTCCAAGACCGGTCGCCGTAGTTTTCAAAAAGGCGTTCAATCTGACGCCGCATTCCCTCCAAATCTGCAAAGGAAGAACCGAAACGCCGACTGGGAGCTCCGAAAAGTGTTCTGTAGATCATTGCCAAACCTCCTTTGTTTATGGGCCTCGATGGCCCGTCTGTTTTGACCAAACAATATTTATGGATTTAGCGTTGTCAATATTATGGAAAAATTATTTTATTGCATTATTTTTCGTATACATTAGAATTAGGTAATTTGCTAATAATGATATTTGTGGAGATCTGAAATGACTCAGAAAAAGACGTTGGATAAAAACGGTTCGTTTACTTTCATCACCAGTTCGGGTCTTCGGGGTAGGCAATCGGTGCGAGCGACCTTCAAGCTCTCCTCCGGTTGCATCGAAGCCATCAGCATCGTTGCCGCGCAGCTGGGAATCAAACAAAAATCCCTGTTCGACCATCTGGCCCAGGACAGCGACTCCCTCAACGCCATCGCCAAGGAAGTCCAGAATGCAAGGGTCGGGGCGGAAAACCGGGTCCAGAAAACCTATGTGATCAGCAGAAGGTCCCTCTCCCTGCTGGATGAGATTTCAAGGGCCTTCAACGCACCGCGCGATGCGCTGGTGGAGTTTTCGGTGCGGCGGCTGTTGCCGGTGATTGACACTGAACAAAAAAAATACGAAATGCGCAAAGCCGCCTTTTCCGGAATCCAGCAGCATTTGAACAAGGGCACACAGCTGCTGGAAAAAATGATCGCCCAGTTGGGAGCGGACGATCCGGTCACCGCCCGGATGGCAACGGCAATGGAGACCTATGCCGGTGCGGCCAAAGCCATCGCGGTCTTTTTGGAGCGGACCCAGGGGATAGAGGACTTTGACCCGGAGGATTTGAATCAGATGGATGTGCGGTTTGAGCGTTAGCAGGGTGTTAAGGTCCTCGGAAAAAATAAATTGCACCATCTTGCTTGTCTGTTGGCCCGGCTACGGTGTTGCGTCAATGGCCCCATACAAAAAAGTATGCAACCATTAATGCGCCTTGCAGCCGATCCAACATCCGGCGCAATATCAGTTCAATTTATTTTTTACGAGGACCTAAGGTCGCGACCAAATCTCGATGCGGTTTCCTTCCGGGTCGAACAGGTAGAATGCCCGGGAGCCCCACGTGACCGTGAAGGGGCCGACGTCGATGCCGTCTGCAAGCATACAATCATGTACGGCGTCGATGTTTTCCACTTGCCAGGACAGTGTTATACCGTCCCCGCCGGCGCTGCCGATAGATGTGCGTGCCGCATCGGCAACACTCAGGCAGCTGCTGTCGGTCAGCTGGAACTCGACGAACCACGCTTTTTTCAAAAGCACCGGGAGTTTGATCATTTCGCGATAGAACTTGACCGTGTCGGCCCATCGGGTACAGTAAAGAATCGTATTGGTTCGAAGGATATTCATGGGGCTTATTTCTTTTCTGAAGAATAGTATGCAACAGCCTACGTCGACCGGGATGTGGTGTCAACTGGCACATGCCGACGGGGTTGATCGACAGGCGGCAGATACGGCATGTTTAGTGCATCCCTACGCGTTATCATAACTTGGCGGAAGTTTATCCGACCGGGCCGGCTTGGAAAGTCGCTTCTCCGCTGCCGGGGGGGCGAAACCAACCTCCCGCTCGATGGCATAGACTTGCCGTTTTTGGTTAACAAGGCGACATTTCGATGACGGTTCAGGCATCGCTGTCTTCAACACCCAGTACGATAGGAGCCTCAACATGATCAAGTTGATCGATCTGCTCAAGATTGCCGGCGTCTATTTGAGCAGCTACAAAATCCACTGTGCGGCTGGCAGGGATGATTCCCCTTTGGAGGCTTTCTTCGAAGGCCGGTTCAAGGCGTGGCAGGAACATCAAAACCAACAGAATTTTCGATGCGAAGAAATCATCTCTCTGATTCATCTGCAGGAGGACAAATGGCTTTTTGCCGGTCTTTATCAGGTGCTTGGCGTCAAGCACCGCAAGGAGGGGGAAAATAGCTGGTTCGAATATGGCACCAAAGAGATGCCCGGCATCGAGCATCTCACCGGCCGTTTAGTGGTCCAGTTCCGCAAACGCTTTATCGCATCCCACCTGATCGGCACCAAATATATCGACAAGCTGCTGGTGTCGGAAATACGTGAAAAACGGATGCGGGTGGCCGACTTTCCGGGATACAATGCAGTCAATCTGTCCTACCGGTTGCTGCGCACCGTCGTGAGGAAAAACATGCCGCAGTGGAAGGCCGCCTTGAGCAATGTGGGCGGGGTATATCTGGTCACGGACAACCACACCGGCAAACATTTGGTCGGCAGCGCCCACGGCGGGGATACGATCTGGCATCAATGGGTCTCTTTTGCAATCAGCGGCCATGGGGAGGTCAAAACCCTGCAACGGCTGTTGAGCCGAGAGGTGGGCGACTATCAGTTCAATTTCCAGTTTTCAATTCTCGAAATCTGCGACTTGAAGGCAAGCAAGGATTATGTTCTTTCCAGAACAGAGCATTGGAAAGCGGTGCTGCAGTCAATCGCGTTCGGCTACAACGAAAAATGAGCAACGATGCAGATATTCGTTTCCCACATTTTTTAGGAGGCTAATCCATGCCAACCCATCCAACAGCGAGTGACGCCGGCCATAGCGGCTTGAATTCAACAATCACGCTGAAAGACGAAATTCAGCGTCACATCCGTTTCACCATGGGCAGGGACCCGGAAAAGCCCAACCGACATGCCTGTTTCATGGGGTTGGCATACACCATCCGTGACCGACTCATGGATCGCTGGATACGCACGCAGCGCTCACAATACGATACCTTGGCCAAACGGGTCTATTTTCTCTCCCTGGAATTCCTGCCGGGTCGCTTTCTCATGAACTATCTGATCAGCCTGAAGCTGGTTGACGAAGTCCGTCAGACGGTTGCGGAGATGGGCTTTGACCTGGATGAACTGGAAGAGGAGGAGTGGGATGCGGGTCTGGGAAACGGCGGTCTGGGACGCCTGGCCTCCTGCTACATGGACTCCCTGGCCTGTTTAGACCTTCCCGGCTACGGCTACGGCATCCGCTACGACTACGGCATCTTTCATCAAACGATCGAAAACGGCTGGCAGCGGGAACAGTGCGACAACTGGTCCCGCATAGGATGCCCCTGGGAAATCCGCCGGGGAGAATATTTAAGATCCGTGCGCTTTTACGGCCGCACCGAGACTTACACCGATGCTGGCGGCCGCCAATGCCACCGGTGGGTCGACGGCGAAACGGTCATGGCCATGGCCTGCGACATCCTCATCCCCGGCTACGGCGATGATTTTGTCACCAACATGCGGCTCTGGCGGGCTCAATCCAGCCGGGAGTTCAACCTGGATGAATTCAACCAGGGAGACTACATCGGTGCCGTCGAAGCCAAGGTCCTCAGCGAAAATATTTCAGGCGTGCTCTATCCCAGCGACGAGATGGAGCAGGGCCGGGAGCTGCGGTTGAAGCAGCAATACTTCTTCGTTGCCGCCACCCTGGCCGATATTCTTCGAAGACACCGTAAGATGAATCGGGCGTTCTCCGAATTGCCCGACTTCGTAGCCATCCAGCTCAACGACACCCACCCTGCCATCGCCATTCCCGAACTCATGCGTTTGCTCATGGACGAGGAGGGGCTGGTGTGGGACGACGCCTGGCCGATCTGCGAGAAAACCTTCGCGTACACCAACCACACGGTACTGCCCGAGGCCCTGGAGACCTGGCCCGTTGACCTCATCCGCAGGATACTGCCCCGGCACATGGAGATCATTTTTGAGATCAACCGCCGTTTCCTGACCATGGTCAACACCGGGGAAAAGGGCGACAGCGGCCTTGCGCAACGCGTTTCCCTGATTGTCGAAGGCGGACAACAGCGCGTCCGCATGGCCCATTTGGCTATCGTGGGCAGCCACACCGTCAATGGCGTGGCCGAGCTGCACAGCAAAATCATCAAAGAGGAGCTGTTCAAAGACTTCGACACCCTTTTTCCCGGCCGTCTCGCCAATGTCACCAACGGCATCACCCCCCGCCGATGGCTGGCCCAGGCCAACCCGCCGCTGGCGAAGCTGATCAACGACACCATCGGCCCCGAGTGGATCACCGACCTGGACCGGCTGCGGCAACTGGAACCCCTGGCCGTGGATTCCACCTTTCGCCACCGCTGGATGAAAACCAAAAGGGACAACAAGAAACGACTGGCACGCTATATTCTGAGAAAAGTCGGCGTGGGCGTCGACCCGGACACCCTGTTTTCCGTGCAAGTCAAGCGCATCCATGAGTACAAGCGCCAACTGCTCAACGTACTCCATGTGATCACCTTGTACCACCGTATCCGGGCCAACCCCAGCGCTTCTGTGGTGCCGAGAACCGTCATCTTTGCCGGCAAGGCCGCCCCAGCTTACCATCAGGCTAAACGAATCATCAAACTGATCAATGCAGTGGCTGCAAAGACCAACAGCGATCCGGACGTCCAGGGAAAACTGCGGGTGGTGTTCTTACCCAATTATTGCGTCTCCCAGGCTGAAAAAATCATCCCCGCGGCGGACCTGTCCGAACAGATTTCCACTGCCGGCATGGAGGCCTCGGGAACGGGCAACATGAAGATGTCGCTGAACGGAGCATTGACCATCGGCACCTTGGATGGCGCCAATATAGAGATTATGGAGGAGGTTGGCGAGGAAAACATTTTCATCTTCGGCCTGACAGCGGACCAGGTCACATCCCTTCGCAACGGCGGTTACCACCCGCAGAGCTACGCCGAAAGCGACGCCGAACTGCGGCAGACCCTTGACAGCATCAGCCGTGGGGACTTTTCACCGGAAGACCCATACCTCTTTTCACCCATTATGGAATCACTGCTGTACAGGGGGGATTACTACATGCTGATGGCCGACTTCCGGGCGTATGTGACCGCCCAGGAAGCCGTGAGCAGCCTCTTTCTGGACAAGGATGAATGGGCCAGAAAATCGATCCTCAACACCGCCCGCATGGGAAAATTCTCCAGCGATCGGTCGGTCATGGAATATGCGGACACCATCTGGGGGTTGAAGCCGCTGGCGGCAGTGGAGAGGTAATTAAAAACGAATGTCGAATGTCCAACAAGGAACCGCAGAATGAGCACCTGGGTTGGTTGGTTCGTTTGTTAGATTGGTTTGATTGGTTGAAAAAAGGCGGACGACCGCCAGTCTCTGCCTTAAAAACCGTTGGCCAACCTACGGTTCGCTGTTACGGATGTTGTTTTTATGGTGTCCATCCAGGGATGGTAGATGGTGGTTCGGACCAAGGCCGCAGTGTTTTCGCAACCACAGACGTAGCAGCGCGACGTTGGGAATAGCGCTGAAGCTTCACGGCGTGCTCAAAAACATGAGAACCCCGGTCTGGGCCGCAAGATGCCATTTCTGGATGGGCACCACCCAATCAGGAGGTCACCTACATGTCCGAAGAATCAATACCGTCATCCCCTTCCACTTCAGTATCCATCGCCCGGCAGCCCATATTTGACGAAAACCGCCGATTGTGGGGGTATGAGTTGTTTTGTGTGGGTCAAGGACCGATGGCGGGACCGGACGGCGAACGAGAATCCACGGCAATCATCGTTGCCGCCAGCGCCTATATGGGGCTCCAGCAGATCCTGAAGCAGGGTCATAAGCTCATGCTCAATGTTGATGAGATCGGCATCCTCGACGACATGCCCTATGCCCTGCCCCCGGTGAATGCCGCCATTCAGGTGGATGAACAGGTTTTTCTGCGCCCCGACATCCCCGAGATGTTAGGGCGCCTCAAATCGGATGGCTATCTGATCGCCGTCTCTGGTTTCAGCGGAGACCGGCAGTTCGATCCACTTTATGGGCTGGCCGACATCATTGCCGTACCGGTAATCGGCAAACAGAAGGCGGAGGTGGCGACCCTCCTGGCAACCATCCACGATGTGGATGCACGGCTGCTGGCCCGTCGAGTGGATGATGCAGCCGGGTTCGCCATGGGCCGGGAAGCGGGCGTCACCTTGTTCGAAGGATCCTTTTTCAAGCAACCGGACACCATTACGGTCCACAAAATGACCTCCAACGCGGTGTCGCGCCTCAAGCTGCTGCAACGTATCGAGCAGCCGGACCCGGACATCGATGCACTGGCGGAGACCATTCAGTCGGATGCCGCCATCAGCTTTCGCCTGCTCACCTACCTGAATTCGGCGGCGTTCGGCTTTTCTCAAAAAATCAAATCTATTCATCACGCCATCCGGCTTCTGGGGTGGTTGAAGCTAAAGAATTGGTTGAGGGTGATCCTGCTCAACGACATGAGCGAGGCAGCGGCGGTGCCTGACCTGCTCCAACTTTCCGCCCAGCGCGGCAAATTTTTGGAATTGGTGTCGCAGCGGCACGATTTCTGGGGGTTCGATCCGGAAAGCCTGCACCTGCTGGGCCTGTTCTCCCTGCTGGACACCATGCTGGGCACCCCCATGGACGAAATCGTCACTTTTCTGCCCATCGAGAACAAGCTCAAGGACGCCCTGCGCCGGGACGCCAACAACGAGTATCTACCCCTGGTCCAGCTTGCCCAGTGCGTCGAAGAGAATCGCTGGGAGGATGCCGACGACATGATGAAGCGGCTCAACCTGAACCGGGAAAAGGTAGCCGCGGCATTCAGGGAGGCCGTGGAATGGGCGGACCAACTGACGTCGATGGGTAACGGGGAGCCAACGTAAGGGATACTGGCAAAAAAACTGGGCACGTCAAAAAAGGCCATCTTGGAAAATGCCGTTCGGCAGTATGCCGAAAAGATGGAGGCGGAACTGAAATTCGATATTCTGACCCATACCTTGGGTAGTTGGCAGCGAGACGAATCGGCCACCGAAACGGTTCGATCCGTCAAGGATACCTTTGGAGTCCGCAGTGCGGCATCGATGTTAACGACGCCATCCTGGCCGCAACCGCCATACCATTCAATGGAAAAATCTATACGATGAACCCCAAGCATTACCCCATGCCTGACGTGGCCGTCAAACGCGCATGGGTCACTTCCGATGCTCACAAATCCTGAAGCACCCTCCGCTCCCGGGCATTGGGCAGGACGCCGAACAG
>NZ_JBFELV010000150.1:0-10223 GCF_041551955.1 Desulfosarcina sp.
AGGGGCTCGATTTCGAGCCCCTTTTTTTTCTGTGATGTCTTTTCAGTGATGTGGCGGGGATTATTCGTCAGTCCGTACACGACAAACTTGAAAAAAGTCGCATTTCCAACGGATTCGTAAAAAGCCCGAGATCAAGGTTTGCAAATCCTGAGGAATGAGTAGTACTTACGGTACGCCGCAGTGACGAAGGATGAAGCGTAACGCCGATATCGGGCTTTTTACGAATCCGTCAATACCTGGGGATGATCACCCAGAAAGCGGTATAGGGTGGCACGGCCGACGCCTAAGACCTTGGCGGCCCGGGCCTTGTTGCCGCCGGTCTTGGTCAGCGCCGCCTTGACCATCTCCGCATCTAGTTTGCGCTGTGGGCCCCGTTTTGGCTTTTCGAATATCATGTCCCTCAATTCCAGGGGCAGGTCTTCCGGCCGGATCACTTTCCCCTTGCAGCGGACGATGGCAAACTGGACGGCGTTTTGAAGCTCACGCACATTCCCCGGCCAGGTATAGTCCATAAGTATGTTCAAGGCTTCCTGGGCGATGCGCACCGGCCGCTGCCCATGAATGATCGGTGCTTTGGACAGGAAGTGTTCCACCAGCCGGGGAATGTCGGATTTGCGTTCGCGGATGGGGGGGATGTGGATGGGAATGACGTTGAGACGGTAGAACAGGTCTTCCCGGAAATTTCCCTTTTTGACCGCTTTTTTTAAGTCCTTGTTGGTGGCGCTGATCACGCGTACATCGACCGACACCGTTTTTTCGCCGCCTACCTTCTCAATTGTGCCTTCCTGGAGGAATCGCAGTAGTTTCACCTGAAGCAACTTGGGCAGTTCGGCGACTTCGTCGAGAAGGATGGTGCCTTTGTCAGCCAGTTCGAAGCGGCCCTTCTTTTCCCGGATGGCGCCGGAAAAGGCCCCTTTCACATGGCCGAACAGTTCGCTTTCGATCAGGCCTTCGGGCAGTGCGCCGCAGTTGATTGGCACAAACGGGTTGCCGGCGCGCAGGCTTTCGTCGTGAATGGCATTGGCCACGAGTTCTTTGCCGGTGCCGGTTTCGCCGAAGAGGTGGACCGGGTAGTCGTAGCCGGAGACATCCTTGATTTGCCGGAACACGTCGACCATTTTGTTATCGCAGCCGATGATATTGCAAAATCCGTTCATTTCTCTGGCTTTGACTCTCAGTTCAAAAAGGTCGGTGACATCCCTGAAGGTGGCCAGCACGCCGACTTCCCTGTCGTTTTCGTCCCGCATCATGGTAGCCGTCATTTCCAGCCGACGCGGTTCTCCTGCCCGGGTGAGGATGTTGACCGGATACTCGGCAGTGTCGGCAAAGATGGGCTGGTCGCCGCAAAAGGAACAGCGGCTGCCGCAAAAGGGCCCGCCAAGGGCTTCGTGACAATCTTTGCCGAGGACATCTTCACGGCGATACCCGGTAATTTCTTCAGCCTTCCTGTTGAAGTAAAAAATGCGCCGGTCCAGATCATGGGCG
Organism: Desulfosarcina sp.; assembly: GCF_041551955.1. Taxonomy (GTDB): domain Bacteria; phylum Desulfobacterota; class Desulfobacteria; order Desulfobacterales; family Desulfosarcinaceae; genus Desulfosarcina. The sequence continues at coordinate 1,486 of NZ_JBFELV010000150.1, forward strand.
ATGATGCCATCTTTCATATTGTCCAGAATTCGCTCCAGGTTTTTCCGGTTGGATAATATGTTGTCGATGGTCAGCGCGTTCATTTATGCTCTAAATTCAGCTTGAGAACTGGAAAAACGGAAACTGAAGTGGTGCCCGCCCACGATCGGGCTGCCTGTGATAAGCGAGCGTAAGATAGCATCAATGGTTTAAATGTTCAACCAAAATGGAATTGGTCGGGCCTCGACAACTGGCGGGGTAAGGCCTTTCAAATATAAAGGAAACGATACGCCAAACCAGATGTCGTCTGGCTCGAGAATGCATGTGGAGACCAAGGAGAGGCTATGGCGAAGCGAATGATGTCAGGGTTGCTGATAGACTAATGGAAGGCAGTCCATATCCAGCTCCGAACGGATGCCCAGACGGGTCAGGGAAAAATCGTAACGAACGGGATCCTCGGCACAGATGGCCTTGAAGCCGGCAGTGACTTCAAGAGCGGTGCGCATGTCAGCTTGACCTCGCTGGGTAAAGCCGAGGCGGCGTCCGACATGGTGCATGTGTGTATCCAGCGGAACCATGAGTTCGGACGGGGCCACACAGCGCCAACCGCCGGGGTCCACCCGATCCTCGCGAACCATCCAGCGCAGATAGAGATGCAGTCGTTTGCAGGCGCTGGTTTTGCCGGGATCCGGCAGCAGGTGCCCGGGACTGTTGCGGCCACGGGTCAACTGACCGAACAAATGGGCCAGCGCCGCAAGCAGATTCTCCCGGTCCGGCGTCAGGCCGGCGGCAAGGCAATTTTCCAGGCTGCCGAACTGCCGGACCACCCGGCCTGCACCATACAGCAGGGCCGCCAACTGGTCGCCGTCGGCAAAGCGGTGTCGGAAACCGGAGAAGGTCTGCGACATGGTCTTCAGTGTGCTGCGGGTAATGAACCGATGGGGGGACGGTCCCATCTTTTGAAGAACCGCCGCCGCGCTTTTCAGGATCTGAGCCACCCGGCCATAGGCCAGGCATGCTGCCACCAGGCCGACAACCTCCCGTTCTTTCAAATCCTCCCAGGCATAGAGAAATTCCAAGGGGTCGGGGTGGACATAGGCCCGTTGATGATATTGTCGGTAGATCGCCTCCAGGGTGTCCACCAAGGCTTGTCGGTGCACGTTGGGTTTCAATCCGCCCATTTTTTGGAGAAATCGTCTATATCCGCGTCGGTGAGCAACTGGGCAAAGCGCTGACCGCGGGTACTCCGTGATTTGTAGAAAGCCAGGAAGTCCTCGATCATGAGCACCACCGTCTGTTCATCGTGAATGCCCTGCAGTTCCCTGGCCAATCGGGGATGGCGGCCCAGCTTACCGCCGATCAACACCCGGTAGCCTTTTTTGCCCGCTTCCAATGTGCCTGTGGGGCAGGCGGTCACGCAACTGCCGCAGTGGACGCAGCGCGTAAAGTCTATAGAACGGGCTTCGCCGTTTTCAGACAGCACCACCGCATCTTCCTTGCAGGCCTCGGTGCAGGCGCCGCAGGCGCTGCAGGGGATCTTCGTGAATTCGGGCGTTGCGGCGCCGAGGATGCCCACATCCTTGATTTGGGGCTGGGAGCAGGCATTGGGGCAGTCGGCGATGCTGATGCGGAATTCGTGGTGGAACTTCAGATCGCCCTGTACCCGGGATCTTAAGAACCCCAACAGGTCGGCATCCGCCATAACCTGTTCGATCTTTTCCACCAGTCCCTCGCTGGCCATGGCCCGGTGGGGGCATCCACTGCTGCCGAAGCAGGCATCCAACTGGTAGCCTTTGACCTCGCTGCTCATTTTATTGAGATATCGGGCCTGGGTAGCTTTGACGTCGGACAGGCTCACGCAGTCCTTACCGGCATCGGCGGCCTCCTTTTCCACCCGGGTGCGAACCTTCTTGCGAACGAAAAAAGGCACCTTTTTCACGGCCGTTTCGGCGTCTGCGGACCATCGCATCGTTAATGGTTCCCTTCCTATTAAACGTCAAGTTCGGATTGTTGGGTCACATTCAAAATGCCACCAATTGTCTCTCTCCATAATCGTTTTCGAGGATGGTTACGTTGACTGAAGTCAAAAGATAATCCTTGATGTGAGAGATGAAAGCGGAAAACGGAAACAGCGGTTTGGGCCCGCGCGGGTGACGGCCTATGCGGCCAACCAGTAAACCCTGCGCGTGAAGGGTTTTAGCGCGCGTGCGCTGCCGCCGCGGCGAACGATTTTAAGCGTCTGCCTCGGCTCGATGATGGCAGCGCCGGCCGGCATGTTAATCGGCAAACCGGCAAATGCCTTCGGTAACATGGGGGTTGAGGGGCCCAGCAGCACGGTTTTTAGGTCCGGTCCGGTATGGGAGAGGATGGTTTCCGTGGAGTTGTTGATGATACTGGTGGCCGGGGACCCTTCGAAATCGACAATATCGACCTTTCCTGCGCAGCAGCCGTTCAGGGCCACACCGGTGGCGGCGATGCCGATCCCGCCATCCGAGGTTGTCACTGCCGTGTAACCGATACCGATGGTGCCCTTGTCGACATTGACCCGCTTGGCTGAAGCCGCTGTGCATTCAAAGGATTTTTTGGTTTAATTCTATGACTTGTGGTTCCACGCACCCGGTCGCCTGTATTTGGACAATTTGATTCAAGTCAATGATCGGATGTATCGAGCCGGGGTATCCTTTGCCATTTCCGATCGGCAGCCGTCAGTGGGTAATAACAGGGTGTTAGAAGAGATGTCCAGTATTTCATTTTGCCCTTTTTTAACAGGAGATTTTCTGTCAAAATAAGCTTTTGGTGCAAAGAGCCGCTTTACATTACCGGTTACGGGAATTAGTTTTTGGTTCAATTTTTTGAAGCAAGTGTGGGAAAAACTTGAAGCCGTTTGTTTTGAAAAATATCGTTGACGCCGCCACCGGCTGATCAAACGCATGTGGTTCATGGCCCGATTGGACCCTCCCTCGCTATGGCGGTTCATCGTTGCCCATCATTGAGGAGTGTTTATTGAAGAACGCGAACCCACTTTGGAAATTTTTCTGTTCCGTCAAGCTGACCATTGTACTGCTGCTCTCTTTGGCGATCACATCGATCATTGGCACCGTTATTCCCCAGAATGAAAGCCCGGATGCATACCTGCATGCCTATGGGGCCTTTCGTTATCAACTGCTCAGCACCCTGGGCATCTTCGATATGTACCACTCCTGGTGGTTCCAGGGTTTCCTTTTGCTTTTGACCGTCAACATCGTCGTCTGTTCCATCGATCGGCTCAGCGGGAGTTGGAAACTTATTTTTACCCGAACGCCCAAGGTTCGACCCGAGCGGTTCACCAAGCGAGCGGACGCCCGAACGCTGACCGACAAGCGGAATGCAGAGGAACTGGTCAGCGTCTACGAGCCGATCGTTGCCCGTCGATATGCGTATTGCAAGGTTACCCGTTCGAATGATGGGGCGGTGATTTATGGTGAAAAGGGTCGACTGTCCCGACTGGGCGTATATATCGTTCACCTGAGTGTGATTTTATTGCTTATCGGCGGCTTGGCAGGCTCTTTTTTCGGCTTCGAGGGGTATGTCAATATCGCCGAAGGCGAAGCGACGGACACGATCCGAATTCGCAACACGGGGCAGATTCACCGCCTGGACTTTCAGATCCGGTGTGATGATTTCAGCCTGACGCTTTATGAAAACGGAGCACCCAAAGAATACCGATCTGCCTTGACCATTTTAGAAAGCGGCCAGGCGGTGAAACAAAAGGACATCATCGTCAACGATCCTTTGCGATATCGGGGCATCAATATCTTTCAGTCCAGCTATGGCAAGCTTCAACCCGAGAAAATGCCACGGCCGGAGACGCCGGCCGGGGGGCCGGCGGAGGCCTATACCCTCAATTTCACGAGCAGCGCCTCGGGGATGAGCTATGCCGTATCGGCCAAGGTGGGTGTCCCCGTCGACATCCCCGAAGGGTTGGGCAAGTTCGTCGTCATGGCCTACGAGGCCGAGACAACCTTCCGCGGGATGGAGGTCGGGGCGGCCCTTAAAGGAATTCTGACCCCACCCGAGGGGGAACCGGTGGAGGTGCTGCTTCCCTTGAAGTTTGCCAACTTCGATAAAATGCGCGGTGGCGATGTGATGATCGCCGTGGCCAATCAGCCCCAGGAGAAATTCACCCCCCAGCAGCCTGCCGAAGATCGCTACTACACGGGTCTCCAGGTGACAAACGATCCCGGCGTGTGGGTGGTCTATACCGGATTCATCCTGATGATCGCCGGTTGTTTCGTGGCCTTTTATCTGTCTCACCAGCAGGTGTGCATCGTGATCGAACAGCTTCGCAAGAACAGCCGGGTGACCTTTGCCGGCACGGCCAACCGCAACAAACTGGCCATGAAAAAAACCACCGATAAGTTATTTGCGGCCATGACCGAGAGTTGACCCCATTGGCCCTTTGAATGAAAAAGGAGTTCAAGATTGCCCATGAGCAGTTCACCGTTACTCTCCATTTCAACCTTTGTTTTCGCCCTGGCCGCGATTTTTTATATGGCGGCGCTGATTTTCAAACAACCCCGCTTGACCCTGCCGGCGCGCTGGACCGTGGTGGTCGCGGTCCTGACGACCACGGCGGGCCTCCTGCTGCGCTGGGTGGAGTCCTACCAGATGGGCATCGGGCATGCCCCCTTGTCCAACCTTTACGAATCCCTGGCTTTCTTTGCCTGGACCGCAGGGCTGATTTATCTCTTCGTTGAGTTTAAATACAAAAACGCGCTGATCGGGGCCTTTGTCACGCCCATCGCCTTTCTGGCCATGGCGTACGCGTCCATGTCACCCAATATCAGCGACCGCATCCAGCCGTTGGTGCCGGCGCTGAAAAGCAACTGGCTCATCGCCCATGTGGCTACCTGCTTTTTCGGCTACGCTGCATTTGCCATCGCATTCGGGATCAGCATCATGTACCTGATCAAGGCGAGGGATCCTCAAAAGATCGATGGGATTATCGGGCATCTTCCCAAACTGGACGTGTTGGATGAACTGACCCATCGCATGGTGCTGTTCGGCTTCCTCTTCCTCACCGGAGGAATTATCACCGGAGCCGTATGGGCCAACTCGGCCTGGGGCAGCTATTGGTCCTGGGACCCCAAGGAGACCTGGTCCCTGATCACTTGGTTTGTCTACGCGACCCTGCTGCACGCGCGCCTCATGCGCGGCTGGGAGGGCAAGCAGATCGCCTATCTGTCCATTCTGGGGTTTGCGGCAGTGCTGTTTACCTATTTCGGCGTCAATCTGCTGCCGGGGTTGCATAGTTATGGAAAAGTATAGGGGTAAAAATGGACGACTTGGACAAAACGATCCTCAATCGCATTCAGACGCGATTCCCACTGGTCCCACGGCCCTTCGAATCGATTGCCCGGGAACTGGGTACGACGGAGGCCGAGGTGTTGACGCGCGTAACCCGGCTTAAGAATACTGGCATTATTCGGCGGATCGGTGGAAATTTCGTGCCGGGCAAGGTGGGGTTCGTGAGCACCTTGTGTACGGCTCAGGTGCCCGAAGAGAAGGTGGATTTATTTGCCCGGACAGTCAATTCCTTTTCCGGGGTGACCCACAATTATCTCCGGGAAAATTCATTCAATGTGTGGTTTACGTTTATCGCGCCTTCCATGGATGTCATTCGGGACAATCTGGCCCGAATCGCCGAAAAAACAGGTGTTAGGCGGATCCTCAACCTGCCTGCCACGCATGTCTTCAAGATCAAAGCGAAGTTTGACCTTTAATCTTGATGAACCCGTAAAAAGTCGAGATGTCCTCTTTTTTGTCATCCCCGCGAAGGCGGGGGACCAGCAATAACAGAAAGTTATAGATAGCGCCAATGCTTCACTGCGTGCGCCCGTCTGCGCGGGAATGACATGACAGGGGACTTTTTGCGGGTTCATCAAGGTTCAGGCGTTCAGCGTTCAAGGGATTAGGGTGCACCGAAAACCCAAGCAATCGTGTTCATTGATTGTAAACGCTGATCCGTTGGATGGTTACATGCAGGAGTTACCCGCGCTGCGATTCGTGGTTGGATCAGGAATGGGTGAGCCTGAGGGCAAGGTCAACGAATGAGACCAACCCCGAACAGTGAACCCAGAACCGATCAACCCTCCTTTAAAATGCCTTTTATTTTGGCCGAAAGGTCGGCAACCTGGTAGGGTTTCTGGATGACTGAACTGGGCTGCATGTTGCCGAATTGAACGGTCACTTGGTCGATTGCCAGACCGCTGGCAATGATTATCGGCAGTTTGGGGCTCAGCTTCCGCAACTGCTTGAAGGTTGCCAAGCCGTCCATGCCGGGCATGGTCAGATCCAGCACGACACAGCCAATGGATTCCCGATGCTGGCCGAATCGATCCAGGGCCTCCTCACCGCTTGCTGCGGTGATGACCGCATTGCCCAGGCGCTGCAAAATGGCTTTTCCGACCTCAAGCACCATTTTTTCATCATCGACCAAAAGCACCGATTGGCCGCTCATCGAATTGTCGGGGGAATCCGTGTTCATCCGTGCGTCCTCATTCTTGTTCCCAGCAGCTGCGTCGTTTGTGCTGACCGATGACGAGACATTCCCGGATCGAGTTCCATGGGAATTGTTGAAAAACTCTATTTATACTTGTTATGATAGGGTAAAAAATAAAGGATATCAATTCTATTTTTTGGTGGCGGTATCGCTGAGTTGAGTTTGTCCTTGTCGTGGTATTTGATTTTTCCTCCATCATGGGTGTGTTCAAACCTCTATCAGGGACAATCGCGCTCGATATTTTCTCAGTTGAATGCCGGCAGATCAAAGGAGTGAAAAATGGGCGAGACAGAAGTGTTTGATGTGGTGATTGTGGGTGCTGGACCGGCTGGACTTCAGGCAGCTATCCATGCGTCCCGTAAAAAAGTGTCGGTGCTGGTGCTGGGCAAGGAGAACAAGAGCAGCCTGTTCAGGGCCCATGTGGAGAATATGTGTTGCTTGTTCAACGCCACCGGCCAGACCATGCTGGAGACCGGGCGCCGGCAGGCGGAAAATTTTGGAAGCCGGTTTCTCGATGCGGACATTCTTAGAATTACAACCCAAGAAGACCAATTTGTACTCGATACGGAGAGCGGAACCCAACTGACATGCAAGGCTTTGATCCTGGCCACCGGCACCGCCCGGAATAAGCTGCGGGTCAAGGGGGAGAAGGAACTGGTTGGCAAGGGGGTGAGTTATTGCGTGGATTGTGATGGTAATTTCTACCGGGGCGAAGAGGTGGCTGTGGTGGGGGGTGAGAGCGCTGCTGCTGATGGTGCGTTAACGCTGGCTGAGATTGCCGGCACGGTTCACCTGATTTGCGACGACCTAAAGGTTTCCGATGCACTGCTTGGCCGGCTGGAAAACAGCCGGGTGGTTGTCCACCGGGGTGCCAAGATCCGTGAGATCGCCGGTGAGGAGCAGGTCAGCGCCCTGGTCCTCGACGACGGCACCACCTTATCCACCACAGGGATTTTTATCGAACTGGGGGCCAAAGGGCTCATGGAACTGGCCACGTCTCTGGGCGTTGCGCTGGATGATGACATGCGTTTTATCCGAACCGATAAGGGCCAGCGCACCAGCGTGCCGGGCATCTTTGCCGCCGGGGATATATGCGGGCCGCCCTGGCAGGTGGCCAAGGCGGTGGGCGAGGGGTGTGTGGCCGGTCTCAATGCCGCCGACTACGCCAAGAAACTTAAGCGCCTTGGTGACAATTAGGCCTTCGGGGGGCTCATTTTTTCTGCTGTTATAGCTCACAAGGTACCCGATGGTTCAGCCGGATGGCGCTGAGATCGATGGAGACGTCGTATGCAATGATCTCGACGCCACGTTGCGATGCCTGGCGCAGCTTGTTACCGTATTCGGGATCGATGTGATCGGCGGGGGCAAACCGATGGGCATCCATGCGCTGGATCAGAAAAAACATGGCACATCGGCAACCCGAGGCCACCAGACGCTGCAGTTCGGTCAAATGCTTCTGGCCCCGCAGGGTCACCGCATCGGGAAAGGTGGCTACGCCGTCGGTCACCAGCGTGCAGTTTTTAACCTCCACGTAACAGGGGCGGCGATCCGGTGACGCCAGCAGGATGTCAATCCGCGAATGGCTGCCCACCTTTACTTCCCGCCTGACCGTTTCATAGCCATTCAGTTCCGCCACATCGCCCGATGCGATGGCATGGGCAGTCAGGCGGTTGGGCACCTGGGTGTTGACGCCTACCAAGGAGCCGGGCATGTGGATCAGCTCCCAGGTATACTTGAGCTTTCTTTTAGGGTTGTCGTGGAAGGAGAGGTAGACCGGCCGGCCAGGTTCACAGCAGGCTTTCATGCTTCCCGAATTGGGACAGTGGGCGGTTATGGTTTCCCCGTTTTCCAGCCGGACATCCGCCAGAAAGCGCTTATAGCGCCGGATCAGCGTACCGGGGATCAATTCCGGCCAAGTGATGATGCCCTTAATTCGCGTTCGGGTCATTGCTCTCCAATCTGCTGATAAGTTAAGGCCTTCGATCAGATAGAAATTGACTTTTCTTTGAATCCGTCAAAAATAAATAGCAGAAGACGCGCCCATTGGCCATCACCCATTGACAGAACCCGTTTTGGTGGGTTAGGGGGTCTATGTTAACGTTGCCAACATGGCCGGTGTTCCAGGGCTGGAAAAACGCCCGCACGGATTGACCGCTGCGGCAATATAAAGATCTGAGGAGGGGTTTCCATGCTGTTCAATCCGAAGAAGGCGGGGTTC
>NZ_JBFELV010000151.1:0-10214 GCF_041551955.1 Desulfosarcina sp.
TAGTTGTTGGGTGTAATGCCTAACAACTATTCGGCACCCATCGGTTTCGACTTTAGGGAAAATTGGGATACTGGCAGATGAAAAGAACCTACTGACACCGCCTGAAGGGCCACCGGACTACTTGTTCAACACCTTGATTTTGGTGTCTTCCGCGTCCATAACGTCCATTCCCTCTATTCCGATCTCCAACAGTTTGGTGTGGGCATCGATTATAGAACGGATCTGCACCTCGATCTGGACACGTTGACGCTTAAGTTCGGCAATGTCTTCGTGAAGCTGTGAAAGGCGGCTGTGGGCCCGGTTGAGAATTTTCTCCGCCTTGACTTCGGCATCGGCAATGATGATCTCCGCCGATTTGCGGGCATTGTCTTTCATTTGCTCGAGGACTTTCTGGGAATTGAGCATGGCGCGCTTGAATGTCTCTTCCCGCTCCTTGTAGCCTTGTTTTTCGAGCTTCAGACGCCGAATCTCCTCTTCCTGGCGCTTCGTGGCCTCCTGGATAGCGGTAAAGGCATCGGCAGCCTGCTCCAAGAACCGGTCCACCTCGCGCACATCGAATCCACGGAATCGGACTTTGAATTGCTGCTGCTGAATGTCCAGCGGTGTTAATTTCATAGCAGGGTCCCTGTCTTTGGAATTAATTATATGAGCGAAGCAGCGATTCGCATCAGGCTGTTAACAACAAAGGTTCGCAGAAAAATAACGACGAGGAATACAATGATGGGAGAAAAATCGATCCCCCCAAAGTGAATCGGCAGTTTCGACCGGATCGGGTAGAGCACCGGTTCGGTGACATTGTTGATGAATCGAACAATGGCATTATAGGGATCCGGGTTGACCCAGGAGAGGATGGCCCGGGCAATGACCACCCACATGAAAAAAAGCAGCACGAAATCCATGACCTTGGCCGCTGCCATCAAAAAGTAGCCGACGATATACATTGAAGAATCTTCCTCGACGATAGAGAGTTGGTCCCGCACGACGCGTGTCGTGCAGGCCCACGACATTGAAAAAATACGACCTTTTGCTTGGATAAGTCAAGGTTTTTCATGGGGTTGGACTGTTCTTACCCGCCGGCGATCATGGGGATGAGCGTTACCCGGGCACCGTCGGGGACCGGGGTGGTCTTGAAATGCGGACGGGAGACCGGCTTGCCATCCAGTTTCACCACGGCATAGAGGTGGCCGTCATCCAGTTGCGCCAGGAGCGAGGCCACGGTCAAGCCTTCCTGCCAGCAACGTGCTTGCCCGTCGACGGTAAGCATCTATTTCACTCCATTTTCGGCCAGCACGGCCATAACCTCGGGGAAGTCAATCCCCAGGCGCTTGACGGTGTCAATGGTCGGTATGCCATCGATCGTCCATCCGCGTCGTTGGTAGACGGCGTCCTTTAAGGTCTCGTACTGGGCCTCGCGCCGTTTTCTGAGTTCCGCCAACCGCCACGGCGTATCCTTGCCGGTAAGGTCAACCTTGTATTTTTCCTTGAGTTCGGTGTCGTATCGCTCTTGCCGGGATGTATACTCTTCCACGGTCACCGGGCCCATGGCACGGTAAGGTAGGGTGTCGTGTTCCCGGGTGCCGTAGCCCATTTTCAGGTTAAAGACGCGCTGAAAATTATATACCGTTTCGCTCATGGCAATCAGGTCTTCGGGTGTGGCCGGGTTGCCGGTCACGGCGGTGTAGTATTCGGCGTACCAGTTCACATGCTTCATTACCTTGGCCGGTTCAAGGGTGTCCTTGTTGTCTTCGGGAACGATATCGTTCCAGGGTAGCTTGCAAAGGCCGCACAGCCCGAACCAGGTGCGGAACATGGGAAACCAGTGCAAGGCCTCGGCCTTCTGTTCGAAGGTGGGCATGAAGTTGTGGACCATGTCCAGAAAAATTAACCAGGCTTCGTCGTGCTGGGGGCCTTTGAGCGCCAGGCCGTACCCCCCCTGCTGGGCCAGGGATTCCTTGGTCATGTATTCCGAGAATTCCAGCCCCTTGGACTCCATGCCGATATCCTGCAGCATGGCCGGATCGGCACCGAACCGTTCGGCAAACAGCCCTTTCATACGACGGATGCCCTGCCCGACAATGGCACCGAACCCCTCGCCTGAGGCCATCTGGTGGATCAGTTCCAGGGCGTTGAGACGGTTGCCGAAAGAGAGGTCCATGCCGCCGGTATGGTCGGTATTGATCATTCCGCGATCGAAGCACTCCATGACGAAGGCGATGGCCGTGCCCACGCTGATGGTGTCCAGGCCATAGGCATCGCAGTAGAAATTGATCTCCAGAATGGTGAAGGGATCGAAGATCCCCAGGTTGGAGCCGCAGCCGGCAATGGTCTCATATTCTGGGCCGTCGACGAAGACCTTGCGGCCCTTGTACGCACCCGTGTAGGGCACGAAGTCCTTGACGCCGTGGGCGCAAGCCACGGTACAGCCCTTCCAGCAGCCGTCGTAACCCGGATCGAAGAGCTTTTCAAAAGCCTCGCGCCCGATGAGTGACGCCCCCGGATGGGAGCCGTACTGGAAATTATGGGTGGGCAGCAGATCGAAATCATTCATGATCGGCACCAGGTGCACGGTACCGAGGCGGGCCATCTCGTTCTGCTTGGGATCCAGTTCTACAATTTCTTTGGCGTGGCACCGGGCCACGGTCTTGAGCGCCTCAAGGTCGGCGGGATTGTTGCTTTTCAGGGAAACCTGCTCCCAGCGGGCCACCACGGCCTTGAGGCCCTTGTCGGCAAACACCGTGCCGATGCCCCCGCGCCCCGCCTGCTTGTAACGAACGCGCTTGCGGGCGTTGTCATACCAGGAAAAATTCAGGCAGCCGATGCGGGTATTGGCTGCGCCGGGGCCGGCCGATATCACCGAAATACCAACCTTCTTGCCCTGGGAGAAGTGATCCGTCAGTACGTCGGAAAGTGCGTAGGCATCCTCAGGCAATCCCGGGATCTCAAGGATGTCGATCCTCTCTTGGATGCCGTCGATGACAACCACCGTATCCCCGCTGGTCTTTCCGGTGATCCGAAGGGCATCGAAACCGGAAAACTTGAGATAGGGGCCGAAATAGCCGCCCACGTTGGAATCGATCACCGAACCGGTAAGCGGGGAGATCGAGGTGACGATGCTTTTGCCCGAACCGGGATAGGCAGGCGTGCCCCCCATGGGGCCCGAAGCGATGCAGATGGCATTTTGCGGATCGTCCCATTTATTGTCGCCTTTCAGGGCATCCCACAGCAGCCAGAGATCGAAGCCTTTGCCGCCGATGAAGGTTTTCTTGATTTTCTCCTCGATGGGGCCGATGGCGATGGTCCCTTCGGACAGGTTTACATCCAGATACTGGTCGGTATAGCCTTTTTCGACATCGCGACGCGGATAGGTCAGGGTCTGTCGTGTGGTGGACTTTACTTGGCTCATGGTCTCGCTCCTATAGGGTATCGTTGTTTGACGCTATTTAAGCGCTTCGCGAACTTCAGAGAACTGCCGGGCCGGCGAGAAGATCTCCATGGCCGCCTGGTCCTGATCGGAGGCCGTGCCGGAAATCATCCGTGCGGCCAGTTCACCCATGCCCGGTCCAAGCATGAAGCCCTGGCCGCACATGCCGGTAATATGAAACAGCCCCTCGATCTCGGGGCTCCAGCCCACGATGGGAGATCCGTCAGGACTCATGGGGTAGCACCCTCGCCATACCCGCCGCACCCGCAGGGTTTTCAGTCGAGGGATCAGCGCCACCATGCGGGCGGCCGCCTGGGGCAGGAAAACCGATGTCTCCCGGGTATCGGTGCCCAGAATGGGCGGGTCCGGTGTGATACAGAACACCACCTGGCCATGAATATTCTGGTAAAAATAGTAATTCTTGGATCCCGGCCCCGGCCGCAGGTCCACCACCATGCATGAGAACATACGGGCCACCGGCTCGGTGATGGCCCCTTCGTGGGAATCAGGGATCACGGGCAGATCCACCCCGGCAGTCGCGCACAGCGGCCGCGAATAGGCACCGGCTGCATCCACGACCACCGGTGCCCGGTATCGCCCCTTGTCCGTCTGGACGCCCACCACTCGGCCTTTTTCCACCAGCAGTGTGTCGATCCGTTCATTAAAGTGGAATCGGGCACTATTATCAAGGGCTTTTCGAGCAAAAGCGTTGATGGCCAGCAGCGGTGACGCCGAGCCGTCATCCGGTGAGAATGTGCCGCCGAGAAGCCCACTGGCATCGATGCCCGGAACGATTTGCAGCAACTGATCAGGGTCAATGAAGTCGATATTCAGGCCGAATTGCTGTTGCAGGGGCAGCAGCTTCTTCAAGGCGTGCGCTTCCTGCTCCCGGTAAACCGGGAAGAGGTACCCACCCTTTAGCCACTCGATGTCGTCGCCGTGCGTCTCCTTCCAGGTGGAAAAAATCTCCAGCGAGCGAAGCCCCACACGGATTTTTGCCGGGTCTGAGTGGGTCGCCCGGATCCCGCCGATAGCCCGTTTGTTGTCCCCTTGGCCCGGCGACGGCTTGCCGTCCACCACCAGGGTCTTCAGGCCCATGGCCGCCAGAGACATGGCCGTTGGGACGCCCACCGAACCAGCCCCGGCGACAATGACATCGATGTTATCCATCCCGATCACCCCTTTTTTCACCAGCCAGCGTCCCTAATGCGACCTCAACGAAGAGCGGCCGATCCACCCGGTCGGTGACCGCCTCCAGATCCACCCCCTCTTCCTGGAAGATTCGCCAGATCATGGGTCGGCAGGTCTTGGACCCGCAAGCCCCCATGCCGGCCCGGTTGAGTGCTTTCATCTGATTGATGTCCCTCACCCCGCTGCGGACGGCGGTTCGGATCTCACCGGCGGTGATGCGCTCGCAGCGGCAAATCACTGCCTCGTCGGGCAGGGGAGCATTTTCATAAACGGTGGCCGGGTCCAACTGGACCTCCTGGACCCGGATGCCGATGGCTCGTTTGGCTGCCGCCCGTTCCAATTTGAACTGAACCAGCAAGGTTCCCGGGTATTTTCTACGGTTGGCCACGACGCGCTGCACCGGGTAATAGCCGAGGATGGCCCCATCACGATCGGTCACCGGCACCCGCTGGCCTTTTTCCACCCGTTCGCGCCAGACTTCGTATGGCAGCGTAACGATGGGATATTCCGGATCTTTGCGGTAATCCACCAGGGTCACCGCCAATCCCGGGCAGATGGCCGCACAGGCCAAACACCCTTTACAGGCGGTTCCATCCACCAGATAGGGCAGCCCGGTGATCTTGTCTTCCTCGGTTCGGATAGCGCCTTCCGGGCAAACCGAGGTGCAGGGGTTGCAAGGCACCTCCTGGTCGCAGTGGAAGATAGGCATCACCCCCTCCTCGCCTGGCGTCGGATCCCGGTGAACCGGGGCACCGGGCCGGGATTTGAGAATGGTGGCCTTTTGATCCCATTCGGCCGGAATATCGTCGGAATAACATCCCAGGGCCTTGGCAATCTTGAGGCCTTCGATCTTGCCGGTAAACATGGCCGCCGATGCCTCGGCGATTTCCTGGGCATCCCCTGCAGAATAGACATCCATGCCCCATTGTTTGGCTTTGAGGTAAAATTCGTTGACTTCGGCCAATCCCACGGCGATCAGGATGGTATCCACGGCAAAGGTCTTGTGGGTGCCGGGGATCGTCTGCCAACGGTTGTCCAGTTCGGCAACGGTGACGCCTGTCACATGTCCGTCGCCATGGGCGGCCATCACGGTATGCCGGGTAAAAATGGGGACGCCCAGCCGTATCAGCTTGTCCGCATGCACCTTGTAGCCACCCACCCGGGGCAGGGCCTCGATGAGTGCCACGACCTCGATGCCGGCCTGAATGGCATGGTAGCCGGCGATCAGCCCCACATTGCCGCCGCCCACGATGAGCACCCGCTCCGATGATTTGACCAGGTCTCGATTGACCAGGGTCTGGAACGCCCCGGCACCGTATACACCGGGCAGGGTGTTGCCGGGAAAGGAAAGCATTTTTTCTCTGGCACCGGTGGCCACCAGCAGTTTTTTCGGACGTACCTTGCGATACTCGTTTCTTTTAACGACCCCCACGATGCCGTCGGAAAATACGCCCACGGCGGTGGCCTCCAGCCAGATCTGCACCGACGGCAACGCCCGCAGTTGCCCCTCCAGAATGCTGCCTATTTCAAAACCCCGTGTACCAGCATGGGAATCTTCCACGGAGCCGAAAAACTTATGGGTCTGAAGGACCAGTTTACCCCCCAGGCGATCTTTGTCATCGATGACCAGGGTATCGATGCCCAGTTGGCCCAGTTCGATGGCCGCGCTCAACCCGGCCGGCCCGCCGCCGAGGATCAACACCGCCACCGACTTTTCCGCTGCCGGTTCGAAGTTAGGCTTGCCAACAGCCTCCGGCAGGCTGGGGAGGCCCTCCACCGATTGTACCGCCATCTCTTTTTTCAGGGCTGTCATGCACGCTTTGACGGGAATGTTGTCAGCCATGACCAGGCACTGCGAACACTGTCCGTTGGCACAGAAGAGCCCCTGGGGGCTGCCATCCTTGTGATGGTGACCAAATACGTGGATATCATTGGCGAAGAGGGCCGACGAGATCATTTCTCCATCCCTGCCGATCAGCGGTGTGCCATTCCAAGTAAACGGGACCTCAGTTTCCGCCGGTACATCCAGGATGGGATGGGATTGAAGTCGCTTGATGGACATTATCGCTATATCTCCCGGTTTTCCATGTAGTGGTTGAATCGCAACACATGGGCTTCGGCCAGTTGTCGTGCCTCGGCCGCATGCTTTCTTTCCACGGCATCGATGATGCTCGCCAGATCGGTGAAATTTTCCTCCATTTCACGCTGTTTCATGACCAAAAAGGTTTCATAGTACTGGTCGATGTTGTCATGGACCGTGTGATGCAGGGAGATGTACACCGGATTCCCTGTTATTTGGGCCAGGGCCAGATGAATCTGCTTATCCACTTCCACGAAACCCTTCTGGAAATCGCTGCCCTTTTCGGCGAACTGGCGGGCCTGTTCCAGCAGTGATTTGAGATGGATCACATCTGCCGGCGTGGCCCGTTCTGCGGCCAATGCCGACACGCGACCCTCCACACCCACACGAAACTCAGTGAGGTGCTGGAGCGAGACCTTCTGATAGCGGATCAGCAGGGCCAGGCTTTCGTTGATCTGGTCGTAACTGATATCCTGTACCACGGCACCACCGCCCACCCCCAGCTTGATCTCGATGAGGCCCTTTTGCTCCAGCACCCGCAGGGCCTCTCGCAAGGTTCCCCGGCTCACCTGGAGCATCGCCTTGAGTTCACGCTCCGAAGGGAGCATTTCGCCGGGCACCAGTTTTCCCTCAAGGATGGTCTCCTGGATCTGTTCCACCACATCTTGAAAAATCCGGGTCTGTTTGGCTGCTTTGAACATGGCCTCTTTCCCTGTGTTTCTTACATCCCCCTGCGGTATTGCCATCGGCATGCTTTCGGATCAGAAGATGAAAGCAAAGGCGCGGGGCAACATGATTTTGTAATGGTTTAACCATTTGTTGTAATGGTTAAACCATTACCGATATCGGTCATCGATGTCAAGCCCCTACCGGTGGCCGGCTGACCAATTGACCGATTTAGGAGTTGTTGTCTTAAACACGAGCCGGTCGGATGATTTCCCTTGACACGATAAAGGTCTAAAACGTAGGTGAACTATCTGCGATGATGCGAATCCAAAAGGAGATCGAATCCATGTTAACCAACAAAAAGATCGGTATGATCGGAACCGGAAACATGGGCAACGCCCTCATCGACGGATTGATCCGATCCGGTGCGGCTCTGCCCGAAAACATCATCTGTTCCGATGCCAGCGAGCGGCAGTTGGAACCCGTAAGGGAAAAATTCAAGGTGGCAACCACCACGGACAATATCGAGGTGGTCAAAGCAGCGGATATCGTCATCTATGCCATCAAGCCCCAAATTATGGCCAGTGTGCTCAAGGAGACCGCCGACTACCTGGACATGAGCAAACTGATCATCTCCATTGCCGCCGGTGTTCCTTTGGCGGCCATCGAGTCGCTGCTCAACAAAGACCTTCGCCTGATCCGGGCCATGCCCAACGTGGCAGTGGCCGTCCGTGAAGGCGCAACGGCTGTCGCCGCCGGCGGCCATGCAGACAAGCAGGACGTTGACCTTGCCATGGCGATCTTCGATTCGGTGGGCAAATCCATTTTCCTCAAGGAAAACTACCTGATGGACGCTATCACAGGACTCAGCGGCAGCGGTCCGGCCTATATTTTCATGATTGTCGATGCCCTGGCCGATGCCGGCGTCAAAGTGGGGCTTTCCCGAAAGGATGCCCTGTTCCTATCCTCCCAGACCATTCTGGGCGCAGCCAAATTGCTCCTTGAAACCAAGGCCCATCCCGGTCAACTCAAAGATTCAGTCACCTCGCCGGGCGGTACGGCCATCGCCGGTCTTCACACGTTGGAAAAAGGCGGCCTTCGCACCACGCTCATCAATGCCGTGGAAGCGGCCACCAACCGTTCCAAGGAACTCGGGGAGGCCATGATCAAGAACTTTTCCAACGGCCAGACACAACCCTGAATGATAGCTGGTAAGCTGTTAATTTGATAGGCTAACCGGCTCAAAGCTGAAACCTTGAACCGTGAACCCGGAACCCGGAACCTTGAACCCTGAACCATCACCTATTTTTAAAAACGTCACCGTCGCCGTCAGGATCGCCCTGGGAGCCATCTTCCTGTTCTCCTGCGCCGGCAAAATCGCCGACCCGGGAGCCTTTGCGGCCATTGTGACCAACTACCAGTTGTTTTCTCCCCCGCTGGTTTCAGCAACAGCCGTGATTTTCCCCTGGATCGAAGCGGTATGCGGGCTGGCGCTGGTTTTCGGCCGACTTGAAAAGGGTGCAGCCCTACTGATTAGCCTGATGATGGTTTTCTTTACCGGACTCATCCTTTATAACGGCTATCGCGGATTGAACATCGCCTGTGGTTGTTTTTCCCTGGCTGCCAATGAGCCTTCGAATATCGCCGTGAACACGCTGCGAAATATGGTTATTCTGGCTGCCGGGGCATGGGTCCTATTCTTTTCGAGGCACCAGCGGCTGACGGCTGCGCCATGATCGGTGCGCTTTTATTGTAACCCGTTGCGGGTTCGGCGGCTCACCAGAAAAGACGGTAATCATTTCATGATGCCACCAACGTCAAAGGATTGACCGCAGGCATGTTTACAGAATCGATCTCCTACCCCGCAGCCCTGTTCGCAGGCCTGCTGTCCTTTTTTTCCCCGTGTATCCTGCCGTTGATACCGGCCTATTTTACCTTTATCACCGGACTGTCGTTAGATGAACTAACCGGTGACCATACCCGGGGCGTCCGAGCCAAAGTCATCCTGGCAACATTGAGTTATGTGCTTGGTTTTTCATTGGTTTTCGTCCTTATGGGCGCTTCTGCCTCATTCATCGGTGGGGCCATCTTCCAGTATCGTGACTGGATACGGATCATTGGAGGCCTCCTGATCATCCTGCTGGGCATTCACATGACCGGGTTGATCAGTTTCAGGTTCCTTCAGTTCGAACGGCGACTTCAAATGCAGAAGAAACCCCTCCATTTCATGGGAACTTTTTTCGTCGGAATGGCCTTCGGAGCGGGATGGAGCCCATGCATCGGCCCACTGTTGGGATCCATCCTCATTGTGGCCGGAAACCAAGAAACAGTGACCGACGGTATCGGGTTGCTGTCCGTTTATGCCGCCGGACTGGCAATACCTTTTTTGGTGCTTGCAGTATTCGTCGATTCATTGATATCTTTCATTAAAAAGGCATCCTGGTCGATAAAGTATATCAACTTGACCGCAGGCCTGCTGCTGCTGATCCTCGGCCTGCTGCTGGTTACTGACAAACTGAATCTGATCAGCGCATAGGATACGTGATGCTATGATAAAACGATGGAAACTGACGACAATTGCGCTGACTATATTGCTGACCGTGTCTGCTGGGGCCGTCAGTGCGTCTGGAGCCCAAACCGGCGATACCGGTATCCAGTGGTTTTCCTATGCTGAGGGCAGACAGCGCGGAGCGGCCGAAAACAAAAAAGTGTTTCTGGTATTTAATGCAGATTGGTGCCGCTACTGTCTTCAAATGGAAAAGGAGACGTTTCAGAATCCCACGGTCATCGCCTACGTCAACCGCAACTTTGTCCCCATCAGCGTCAACTCCGACAAACAGCAGGACATTTCCGAAA
>NZ_JBFELV010000152.1:0-10151 GCF_041551955.1 Desulfosarcina sp.
CAACCGGCTGCAGATGATCATGAAGAGCATCCACCAGACCTGTTTGAATGCGGCCGAGCAGTACGGCACGCCGGGCAATTACATGAACGGGGCCAACATCGCCGGTTTCGTCAAGGTGGTGGATGCCATGATCGACCAGGGTGTGGTATAGGTTTTTTCGGTTCACGGACATGGTAGAGCGGCGTCCATCCGCAATCAATTGCATATCGAAGACCCCGATATGGCGGATAGATGCCGCTCCTTGTTTTTATCGATTCCTTTTTCGAATAGAAAAAAAATGACCGTCAGGCAACTCAGAAATACAAAAGACCGCATGCGGCATGCCATTTTCTACGAGCTTATGGGTCTGATCCTAGCCGTGCCACTGGCCGCATGGGGATTTGGAACGGACCTGTGGGATACCGGCGTCTTAGGCATTTTTTTCAGCATCCTGGCCATGATCTGGAACATGGTCTACAATCACTATTTCGATATCATGCTGCTGAAATATGGAGGCAACCCCGCGCATCGGGGTTTTTGGCTTCGAGCCGTCCACGCCCTTTTATTTGAAGCGGGATTCATCATCGTCAGTGTCCCGGCCATCGCCTGGTGGCTGTCTCTTTCCCTTGCAAAAGCATTGGCCATGGACCTGGGGTTTACCTTTTTTTACATCGGGTACACCTATCTGTACAATTGGGTCTATGATCGGATTTTCCCCTATCCGGGGTTCAATGCAAAAGGTGTATAGACATGCCAATATGGCAAAATCAGGACTGCTTCCCTGAGGTCATGGTAAAGCGCTTTTAACATGAACGAATTTCCCCTGCCCGGCATCATCGAATTCCTCAAGAAGGTAGTACCCTTCAACACCCTTGACGGCGCAGCCCTGCAGGAGGTGGTCGCCGCCACCCGGGTTGCCTTTTACCCGGCCGGTGAACGGATCATCCGCATGGGCGAGGCGGCCGGCGGCTATCTGTACATCGTTCAGACCGGCTGCGCCCGCGTGACCATCACCGATGAATCCGGTGATGCGCTGCTGGTTGATTTCAGGGGAGAAGGCGACAGCTTCGGCGCGGTGAGTCTGCTCAAAGGCGGCAACGCCCTGTTCAATGTCACGGCCGAAGAAGACGTGATCGTTTTTCTCATTCCCAAAGCCACGGTGGATCATCTGTTGAGGGTGCATCGGTCGTTTCAGCGCTTCTTCGGTTTTTCCCTGGCCCGCAATTTCAAGGCGGTGCGTAAGTCCGCCGATGATCAACTCAACCTCCTGAACCGCGACAATCAGCTTCAAGTGGACCTGTTCATGACGGGAAAAAAGGTTCGATCGCTGATGTCGACGAACCTGTTGACCTGCGGCCGGCAGACGACGGTTCAGCAGGCGGCCGGCATGATGAAGCAACGCGGCGTCGGCGCCATCGTCGTCATGGGCAAGGACGGCGCACCCAACGGGATTCTCACCGACGCCGACCTCCGCAGCAAGATCATCGCCGAAGGCCGCGACCTCGACACACCGGTCAGTCTGATCATGAGTACGCCGATCCGGACCGTTTCGCCCCGGGCCTACACCTTCGACGCCCTGCTGGACATGAGCCGTTTCGGGGTCAGCCACCTGGTCGTCACCGAAAAGAAACAGGCCGTGGGGATTGTCAGCGAGCACGATTTTCAGTTGGCCATCGGCAGTTCACCCATCGGTATGATCGGGGATATCACCAAAGCCACGACCGTATCGGAGCTGGTCGACAAGCGCGTGCATATCGACCGGGTGCTGGAGATGGCCATGCACCGCAGCGGTGCGGTCAAGCCCATGGTTGCCCTGATCGCGGAATTGAACGACCGCGTCACCCGCCAGTTTATCCGCGTGATCGAAAACGAGATGATCGTGCAAGGCTACGGCCCCCCACCGTCTCCTTACTGCTGGCTGGCCATGGGAAGCGAAGGACGCCAGGAGCAAACCCTTTACTCAGACCAGGACAACGCGCTCCTGTATGCGAATGTTCCCGAGGGTGAGGACACCGCGGTGAAAAGCTGGTTTTTGAATCTGTCCCAGCGGGTCGTGGATGCTCTGGAACGCTTCGGCATACCCAAGTGTCCGGGCGGCATCATGGCCAGTAATCCGCAATGGTGTATGTGCCAGGACGACTGGTGCAGGCTGTTTGGCGGCTGGATCGCCGACCCCACACCCGAGAGCTTGAGAATGGCATCGATCTTTTTCGATTTTCGCGGAATCACCACCGAGTTTGACGGCGCCCTGAAGCTCAGAGCGGAACTCACCCGCATGGCGGCAGGAAAAAAACATTTTGCGCGGGTGTTGGCCCAAAATGCCCTCCACAACCGGCCGCCCCTTGGATTTCTACGTCAGTTCGTGATTGAGAAGTCGGGAGAACACAACAGTGGACTCAATTTAAAACTGCGCGGCCTGGCACCGGTGGTGGACGTCGCCCGGGTGCTGGCGCTGGAACTGAGTGTGGACGCCACCAATACCCTGGAACGCCTGATGGCGGCCACTCGAAAAAAAATACTGCGACCTGGTTTTTTTTCAGCCGTCGACGATGCCTACGACTATATCAATTTCATCCGAATCGGCCATCATTTAAGGGCTCGCACCGAGGGAATGCCGATGAACAACTTTGTAGACCCGGGACTGCTCAACCCCATGGAGAGAAAGGTTCTCAAGGAAAGTTTCTCCATCATCAGCCATCTGCAGGAGTTGCTGGCGGCCCGCTACAGGCTGTAAGGAGAAATAATGGGGCGCCTATTCACGGCTCGGTTGATCAACCGGCTGCTTCGGATGCGCATCGGGAAAAAGCCCCTGACCCCTCCGGCTTCGGCCAATCTGCAGGCCCTGGACCATCTGGACGGTGCCAGCCCCGCCGATTCGTATACCTATACGGTGGTAGATATCGAAACAACCGGCCTGGATCTGAAGCACAGCCGAATCGTAAGCATCGGCGCATTCAAAATCACGCAGGGGCAAATTCACCTGGGACGAATGTTCGACCGGCTGGTGAACCCGGGCAGGGATATCCCGCCGGCCTCCATCACGGTGCACGGCATCGTTCCGGCCATGGTCGCCGCCGCCCCGACCGGACCGGAGGCGTTGGATGCCTTTCTGCAATACTTGGGAAGCGACATCCTTGTGGCCCATAATGCCATGTTCGATCTGAATTTTATGAACCGCCTGATGGTGGCTTGCCATGGATTCACCCTCCAGAATCTGACGATCGACACCCGGGCGTTGTGTGATCACATAATCCTGCCAAAGCTATTCAGACCGATGCCGAGACAGACCAAGCTGCTGGGCCGTGGCGCGATCAATCCTGCCTTGCACCCACACCGGAAAAGCTTGGAAGAAATCGCCCATCTTTTGGGCATCAAGGTTCATCAGCGCCACACGGCCGTCGGTGATGCATTGGCTGCGGCCATGATCTTCCAACGCGGCCTGGCCATGCTTAAACACCGCAGCCGGGGCCGGCTGAACGACCTGATTCGGGCAAGTTCTTTTTAACAGCCTTGTTAGAAGGGTTTTCTTTGATGCCGTCTGCCGCTTCGGCATGCGCGACAGAGACTGGCCCCATTTTATTTCACCAGTCGGACCGTTTTTCGTTCCCATTGACAGTCGATTGGAAAAACTCATACTATTGAACCGCGATGGCACTCACCCACTCATTGCTTGCGAATCATAGCCATGAAACCAAAGCGATCCATTCATCAAAGTAAGCAAAAGGATCTGTTCCGCACTGAGCTCAAGAAAATGATCGATCACGGGCATGGGCTGGTCAAACTAGCCGAGGCCGTCAACTGGGATCGCATGGACGCGGCGTTCGCTGAACGCTATTGCCCAGGTAACGGCCGGCCGGCCATCGGCACCCGGTTGATGGTGTCGCTGCAATACCTGAAATACATCTACAACCTCAGTGACAATGATGTCGTTTACGGATGGGCAGAAAACCCCTACTGGCAGTATTTGAGCGGAATGCAATATTTCGAGCACGATCCGCCGATCAATCCGTCCAGCATGTCTCGATGGCGCAAACGAATCGGTGAGGCCGGGGCAGAAGCACTGCTCAAAGAAACCATTGCTGCCGGCTTGACGATCAAAGCGGTCAAGCCCCATCCGTTTTCACGGGTCAATGTGGATACGATCGCCCAGGGAAAGGATCCACAGGGAGATTCAAAGACCATCCTCAGAATTTGGCATGGACGGACACCTGTATCTCAAGCCGATAGGTATGCTGAATTTCTGAAAGAGAGGGCCGTGCCCGATTATAGCGCGATAGTCGGCTTAAAGAAGCTCTATTTCCTCCGGCGAATCGACGATGAGGCAGCCCATTTTCTGTTGGTTACCATGTGGGACTCGATGGACGCAGTAAAAAAATTTGCCGGGGAGCATCCCGAAATAGCCAAATATTACCCGGAAGATGATTCTTTTTTGCTTGAAAAAGAAGAGACTTCAGCTCTGTATGAAGTGTTTTTTGAAAAGTAATGAACGCATAACAACAGCTTCCAGCAGACCGCCAGAACGGTGC
The DNA here is from genome assembly GCF_041551955.1 of Desulfosarcina sp. GTDB lineage: Bacteria > Desulfobacterota > Desulfobacteria > Desulfobacterales > Desulfosarcinaceae > Desulfosarcina. The sequence continues at coordinate 4,506 of NZ_JBFELV010000152.1, forward strand.
CGATTTTAAAAAGTGTTGTTTAATTGTGAGTTTTCACAATTTTAGAAATAATTACTTGAAGCTGGCGGCTGCTGAAGCTGAGCGTTAGCTGAATCTTGCTCAACATTGAGCTAAACATGAAAGGCAGTGCTATGAAGAAAATGATTTACAATATCGGTGTTATTCTTGCTCTATGGCTTGTGTTCACCAACCAAGTATTTTCCCAGCAAGTAGAGATACCTTATGTGCATATTCCCAGCACGATATCCCAGGAAGCACAGGCGTTCCTGCGAGCGCTACCCGATCCGAATCTGGAACCCGCATTCCCGGACCCTGATGAGATCGAAAAATGGATGGCTGTACAACAAGCGGCAGAGGCCCGCAATCTCGAAATGCAGAAAGTCTTGGTCGATCGTCTACAGCCAAACGTGACGAAAAGGGACTTCGGAGGTGTACCCGTCCTCGATATTAAGGCTAGGGGGTGGGAAGACAATGGCAAGGTGCTGGTGTACACACACGGTGGTGCTTACACGTTTCAAAGTGCCGCGTCAACCCTCGCCAGCAGTGCCTTGGTAGCAGATCGCACTGGGATGCGTGTCATATCCGTCGACTACACACTGGCACCGCACTCAAAGTGGCGACAGACGATCGCACAGGTCATCACAGTTTTCAATGAGCTCAAGAAACAAGGTTACGCCATGGCCGATATTGCTATCTACGGTGATTCGGCGGGAGGCGGAATGGCGGCCGGTGTTGTTCTGAAGATGCGTGACGATGGCATGGGAATGCCGGCCGCGGTCGTCTTGTGGTCACCCTGGGCAGACATCACCGAGACCGGCGACAGCTACGAGACGCTGAAGCTGGCCGAGCCGATGTACATATACGAGAAACATCTGAAGCACTCTGCTGATGCCTACGCCGACCCGAAGGATCAGAAGAATCCATATGTGTCACCGGTGTACGGAGACTACACAAAGGGCTTTCCACCAACACTGATACAGGGTGGCACCAAAGAGATTTTCCTGAGTAACTTTATTCGGCTTTACCAGGCCTTGGATTCGGATGGGCAGAAAGTAAAGCTCGATCTCTACGAGGGGATGTCACACGTATTTCAGGCCTTCATGCCCGACACACCAGAGTCAAAAAGGGCACTGGGGAAAGTTGATGCGTTTCTTAAGCAACATCTGGGTAAGTGAAGAGTCAATTAGTCAGTCATCAGCAGCTAACGCTATCAAAAAGGAGAAAGTAAACATGAGAAAAACTCTATCGACGATCCTCGTGGCGTTTTTCACGCTTAGTGCCGGATTGAGCTATGCGGCAAAACTTACCGACAAGGAAATTGATAATATCGTCCGTCGTTCTTATCAATACGTCGCGATGTTCAACACCAACAATAACTTTGCGATGCAGGAAGGGAACCCCTTAGGCACTGGTGGCTGGAACAAAATGTTGGTCCCTGAAACACTTTCAGATCATACGCTCACGGCGATTCCGCGGCCCAATAACGACTCGCTCTATCTGATTTCAATGCTGGATATGCGAGATGACGCGATTGTGATCCAATTTCCGGAATTTGATTCGAAGTACGTGTCATTAGAAACTTCCGCTTACGACCACTACATTGATGTCCCGCTTTCGACGATCAAGGGTGACTTCAAGAAGCCCACGACAATGCTCTTCTATACCGCGCGCACAAAAAACTATAAAGGCGAGCCGGTCAAGGGGATCGACAAAACCTTAAAGATGACTGGTGACTTCGCCATTGCCTTCCTGCGCGTCACGCCGCATGCAAGCGAGCCTGAACGAATGAAGCGGAATATTGCGGCGATGAAAACCCAGAAGCTTATGACCTTGTCGGAATATCAGGGCAAGGCGAAACTGCCGACCAGCGAAGTCAATTTCCCGGCGTTCAGCAATGATCAGGCTGTCTTCAAGAACAATTTTCTTGAAGCGATGCAGTTCATCTTTAATCACACAACATTCGACCCTGAAGATGAAATGGATCAAAAAGTCCTGGCCGCGCTGGCGCCGCTGGGTGTGGAGCCGGGCAAGCAATTTAATGCTGACAAAGTCGCCAAGATCGATGGTGAGAGGTTTGCCAAAGTTGCTGAAGAAGTCCTTATCGAGTCCTTGAAGACTTGGAATGATCCAAAAGGCAATCCGCACCTCACCAAAGTCTTCCAGCCGAAAGGCAAGATGACACTTGCGCCGATGGTCGCGCAGTCATGTGTCGGTCCGATCGGTCTGCCTTTCGACCAGGCGCAGTATCCTGGTATCGGGACAGCCGATGGGCCGCCAATCAATGCCAAAGGTCACTATGTGATCAGGATGTCCAAAGAACAGCTGCCGCCTGCGAAGGCTTTCTGGTCGGCCACCCTCTACGATGCCAAGAAGGGTCTCTTTATACCGAATGACAATTACAAATACAGTGTCGGCGAAAACGGTGGGATGAAATTGGATCAGTCGGGTGGCCTGGAAATCCATATATCGCCCAAACAGCCCGAGGGTGTGCCAAGGGAGAACTGGTTGCCATCAGGCGGGAAGGACGAAAAGTTGGATGTAATTATGCGCGTCTACGCGCCGGACATTGAGGCAATGAAGACCTGGAAAGCACCCAAGGCTGAGAAGCTGTAAAACAAGGAGAGCAAACCAACGGTTGCAGCGGACGGCTCTATCGTGCCGTCGCCGAACCGGAGCGTTATGACCGTGAATATCTGCTGATTGAATCGTCTCGGGAGTCGGATATGCCATCCGACGAGGTGAATCCATCACCAAACCCCATGGATATCGCGTGCTAAAAGCTCAATGAGATAATTAGAGGCGTCCCCGAAATCAGATGGGAATCAGGAACATGACCGAAGAAGAGACCACAGCGGGCGATAAACGAAAGCGGGGAATTACCGTCCCCCTGCAATACAAGATCGATCTCATTAGTCGTCTCGTCCGGCAGGTGGTACGCCAGCAGGCCGGCAATGTGACCGCCCGGTTGATCGAGGATTTGATGGATCGTTGCGAGGCCGCCGCCAGATCGGATCAGTGGCGATCCCACACCGGTCTGCAGCCGCGTATCGAGGACCTGGACCTTGAACAACTGGTCTGGGTTTGCCGCGTCTTCACCGCTTTTTTCCACCTTGTCAACGAGGCCGAACGTCAGGAGATCACCCGCATCAACCGCCTGGCAGCGCAAACGGAGACGCCGGATAACCCGCGTAAAGGGTCAATTCTCGAGGCGGTCTATCACCTCAAGCAGCAGGGCAAATCCGAACACGACATGCAACTGCTGGTTAACGAGTTGGACATCGAACCGACCCTCACCGCCCATCCCACAGAGGCTCGTCGCGGGACCATTCTATTCAAGCAGAACCGAATCGCCGGGTTGCTGGAACGCCTTTCCCAGGACCGCGCGCTGTCCGAGCAGGCCATGGCCGAAACCATCGACCGCATCGCGAATGAGGTGGCCCTGTTGCTGGTTACAGACGACGTGCGTTCGGATCGGCTGCGCGTACAGGATGAGGTGCAAAACGGCATCTACTACCAGACCCACGCCATCTGGGATACCCTGCCGCGCATTATCGACGATTTGCGCAAAGCGCTGGACACCTATTTCGACGTCGGCGATCTGGCCCCTCCCTTTCTGCGATTTCGCTCCTGGATCGGCGGCGACCGGGACGGCAACCCTTTTGTGACCCACGAAATCACGGCCCAGACACTGGATGCCCACCGCAATGCGGCCCTGGATAACCACATAAAGGCCCTCGAAGCCTTATGGCGGGAGTTGAGCATCTCCTCGCAGCGGGTGGCCGTGCCCCATTGCCTGATGGAAGATCTTCAACACGAGGCCGAGACGGTCGCGCTGGATCCGGATGAGCGGCATCGGTACCGCTTCGAGCCCTTCCGCCTCAAAATCGCCTACATGCTGGAACACCTAAAGCAATTCCGCGTGGACCCGGAAGGCAGCGTCTACAGTGTATCGAGATTCCAGGACGATTTAAACTTGCTGAAAAAGAGTTTGGCCGACAGCGGGCTCGGGGCGCTTTCATCCTACCGCAGCCTTTCCGATCTGATCGTCCGCAGCCGGGTGTTCGGCTTTCATCTGGCTGCTCTGGACATCCGGCAGCACAGCCGCGTACACGAGGCCGTGATTGCAGAGCTGTTTAGGTTGTCCGGCGTCAGCGAAAACTATCAGACCCTCGCTGAGTCGGAAAAAGTCGCTCTCCTGGAAAAAGAGCTGGCCAATCCGCGGCCGCTTTATCGCGATCCAGAAGACTTTTCGGATCAAACCGTCGAACTACTGGATGTTTTAAAGCTGATGCGCCGGGTGATCCGCAAGGATGAACATGCTATCGGTGCTTACATCATAAGCATGACCCATTCGGTGAGCGACTTGCTGGAAGTGCTGCTGCTGGCCAAAGAGGTCGGCATGTGGCGCATGAAGGACGGCGTCGCCACCACACAATTGGATTTGGTGCCGTTGTTTGAAACCATCGAGGATTTGGAAGCGGCTGCGCAGTTGATGGCGTCTCTTTATAAAAATGCGCTCTACCGGTGTCATCTCGAGGCCCGCGGCAACTTTCAGGAGATTATGCTCGGCTACTCGGACAGCAACAAGGACGGCGGTTTCTGGATGGCCAACTGGGCGCTGCACAAGGGCCAGGAGCTCCTATCGGAAGTGAGCCGGCAAAACAATATCAAGGTGCGCTTCTTCCACGGCCGGGGCGGCAGCGTGGGACGCGGCGGCGGTCGTGCCAATCAGGCCATTTTCGCCATCCCCATCCAGAGCCGCAGTGGAAGCATGCGGTTTACGGAACAAGGCGAAGTGATCTCCTTTCGTTATGCCCGGCCCTTCATTGCCCGCCGGCATCTTGAGCAGATCGTCAATGCAGTGCTGCAGACCGCCCATGACACCGAATGCGACATGGGCTGCAGCCCGCCCATGCAGGCCCTGATGGAGCGCATCGCCACCCAATCGATGCAGGCCTACCGCACTCTCATTGACGATGGGAAGCTTTGGCAGTGGTATAAACAGATTACGCCCATCGAGCATATCGGCAACCTGCCCATTGCCTCCCGGCCGGTCTCCAGGGTCTCGGCCAGCGAGGTGAATTTCGACGACCTTCGGGCCATTCCTTGGGTTTTTTCCTGGACCCAGACCCGCTACAACCTGCCGGGCTGGTATGGTGCCGGCACGGCCATTGAAGAAGAAATCACAAAAGATCCGAAGGCCTTGGAACTGTTGCAGGCGATGTGGCAAAGCTGGCCCTTTTTCCGTACGGTGATCGAAAATGTGCAGCTGGAGCTGGCCCGCACACGCATGGAAATCGCTAAAACCTATAGCGGCCTTTCTGAGTATCAATTCCATGACATCATCGCAGCGGAGTTCGAAAAGACGCGTGCCGTCGTATTAAAGATCACCGGCCATGAAAGGCTGCTGGACAACCACAGGGCCATTCAGGAATCCATCGTCCTGCGTAACCCCTACACCGACGTGCTCAACCTGATCCAGATCGAACTGCTCAGACGCTGGGCTGGACGCACCGAGAAGCAATCCATTCCCTTGCGCCAGGCCCTGTTTCTCAGCATCAACGGGATTGCGGCGGCTATGCAGAGTACTGGGTGATGCATAAGCCTCCTACAGAAAATCGAAATCGGCATCGAACAAAGTCTAAA
>NZ_JBFELV010000153.1:0-10136 GCF_041551955.1 Desulfosarcina sp.
CTGGCCTGACTGCATCATGTGATTCGACCATCGTGGATCAAGGTTACCCGGTTAACAGGAATTTCGAGAAGCGAGTCTCAGACGACAATTCGGTCTTTGTTTGCCTCCCAGGTTTTTTTGCCGATGCCCTTGACGTTCATGATCTCTTCAGGCGCTTTGAAGGGACCGTTCTTTTCCCGGTATTCAACGATTCGCTCGGCAAACTTGGCGCCCACCCGGTCAAGTTCGCTCAATTGTTCCACAGGCGCGGTATTGATGTTGATGGGTTCCATTGCGCTTGCGCAACAGGTTCCGGTTAAGATAACGGCAATCGTAACCAGAACGGCCAGATAAACTTTTTTCCTGAAATGGTGCATACCTTCTCCTATTCCTAAGGGTTCTCATGAGCCCATCCGTCGATAAATTTACGTTCATTTTCAATGGCTGGCTTTAAATTAGATCCGCGTCATTACCATTTTTCGCGGCGACGTAATTCTTCGCTGGCCTTGAAGTCTAACGCAAATCCGTGCTGCAGGATGGACGTTGGTTGGTTTTGCCATGCCCATCATGGCAAACCGCAACTGAAGTATCCTTATTTGTTCGCCCCACCGGCCCTCCCATCATCGAGAACCAATGCCTGATTTCAACAAGCGGCGGGCGGATGACCGCCTGGGTCATTTATGATTGAACGATGGTTAATTGCGAAGGGAAGTCAGTTCAGAAACGAGAATGCTGCTCAGATCGATGCCAATCCAGTTTGTAAACAGCCGAAAACTGAACCACAGTCATTGCAGGTTCGATACCAGTGGAATAAAAAAAATAATTAATCCACGGTTCTCTTGGTATCTTGACTTTCTTTTGATCTTCATGACATAAACGGATATTATTATTTTACCTTTTAATAATAGAAAGTTGTATGTGTTTATAGATGAAGTGGTGGTATTTTTGGTCCATCGGCTGAATCCGCAGGAGCTGTCTACAAATTTAAACACTCGCCCCAAAAAAATATGAAAAATTATAAAATTCTCTTCGTTGACGATGACCCACAGATTCTATCCATTGTCGAACAGTTTTTGAATCGCTGCGGATTCAACGTTACCACCGAGGCAAACGGAAAAAAGGCCATCGACATGGTTCGAGAGGACCACTTCTGTGTTGTCTTTACCGACTTGAACATGCCCGAGATCAGTGGCATGGAATTGCTGAAACAGATCAAGGCGGTCTCGTCCGAAACCGAGGTCATCATCGTTTCCGGCTATGGCACCATCGAAACCGCCATCCAAGCGATGAAATTGGGCAGCTACGATTTCCTCCAAAAGCCGATTAATTTCGACCGCTTCAAAATCCTGATCGATCGTATCATCGAAAAACAAAAACTGAAGGAAGAGAATCAGCTGATTCGGAACCGACTAAAAGAGCGATACAAATATGATGAGCTGGTGGGCATGTCCCCGAAAATGCAAAACATTTACCAAATCATCGATCGAATCAGCTTCGGCAGCCCAACCGTACTGATCGAAGGAGAAAGCGGTACCGGAAAAGAATTGACGGCCAACGTCATTCACAACAACAGTGATCGATCAGAAGGCCCTTTTGTTCCCGTCAACTGTGGCGCTATCGCGGAAAGCCTTCTGGAAAGCGAACTTTTCGGGCACGTAAAAGGTGCATTTACCGGCGCATCGAAAGATTCCATCGGCCTGTTCAAAGCCGCTGATGGAGGCACGATTTTCCTGGACGAGATTGGGGAGGTCTCAACGGCGGTTCAAGTCAGCCTGCTTCGGGTGTTGCAGGAAAAAAAGGTCCGTCCTGTCGGAGACACCCGCGAAGCGGAAGTAAACGTGCGCGTGATTGCCGCCACCAACAAGAAACTGGAGGAGGCGATAAAAAATAAAACGTTTAGAGAAGACCTGTATTACCGGCTCAATGTCATTTCCATTACGATGCCGCCCTTAAGGGAAATCAGGGAAGACATCCCTTTGCTGATCAGCCACTTGATCAAGAAACACAGGCGCGGCGCTGCTGCAACGGTGCCGGAAGTCAGCCCGGAAGCAATGGCGTTGTTGATGGGGTATCACTGGCCCGGAAATGTCAGGCAGCTTGAGAACGTTTTCGAAAGAGCTTTTGCGCTGGGGGTCAAGGAAGTGCTTCACGTGAAGGACCTGCCCAATGAAATCGCCCAACAATCAAATACATGGATGCCTGCGGATGTAAATTGCAATCTAAAAATGATCGAGGAAAAAACGATCCGACTCGCACTTCAACGATCAGGTGGAAACAAGGCAGAAGCGGCAAAACTGCTCGGCATCAATATCACAACGGTCTATCGCAAAATGGCCAAATACAATATAATCGAGCCATAAATGGAGGGTTACGAAAAATGCCTGAAGGTCTGGATGTAATCGTCGTTGATGACGACCCGGATGTTTGTGAATTGGTTTCCAAGACGATCAAGCGGTTTTACACCTGGGGAAACGTGCTGTCGTTTACTAACTCCGAGGAGGCGACCACCTATTGCCTCGGCCGGGATATCGGGGTAGCCATCTTTGTGGTGGATGTTTTTCTGGGTGGAGCCAGCGGCTTTTTTTTCCTTGACGCCATTGACAAAAAATTCCCCACCGCCCATGCGGATGCAATCATTATCACCGGCAACGCCAGTGACGACATTGTGAACATGTGCGTGGCGTCCGATGTCAACCATCTGCTGGAAAAGCCGGTTAAGCCTTATGCACTTCAACTGGCCGTCCGTGCCATTGCCGAGAAGTACTTGAAATTTGCCAAACGGATATTCAAGGACCCGGAATTCGCCAAAACGATTGCCAACTTTTAAGCGCTTGGCACTGAACCGCGACAGCGAGCGTTGACCCCGGTTTATCCATCGTTATAGTGTCCGCTGTTGAATTTGGCGATCTCCACCGATGCGATCGTCAACGACTGATCGACAATGGTTTTCAGCCTTTTCTGCCCCTCAACGGCATTGGAGGCAGCACTGAGGGATTCACTTTCAGTTGCCATCTTTTCGACCAGCGTCTGGATATCTTTTAACGTGGCGCCGCTGTCGATCAGTTTTTGCTGGTAGGCGCCCATGGTATCGATCAACCGTTGGGCCCGGTCAACCAGCATGTGTTCTGATGGCAACGGTTCAGAGGAAAATTGAGTTGGACGGATATCGGAAAGAAAAGGTGCCGATTCCGTCTTTGGGCGATTGACTTCTGTTGAATCCACTGCTTGTCGAAAAATCGCATCAAATTCTCCCTTTTTTACCTTCGATCGGCTTTCTGCCTGATTGTGACCGGTGACGTTCACGATCGGTTTGTTGGGATCAATGGTTTCCACGAGGCCCTCCTGATGTTTAGTTTTTGCTCATTCGCCGTTGATACTGGATTGGTGGGCGTTTGACGTGCCCGGCAACCCGACGCCCTCTTTTCATTGGCGCCTTGGTGATGGTTCGGATGCAATGATAAGGGGATCACTCGCCGCAAACGAACGACACCACAACCAATAGCAATCATCGTGCAAAAAATGAAAAAAAACATCAGGGTTCGATATTTTTTTTAGCCCTCCAGGTGCACACATCCGTTTTCGACGATGTGCGATTTTCCAACCATTTTTAATCTATATTGCATAACTAACCGTAAACTTTAAGATTATTATGATATCTCCAGAAAGTTCCATCTGGATTTTTCATCGACCCAGATATCTACCCAATTGAAGCACCGCCGAAAAAAAACCCACCCATCGTTTATGGTCAATCGACGACACCGGCCGTAAGAGGTCCCTATCCGGCAAATATTAACGCCCTCGTCGGCAGTTGTTGCCATCTGATGGCAATGCCTGCCTTATATAACAAGGCCAATCTCAAGACGATCCGGGCATATACGGAAATGCTTGGATAGTCGGCAAGGCAGAATTTTCGTTCTCCACCTTCATGAAAATTATAAAAATGCCGATAGTCGAATTGTGTCAACTGAGCATGATGACAGCGCACAGCAACCCATTCAGCCGGCAGCAGACCATGGGGCTGAGAAAGGACGATCGAGCATTTGAATTTTTTCACCCGCCTTTACCGTAAAGCAATTCTGGCCGCTTTGGCCTTCGTTCTGGTCGCAACTGCATTCAACCGATCAGCGACAGCGGGGACAAACGAGGACTGCTATAACGCCTTATACATACCGCCACATAAAATTACGAAACGAACGTTCGATGAGATCGTCCATTACGCCGCATTAACCCCGGTCAATGCAGTCGTGTTGCACGTCAAAAGCCCCAGAGGAAAATTGTTGTGGCCGTCTGAGAATGCCATGGCCATTCAGTTGGGCGTCGAAGCCAATCACTCAGGATTGGAAAAGCACGTGGCCAGACTGAAAAGAGACAACATACGCACCATTGCCAAACTGGATGTTTTTGCGGACCATCAACTGGCGGCGATCATGCCCGAGCTAAGCGTGATGGACAGTACATCCGGCACCCCCTGGACTGACGCCAACGACCTACATTGGGCCAATCCGAGTGACAGTCGCGTCTGGGAATACAACATCGCCCTTTCCAAAGAGCTGGCCGCTATGGGATTCGATGAGATTCAGTTTGACTACGTCCGTTTTCCCAGTGATGGAGACCTTTCCATCATCAGCTATCCGAACACCTTGCCCGGTTTTTCTAAATCCGACTGTATCGCCTCTTTCTTGGCAAAGGCGCACGATGAATTAAACCCCCTGGGGGTGAGCGTCTCTGCAGACGTGTTTGGGTTGACTGCATGGAAAACCGATGACTTCGGTGTGGGTCAGGTTTTAGAGAAAATGGCCCCTCATCTGGACATCATCTGCCCCATGTTCTATCCGTCCCATTTCCCTCGTGGCTTTCTGGGCAAGCAATCGCCGGGGGAATTTCCTGAAATGATCATGGAATCCAGCATGCGCAGCATGATGAATCGCACAGACAAGCCGATTCGGCCATGGATTCAAGGATTTTGGTATTCACCGCAGCAAATCGCTGCCCAGATCGATGGCATTGAGAACGCATCGGCCAGCAGCTGGTCCATATGGAGTCCAACCGGGCGCTATCGCTTGTCTTACGAAGCCATGGCGGCGAGATTCGGTGTGTCCTTGTCCAGACCCACGTTTTATCCATCGGTGGCGGATCTTGCGTCGGAGAAAGATCGCTCGACACGCGGGATAAGCGCGATCGTCAACTTCACCAGTTTTAAAATGGGATATTCCATTCTCTCCCTCGAAACCTCTGAAAAAGGCAAACGTTCACGCTACTCCTCTCCGGACGCCATCCTGGCCACCCTCGAGGAAGGCATCATGGATCGGATCCTGACAAAAAGAGCCATCCGGTTTAACCGCGACGCAGAACCTTACACGAAGCGCAGGTTTCTCAGCGAACTGCTGTGCAACGACCTGGGAAAGGACGCCCGTCGGATGCGGCCCGGCCCCATACACATCGATTGGGCTCAGGACTGCACCTTTTCCGCCACGGGCATCCCGCCGGCACGGTTGGACAAGTACGCGCAGGCGGAGCGATGGCCCGATGAAAAAAAACTCGCCGGTATGTCATCGTCTGAACCCATCAACATCGCATCGATTTCTGAAAGTATTTTCGGCGTTTCATTCGATCCGGTGATCCACCCAGCAGCTTCACTGTTTTCCCCGGTAATGCGAAACGATTGATTCGAACCCGGGCAAAGGGCTGGTTGCAGTGGCGGCAAGGATTTTTCCTTTAACCGGCTCCGGTTAAATCATCATCGACATCCAAAGATGGCTCGATTTCGCCCTTGTCCCCTTTCCGGCCTGAATCTTACCATTGACTTTCCCTTGACCGACCGACAATGTTCATTTTAAAGCTCATCCTCCGGGGGAAACGATTTGGTTTTTCTCTGGACGAGATCGCCAAAATGATTGGTCTGGCTGACGTGGACATCAACGAAATCGATCCAATTCGTCAAGCCTTGACTTAGAGGGAAAAAAAGCTGGCAGAGATCCGACACCGAATGGAGCAACTGAAGTCCATGGAGCAGGATTTGGTGAGGGTCAGACAAAAACTGATCGACCGGCTTGAAACACTGGAAAAGGGAGAAAACGATGTTTGACCATCTATTGTCGTCCGAAGCGAAAGCGTTTCGGGAGGAAGTCAGAGAACTGGTTAAATGGGTGCCCCGGCAGATGGTTCTGGACATGGATCAGGATCGCATACAATTCCCCAAGGCGTTTTTGAAGGAAGCCGGCAGACGCAACCTGATGGGATGTCGATATCCCAAGCAGTGGGGCGGCCGGGATATGGATTGGGTCACAACGGCCATGGCCATGGAGGAGGTGGGAACCCTGGGCTACATGTTCGCCTGTGTATTCGGTGTCGGCGCTGAACTGGTCTGCGATGCCATTATTCGCCATGGCAGCGATGATCAAAAGGAAAGATACGTCAAGCCGCTGCTCAAAGGCGAGCGGTTCGCTGCCGAGTGCCTCACCGAACCGCGGGGTGGATCCGATTTCTTCGGTACCACGACCACAGCCGTTGAAGATGGAGACGGTTTTATTATCAACGGTCAAAAACGCTTTATCGTCGGGGCGGAAGGAGCCGATTGCTTTCTGGTTTACGCGAAGACAGCCCCTGAGGCCAGCCCCCACGAGGCAATTACCTGTTTCATCGTCGATCGGGGCCCGGGGGTGGAAACCCAGTATCTTTACGGACTCATGGGCTGCCGCGGTGGCGGCGCCGGTCGGATCGTATTCAGGGATGTGCGGGTCCCCAGAAGCAATGTGGTGGGAGCCATCAACGGCGCCTATGCGGTCTTCAACACCATGATGATTCCTGAAAGGCTGGGAACAGCCGCCATGACCGTCGGTGCTGCCAGACCTGCCCTGGATGTGGCGACCGGCTATTCCAGTCGCAGAAAAGCTTTTGGCACGACCATCAATACCTTTCAGGGCGTCAGTTTCCAGATTGCCGACGCGGCCATGCTGCTGGATGCATCGCGGGCAATGGTTTATGCGACCTGTACGGCGGTCGACAGCGGTGAATCCCCTGCAACGATCCGACGGATGGTCTCCCAAACCAAGAAATTTGTCACCGAATCCTGCCAACAGGTGGCCCACCATGCCATGCAGGTCATGGGTGGGATTGGATACACCAATGTCTACCCCGTGGAACGCATCGTCCGCGATCTGCGGCTGGCTTCCATCTGGACCGGCACCAATGAAGTCATGTCCATGATCATTGCCAATGAATGGTACCGGCGCCACGCCAGCAAAAAGGCGGACACGGGGGTCAGAAACTGGGAATTCGATGCGGCCCAGGCGGATGCGGCGGACGAAAAGATTTATGAATAGCCATGCCCGGTCATAAATGGAGATAAGCGTCTGAAATGAAGATCGTCAACCAGCAGCGATTCCATTCTCAGGTGACCGCCCTGGAATTGGGATACGGTATCATCGGCCGCCCGTTGATGAATGTCTACTGCTATCTGATCGGAGGCACGCTCATCGATAGCGGCCAGACCAAAATGGCCCTAGCAATGAAATCATTCGTCCTGACCCGTCGAATCGAGCATTTGTTGCTGACCCACCACCATGAAGATCACAGCGGCAATGCGGCCATGATTGCCAGGTCATGCGGTGCCCTTGTCATGGGTCATCCGTTGACGGCCCATAAAATGGGCCACATCCGTCCCATTTTGCCCTATCAACATCTGGTCTGGGGGCAATCCAGAAAGGTCGCCGTATCTCCCCTGCCCGAGGTGGTGGCGTCAGGCGGGTATCGCTTCTCACCCATTCATACACCGGGGCACAGCAAGGACCATACCGTTTACCTGGAAGGGCAGCACGGCTGGCTTTTTTCCGGCGACCTTTACCTGGGAGACCGGATCAAATTTTTCAGGTCCGATGAAAAAATCGATCAACAAATCCAGTCCCTGAAAATCGTTCTGCAACACGATTTTGAATCGCTTTTCTGTGCCCACAACCCGGTGTTGAAAAATGGCAAGGACCGCTTGCGCCGCAAACTGGCCTATCTCGAGGATATCGCCGGTGCTGTCGGCCTGCTGTTGACCAAGGGACTGCCGGAAAAGGAAATCATCCGGCGAATGGACCGCCGCCAGGACCGTTTCATAAAATTCGTTACCATGGGCAATGTCAGTTTCGCCAACATGATTCGTTCCGCCATCCGCGCTAGCTGATACCCCGTGCAGCTTTAATCTGCTCCCAGGCCTCCTGAATCTCGCGAAATTTGTCTTGAGCGAAACGGGTGAACTCCTCGGGCAGGCCCTTGGCGGCGATCTTGTCCGGATGGTACTCCTGTACCCGCTGGCGATAGCAGCGTTTTACCTGATCGTCATCATCGGTCGGGCTGCAGCCCAGCACCGCGTATGCCTTGTCCGCAGTGCGGATGTACTGAGACTTCATCTGCTCGTAACGGCCTGTGCTGAAATTAAACGTGTATACGGCGGAAAGGATCATCGACTCCTCACCCTGGGTGAGGCTTCCGTCAGACACCGCTACCCGCAACAGGATGTCGATCATGAGCTCCAGCATCTGGGGTTGATCGCTGAACTGCTGGTGAAACTGGCGGGTAAAATCAGCAAAGGTCCCCGGTGCATTCAACGCGGTTCGGAAAATATTCACGGCGGCATTCCGGCTCTCCGCGTTCAGCCTCAGGTCCCTCTCCATGAAACTCTCGATGGAATCAATTTCTTCTTGGGTCACCCGTCCATCTGCCTGGGCTAACTTGGCCAGCATGGAAAAGGCCGCCACAAAAAAGGTCAGCTGATGCTGCTCAACCGCTGACAACCGCGGACGATTGCCAGTCGTATCGAGCTGGGATCCCGAATCGAAAGCGTGGCCGAAGGCTGCTCCGAATATGGCGCCCAGCGGCCCGCCAAGCGCAAATCCGATGGTTCCGCCAACCAGTTTACCCATCCATCCCATAAAGCGGTTCTCCTGTTGTTTTTCGTTTTCACGGTCCCTGTTCATTGTCCATACTGAAGGTTCACACCCCGTAGCACATTACTTCAAGGTTGCCAACTGCCGTATGGTTGGACTGAAAAGCTGTGCAACGGTCAGAAAGGGCTTGAATTATCTTCGTTTTCTTTGTAACATCCGCATTATATAGATTCCCTGCATATTTTTCCCAATACCATTCCACGAAAGGCTGTCGCGTATGTTTTCTTGGTGGACCAACATGGAATCGGTTGCCGCACTGAACAGCTGGATGCTGGCAGCGACGATGGTTTTTGCAGCGCTGACAGGCATCATGGTTTTCCTGGCTGTCGGACAATCGAAAAAACTCGTCAGCGGGCTCTTCGATGATCTCGACACCTCTCACCAACGCGTCAAAGCCCTTGAAAAAGCGGCTGAAGAGATTCGCAGAGAGTTGCTCCAAACCCAGCAACACCAGGATATCAATCAACTTAAATTAAAATTGAGCAAGTCGTCTACCAAGGAACTGACCCAGGCGCTGGTAGATGCCAGAAAGCGGATGGAAATTGCCGAAGCCGCCATAAAAGCACACCAGAAAGAGGAGAAAAAAAGTAGTGACCCATCGGAAACCACGGAATACCTCGATCTTGAACTAGAACCTGAAGGCGGCCTTTCGGAAAGCCAGCGCGAACAGTTGATCGATCTGCTCGACCCGGGTCCAAAAGGGAACGTGGATATCTTCTGCGTGATGGACGATGAAATGTCAGAAATGACCGCCAAGCAGTTGGAGGAGGTCCTGACTGCAGACGGCTGGAAGACCAACGGGGTGGCCCAAAGCGCCTTCTCCAATCCACCGAAAGGTCTCGTGCTGGCTGTCAACAGCAAGGAGACGGCACCTTCGTACGCTTCTTTCTTGCAGCGGGTTTTTTCAACCATCGGATTAGAGGTGTCCGCCATCATGGAAAATAAATACAGAGAATGGTCCTTGACCATCATCGTAGGCACCTTGGACGGCTGAACCCTCGCAACCCAATGTCGATCTTGATATCACCTCAAAATTTCGGGAAAGCGCCCATGACTACCGCTGCTATTGCCACGAAGACCAGACCAACCGGTTCCAACACCATGTTGCATACGCTTACCCTGGTATTTGCCGCACTGACGCTGGTATTTGCCTTACTTTCAATAATCCTTGGCAACCGGCTGTCCGGCCTACAAACCCAATTCCTGACGGCAGAAATCGCAACCGCC
>NZ_JBFELV010000154.1:0-10077 GCF_041551955.1 Desulfosarcina sp.
CCGGCTCTTTTTATCGAGTGAGGCTATCCTTGTTTCCTGTTCCGCCACCCGACTCTCCAGGGCTGCGATGATGGCACCTCGCTTGGTGTCTTCACCCTCCATGACGGCCATCCGCGATACCAGTTTCTTTCGCTCCGCTTCCAGCCGGTCGCGTTCGCCCGCATGGTCGGCAGCCGTTTCCTGGGCAGTCGCCAGCACCCTTTTGAGCCTTTCTGTCTCATCTGTGATCTGTCGTAAATGCTCATTGGCGGTGTCCAGTTCGGCTTGACCCTGATCCAACCGGGCCTTCAATTCGGTCACCTGGGTTTCCACCGCTGTCAGCGCCGCCTGCTTTTTCTGCGCAAGAGCCGCTTCAGCGCTGAGATGAGACTTCTGGTTTTCCAATAACGCCTTCAGCTCCTCATTGCGCCGGTCGAGTTCGGCGATCTGCTCACGGCTTTCACCCCAGCGCTGTCGGGCATCGTTGCGTTGTTGGAAAAAGATTATGCTGGCAACGATGCCGGCCAGCAGTATTACCCCTGCCACTGCAGTCCATCTCTTGTTGTTCATGTCCACTTCCTTGATTCGGGTCACCCATACGGTTGATTGTCGAAGCGCCCTACCCTAGCACTATCTTCTATCCCTCAATTTGCCGAACCGCCAGCACCGGAATTGGAGCGTGGCGGATCAGTCGATCGGTGGTGGATCCCACCAACAGCTTTTCCCACAGTGTGTGCCCCCGAATGCCCAATACAAGCATGTCCATTCCTTGCTTCTTGGCGTACTCCATCAACGCGATGTAGGGTTCCCCTTCGAGCAGGACGCTTGTGGCGGTACACCAGGCGCGGCAGTTTTCAGGAACCATACCGTCGAGTTTCTTCGCCAACCTTTCGCGCAGTTGATCGATTCCCTGGCGTTCATTTTTATAAAGGGACGGTTTAATGACATGGGAGAGGTGAAGCTCCGCCTGAAACTCCTGCGCCAGGCTGAGGCCATAGTCAAAGGCAAGTTTAGAGTCCGACGAGAAATCGCATCCGACCAATATTTTATTCAGTTTTATTTCAACCGCGGCCGGGGGCATCGACACATGCTCCTGCGGAGGCAGCACGAGCAGGGGGCAGTGAAGGGTTTTGATCAGTTTTTCGGTAACGGAGCCCAATAATAGTCGGTTAAAACCGGTTTTGCCGTGGGTGGCGGTGATCACCATATCTGCTTGTTGTTCGGAGGCGAGCCGGCTGATTATATCAGCTGGCGTTCCTTGGCCGATGATGATCTCATTTTCTACGGGCAGATCCTTTGCCCGCTCCTCGAGGCGTTCCTGCGCGTAACGGATATTCTCCGCCTGAAGCGCTTCCACATCAAGGGCGGTTTCGCTGTGTTCAAGCAGCGTTTTCAGTTCGGTGGTGACATGGACCAACAATAGCTTCGCATCATACTTTTTGCATAACGCGACGCTGTAGGAATAGATCATATCGGTGAACGCCGAAAAATCAATCGCACTCAAGATGGTTTTGGGTAGTATTCTCATGGTTTCCCCCTTGGCAGGATGGTATGGTTGTCGTTTTCAACAAGGACTCGGGCAAGATGTTGTCTTGTAAACAAACCCAATGAGTCGCGCTGGAAAATATTGAGCGGCAACTGGCGATGAATACCAATGGTGGCCATGCGAACGGTTACGGCAATAGGATAAACGTTGGCGCATAACGAAGATATCAGGCAAATTGGTCATTTGTCGATCGACACTTTATATTATCCTATACCAATAAAGTCTGGTTGTCACCTCTGGCCGACAATGGCCCGTTCTTTGGCCGGGAGGCGGCCGCACCCGACTTGACAACAGCAATAGGGTTTGTCTCAAATGCGGGACGGAAAGAAATAAAATAAATATAAAAATTTGTATTGTTTGCCTCTGCATCGAACCGATTTTGGACCCACTGTATTAAAATATTTTATAAAATATTTTATGTTTTTTTATTGACACCCGGATGGTTTCCACGTAACGCAATGAACGAAACACGAAGTCGGGGCAAACTGGAACAGCCACCCTATTCTCGGTAGACACCTCCAGTGGACTCAAACCTGGCTGGGCAAAAACCCGCACCGATAATTCCAACAGTGCCTCGGACTCCGCATCAAAGCATGTCTTTCACCCGCGGCGCATGAACGAATCGTTCATACGCCGTTTTTATGCATATCGACGAAAGCGTTGTTGAACCGCATGGCAAGTCGCCGTTCGACAGAAGGTCGTTTACCCATTTCAACGGAGGAGGAATTATGAAACCATATACATAGTTCAGCCTGGTGATGTTGCTTGTGGCAGCGTTGATGCTGCCGGTATCCGCATCTGCGGAAGAAGCATTGAAAAGGGGCGGCGCTCAGGCCATCGCCACCATGGCCGTCGGCCTGTTTACCGGCAAATCAGCCGACGACATGACGATCGCCGTCGATCTGCTTTCCCAGGCCGAACACCGATACGATTCCCCGGTGTGGCTGTTCACCGATTCAATAGAACTCGTCGAAAAGGTGCTTGACGTGATCCCCCCAATCATTGCCGACATGCCCAATCCTGAAGTCCCCGAAGCCTTCTGGAGGGACTATGGTGAAATCGTCCTCTGCCGTGACCGGGAAGAACTGTGCAGGGTCAACGACGAGTATGCCGCCGCGCACGTTCAGATCATGGCGGATGACCTGGACCGGCGGGTCAAAGATCTCAGCTCATATGGATCGCTGTTTCTGGGTGAAGGCCGCACGGTTCCCGATGGCGACCAGCGCTCGGGCACCAATCACATCCTGTCCACAAAAAAAGCCGGTCACTATTCTGGCAGGCTCAACGTCATGAAATTTTTGAATATTTATACCTATCAGGAGGTCAGCCAGGAAGCCAACCGGATGATCAGCGGCGCAACCTCCCGTCTGTCGCGGGTCGCGGGTATGGAAGGTCACGCCCGGGCATGCGACTGGCGGCTGAGGAAATACTTTCCTGGACAGGAGTGGGATTTCGAGGTTTACGAACAGACCAAATATTGATTCGGCTTAACTCGGAAGTATGCAGCATGACTGATACGCAAAAAAAACGATTCACCACGGATTTCACCCTCCAGGAACCGATCGGTGAAGAAGGCATCCCAAAAGCGGTCGCCCTATTAAAATCCGGCAAACTTCACCGCTACCATGTCGAACCGGGCGACAAGGCCCTGGGCAATGCATACACGCTCACGCCTGTCCCCGGAGCGGTAGAAAATTCAGGTGCAACCATCGAGTTGGTCGATATCGTGGACGATTACACCATCGCCCGCGATGACCTCGAAGAAAAAGCCAAAGCGTCTGACATCCGCTGGTTCATGCGCTCCCCCATGCGCGGTCACATCGCCAATATGGACCGGGTCATGGAAATCTGCGCCGCCCATGGTCTTGTCCTGATCGAAGATTGCGCCCACACCATGGGCGCCGCCTGGGACGGTAAAAAGTCCGGCTCTTTCGGCACGGCCGCCTGCTTCAGCACCCAGACCTACAAGCAGATGAATTCAGGCGAAGGCGGCCTCCTGGTCACCGACGACCCGGAGCTGATCGCCCGCGCCATCTCCTATTCGGGTTCCTGCATGCTCTACGAACGCCACACGTCAAGGCCCGGCATGGAGGGATTCGAGGGCATCAAGACCATGGTCCCCAATTTCTCCAGCCGCATGGGCAATCTGCGGGCAGCCATCTTGAGCCCCCCGCTCAACGTATTGGACGCGCAGGGCGAGCGCGGGAACAAGCGCTACCGGATCCCCGACCAAGGGCTGAACGAAATCGACGGCATTGCCTGCCCCCGGCGGGATCCCCGCGAAAATAATGTGGGCAGTTCCATCCAGTTCTCCCTGATCGGCCAGGCTGAGACGACCATCGAAGAATTTCTCGCCGAGTGCCTGAAGCGGGGCGTCGAGCTCAAATGGTTGGGCAACAAAGAGCCGGTGGGATTTACCAGCGCCTATGAAAGCTGGCGGTACTTTAACAGCCTGCCCGATCTGGCCAACACCAACCGCATCCTTGCCGTTATGTGCGACATGCGTATCCCCCTGACCTTTACCCTGGATGACTGCCGGCTTATCTTGGAGATCATCCGAGACGTTTCAGCGAAAATACTCAAATAAGGAGAACCATCATGTCCAAGAAAACAGTTAAAACGAATCGTGCCCCGGCTGCCATCGGCCCCTATTCCCAGGCCGTGGTGTCAAACGGACTGCTCTTTACCTCCGGCCAGCTTCCCATTGACCCGGCGACCGGAAAAATTCCCGACGGCAGCATTGAAGACAAGGCCCACATGGTTTTCAAGAATCTCGAAGCCATCGCCAAGGCAGCCGGGACAACCTTGGACCATGCGGTCAAAACGACCGTTTTTCTTGCCGACATCGGCAACTTTCAAGCCGTCAACCAGGTCTATGCCCAATACTTCAACGAGCCCTACCCCGCGCGCAGCGCCTTCCAGGTCGCTGCGCTGCCCTTGGGGGCGGATCTTGAAGTGGAAGCCATTTTTCAACTCTAGCGCCAATCCACAAGGAGAGGAAAACCGATGAATTTTACCAAATTTGGCCCAGGAGAAGTTATCTTCAGGGTCCGACCCCCATCGAGAGCATGCCCTCCCTGAACAAGGCGTTCGGCGGCGATCTCAGCCTTTACATCAAACGGGACGATCTTCTTCCGGGGTCCGGCGGCGGCAATAAAACCAGAACGCTCGAATTCTGCATCGCCGATGCACTTGAAAAGAGTGCGAATGCCATCATCACCGGTGGCGCCGTGCAATCCAATCACGCCAGACTCACGGCCGCCTGGTCGGCCAAGGGGGGCCTCGACTGCCGCCTGATCCTCGAAGAACGCGTCAAAGGAAACCATGGGACAGCTCAATGACCAGCGCCTTGCCATCGACCACATCATCGTACCGTCGGGTTCGGTCGGGACCCATGCCGGCATGGCAGGGGGCATGGCCGGCGTCAACGGGGGAACCCCGATCAGTGGGATCAATGTTTCCCGGCCGAAAGCTGTTCAGGAAGAGATTGTTTGCAAGCTATCCCGGGAATGAGCCGAAAAGCTCGGCGAAAAAAGCGGCATCGCCCGCGAAGCTATCGTCTGTATTGATCAGTACGCCGGTCCGGGCTGCTCTTTGCCGACCGATTCCATGGTCGAAGCCGTGAAACCCTTGGCCCGAACCGAAGCCATTCTCCTTGACCCCGTCTATTCCGGCAAAGCGGCCGCAGGGCTGATCGATCGGGTACGGAAAGGGCATTTCACCAAGGGTGCAAATGTGCTTTTCCTGCACACCGGCGGATCCCCTGCCCTCTTCGCCTATATGGACTCCTGCCGACAGCGTTAATTGGATGGGTCTTATCATCAGTGCCGAAACAAGAGCCTCTGCTCGCAGAGGCTTTCAAGCCCAAGCGCTTAAATGGCTCAAAGAAGATGAAAGAAAAAAGAGAAAAAATCGTTGGAATTTTAGGGGGCATGGGCCCGGAAGCCACGGTCGACCTGATGCAGCGCATCATCCGCCTGACCCCGGCGGTGGACGATGCCGATCATATCCGCTGTATCGTGGACAACAATCCCAAGGTGCCGTCCAGAATAAAAGCCATTATCGAAGGGCATGGCGAAGATCCCGGCCCCTGCATGGCGGACATGGGCCGGCGGCTCGAATCCTGGGGGGCGGATTTCCTGGCAATTGCCTGCAACACCGCCCATTACTACTATGACGCAGTGCAGCAAGCCGTCACCATTCCGGTGATCAACCTGATCGATCTAGTGGCCGACCACGTTAACGACAATTATCCGAACCATCGCAAAATCGGGTTGCTGGCTTCGCCGGCAGTGGCCATGACCGGGCTTTATACCCGGCGATTCAGCCGATTGGGAATCGAAGACCAATGGCCCGATCCTGATCAACAGGCGCGCCTGTTGAGCGTCATCAAGGCGGTTAAAAAAGGCGACACCGGTCCCAGCGTGCGGGAGGACTATCGTCAAGTGGGTCAACACCTGAAGCAAAAGGGGGCGGAAATCGCACTGATTGCCTGCACCGAACTCAGCACCCTTGGGGAAAATCTCCCCTTATGCGCCCTGGATGCAGCCGAGATCCTGGCAGCAGAGATCGTCCTGGTGGCAACCAACCGAAAAAAGCTTGTGGACCGTGCAGACCTTACCCTATAGAGCTTGGACCCCAATTGTAAGGGCCATCCAAAGGAGCGTTAAACTTGGTTGACAACAAATCCTTCATGAAGTCCCTGCAGGCTTATGAGAAGATAAGGGACATGATTCTCACCGGTGCTAAGCTCCCCGGAACCCGTCTGGTGATTTCTGAACTCGAAGCCGAACTGGGCATTGGACGCGGCCCCATACGGGAAGCCCTCATGCGCCTGGATCGATCCGGACTGGTTCAAAATATCCCATACAAAGGCGCCATCGTAGCCACGCCGCCAACCCAAAAAGAGATCCTTCATATTTATGATCTGCGGGCGGATTTGGAAGCCAAGCTTGCCGTCGAGGCCATCGACAACCTGACCGATGCCGATATTCTCAAGCTCGAAGCGTTGATCGCGCGCATGGAAGAACTTCCCCGGAATCACTACCAGTTGGACAGGGAGTTTCACCGCGTCATTTGTGCTGCATCAAAACTTCCCCATCTTTGCAACATTGCCCAGGCACTGGTTCAATCGGTGGAAAGCGTGCTGAATGTTTATCGGCGCGAGAAAGACCACTGCATTAAATTCAATCAGCAGCACCGGGCCATACTCGACGCGCTTAAACGAAAGAATCCTGAAGAAGTGAAAGCGGCTTTTGAAATCAATATTAAAAGCGGGCTTGAAATTATCAAAGACACTTTCAGTAAATTATTAAACGTT
Source organism: Desulfosarcina sp. (assembly GCF_041551955.1). Taxonomy (GTDB): domain Bacteria; phylum Desulfobacterota; class Desulfobacteria; order Desulfobacterales; family Desulfosarcinaceae; genus Desulfosarcina. Next base: position 6,846 of record NZ_JBFELV010000154.1, read on the forward strand.
CCTTTCGAGTAGCTTCGATCTTCGATCCATGACCAAGCGGGTCATACTTTCAACTGTTGTTGGATGTCGCGACTGACGTCCTTTCCGACCATTAATGGATGCACGGCACCACGATGTCATCATCGCTCGGCCCCTGAATGAACCGAATTGTATCGGAGGTGTTCATCTGAAACGGACCGACACCGGATTAAAAAAAATTTCCTGGAAAATAATCTTGACGGGTTAGGTGGTATTTGATGTATCAGATATCAGAAGACTGAACCTATCAAAAACTATCTTATTTTAGGAGGGCTTACCCATGGCAACCATGAAAATGACCACCGAAGAGGCCTTTATCAAAGTGCTGCAGATGCACGGCATCGAACACGCGTTCGGGATCATCGGCTCGGCGTTTATGCCCATATCCGACCTGTTTCCCAAGGCAGGGATCACCTTCTGGGATGTCGGGCATGAATGCAACGCCGGAATGATGGCCGACGGGTTCACCCGCGCCTCGGGCAAGATGTCCATGATGATCGCCCAGAACGGCCCCGGCATCACCAACCTCGTGACGCCGGTCAAAACCGCCTACTGGAACCACACCCCGCTGCTGCTGGTGACCGCCCAGGCCGCCAACATGACCATGGGCCAGGGCGGTTTTCAGGAAGTCCCCCAGATGGCCGTGTTCGAAGAGATGGTGGCGTACCAGGAAGAGGTGCGGCACCCGTCGCGCATCGCGGAAGTGCTCAACCGGGTGATCATTCAGGCCAAACGGGCGTCGGCCCCGGCCCAGATCAATATTCCCCGTGATTTCTGGACCCAGGTCATCGAGATCGAGATGCCCGCCATCATCGAATTCGAGCGTCCGCCCGGCGGCGATGAAGCCATCGCCCGGGCCGCTGCACTGCTGTCCACGGCCAAGTTCCCGGTAATCCTGAACGGCGGCGGCGTGGTCATCGGCGACGCCATCCAGGACACCATCGCCTTGGCCGAACGTCTGGACGCGCCGGTTTGCTGCGGCTACCAGCACAATGACGCCTTCCCGGGCAGCCACCCGCTGTTCGCCGGCCCGCTGGGCTACAACGGTTCCAAAGCCGGCATGCAATTGATTTCCCAAGCGGACGTGGTGCTGGCCTTAGGAACCCGATTGAACCCCTTTTCTACCCTGCCCGGCTACGGCATCGACTACTGGCCGAAGCATGCCGCCATCGTCCAGGTGGACATGAACCCCAACCGCATCGGCCTGACCAAACCGGTCAGCGTGGGCATTGCCGGCGACGCTAAAAAAGTGGCCACCGCCATTTTGGCGCAGCTGTCCGCCACCGCCGGAGACGCGGGGCGCGACGCCCGCAAGGCAGCCATCGCCAAGGCCAAGGCCGACTGGGCCCAGGAGCTGTCTACCATGGATCACGAAGAAGACGATCCCGGCACGACCTGGAACCAACGCGCCAAGGACAATGAGCCCGGAAAAATGACGGTCCGCATGGCCTGGCGGGCCATTATGGCGGCGCTGCCCGTCGATGCCATCATCTCTTCGGACATCGGCAACAACTGCGCCATCGGCAACGCCTATCCGACCTTTGAAACCGGCCGTAAATACCTGGCCCCGGGCATGTTCGGGCCCTGCGGCTATGGTTTCCCGGCCATCCTGGGCGCAAAAATCGCCAAACCGGACGTTCCCGTGGTTGGTTTTGCCGGTGACGGCGCCTTCGGGATCTCCATGAATGAAATGACGGCCTGCGGACGCGACCAGTGGCCCGCCATCACCATGATCATTTTCCGCAACTACCAGTGGGGAGCCGAAAAACGCAATACCACCTTATGGTACGATGACAACTTCGTGGGCACCGAGCTTGACACCAATGTCTCTTATGCCGGCATCGCCAACGCGTGCGGCATGGAAGGTGTCCAGGTCACCAACATGGATGACCTGACCGCGACGCTGAGCGCAGCCATCAAGGCCCAGATGGAAAACGGTACGACCACCTTCATCGAGGTCCTGAACAACAAGGAACTGGGCGAACCCTTCCGCCGCGATGCCATGAAGAAACCGGTTGCCGTCGCGGGTATCGACAAGGCCGATATGCGCCCCCAACAAGGCGTGTAGGACCGCAACCTAGCTGCGCGATCGAGGCGGTGCACTCAACCAAGACCATTCCTATCGAGAGACAAACCATGCAATCGACCGTCAATTGGAACGATTACGATACCGAAGCGATGGTTCGCGGCGACCGGGACTACCTGTGGTACCACATCAAGCCCCACCAGGTGTTCCAGTCTGCCGAGCAGATGATTATCGTCGAAGGCAAGGGGCTTCGGGTAACGGACATTAGAGGCAGAGAGGTCCTCGATGCGACCGCCGGTGGCGTCTGGAGCGTGATGGTGGGTCACGGCAGGGAAAGCAGGACTTCGGCCGCTTTGCCAAAGGGTTTTATGAGTTTCCCCACGCCCTGTGCTACCGCTGCCCCTTTGACAAGTCCTACCCGAGCTGCGACATCGATTGTGCCCGCAGTTTGGAAGACGTCATGTTAAAGCAAGGGCCGGACACCATCGGCGGCTGCATCGTGGAACCGATCACCGCCGGCGGCGGCATCATCGTGCCGGTCCCGAAACACTATCCGATGCTACAGGAGATTTGCAACCGCTACGGCATCTACCTGATCATGGACGAAGTGGTCTGCGAATTCGGCCGCACCGGAAAATTCTGGGGCTTCGAGCAGTACAATGTGGATCCGGACATGGTCACCATGGCCAAGGGGCTGGCCAGCTCCTGCATGCCCCTGGTTGGCCATGTGCGCGGCAAAGGCCTTTTCTGCGGCCTCGAGCGGGTAAAAGACAAGGCCACCAAAGAACCGATCATCGAAGCGGAGATGGGACGCATCATAGGCATGGTGGCCGCCGAAGCGTGCTGATCGGCAGAACCAACAGCTCGCTGCCGGGCAACAACACGATCCTGAATTGTGCACCCGCGTTGATCGCCACCAAAGCGGACATCGACGAGATCGTGGCGGCGGTCAAAAAAGCCATCGAAAAATTTACGTCTTCTTGAACCGAAAACTGATTGCAGCAATCCTGCAGATAAACGGCAGCGACAACCGAAAGGGAGGAAAAGATGAAAGTCGGAATACTCAAAGAGATCAAGACGGAAGAGAACCGCGTGTGCATGACCCCGGCGGGCGTAGAAATCATGAAAATGAACGGGCATGACATGCTGGTGGAGAAAGGCGCCGGCGCCGGCAGCGGCTTTGCCGAC
>NZ_JBFELV010000155.1:0-10073 GCF_041551955.1 Desulfosarcina sp.
AAAATGGTGATGCGGGTCAGCGGGGTGAGGATGTTCATCTCCCCGTCCAGTTTCAACGACGTCGTGGCCAAGGTCGCTTCGAACACCACCATGGGATAGCCCACGGCGATGGCCGAGGTAAGAAACAGCAGCGGGAGCATGGGCGTGTACCACAGCGGGTGCAGTTTGGTGGGGGCAATCAGCATCAGCGACCCCAGGCTGGACTGATGCATGCAGGAAAGCACCACCCCGGCAATGATGAAAAACCACATGATCCGTGGCAGGACAGTGTCGGCCAGTTTGAGCAGCCCGTCAACCGGTCCATTGAGGATGGCCAGCGGCCCGGGCAGGTTCACCCGGCCCTTGAAGCGCTCCGCCACGATGGGAAGAAACTCGATGTACAGCACGTTGAGGTAAAACATGACGCACATGGCCACTTCAAAAAGAACGGATGTGGGGTTCCAATACAGCAGGGGCTTCCAGATGGCCCAGGAGCGGCCGATGTCCACCAGCAGCCCCAAGACCACAAATGTATAGCCGAGCACGGCTGTGAGCAGGGCCGGCCGGACCACCGCCTCATAATAATGCCGCCCGATGATATGGGCCAAAAAGGCCGTGGTGAAGCCGCCGGCGGCCAGGGCCACTCCGGAGGCCACGTCCACACCGATCCACAGCCCCCAGGGCCGTGCCGTGGAGAGGTTGGACACATACCCGATGCCGCCGATGAAGCGAGCCGCGATGGCTGCCGCACCGGCCGCCATGAGAACAGCCAGGACCACCACGCCGGGAGTCCAGAATTTCGCCTTGATTGGCGCTGCGTAATGGGTCATTGACCGCCTCCTTCCTTGCCGTTGTCGGCCCGGTCACCCTTGTCCTTGGAGGCCCACATCACGCCACCAAGCATGCCGAAAAGCACAATGGGGGACCACAGGTAACTGAACAGGGAGTGTTGAATGGTCTCGGCCAGCCGGGGCATGGGCGTTTCCGGCAGCACATTGAATCCCAATTTCTCGAACGGCACACCGGACAGGTACATCCAACTGGTGCCGCCCACCTCCTTCTCACCATACAGATGATCGATGTAGCGCCCCGGGTTCTTTTTGATGCGCTGCCGAGCAACGTCGATCAGGTCGCTTCTGCGTCCAAAGGTGATGGCCTCCACCGGGCAGATTTCCGCACATCCGGGAAGCTTGTTTTCAGAATGTACCCGTTCATAACAGAAGGTGCATTTCATCACCCGCGGCGTAATGGGATCGTGGTACTCGTAGGCCGGGATCTCAAAGGGGCATGCCACCATGCAGTAGCGGCAGCCGATGCATTTGGTGACATCGTAGTGAACCGTGCCATTCTCTTTTTTGGTCAAGGCACCGACAATGCAGGCCGAGGCGCAGGCCGGGTCCTGGCAGTGCATGCACTGCAGCTTGACGAAGGTGGGCACCAGCTGGTCGCGCGCATCGATCTCTCCCGAGACATGACGATTGACCACCGTGTAGGTGCGTTCATCCGGCCGGCGCTTTTTATCGAGCAGCGTGAGGTCTTCGAAGGATCGGTCCGGCGGCGGCAATGCGTTGACCCGGTTGCAGGCTTCCTCGCATTTGCGGCAGCCGATGCACCGGGTCAGGTCCACCAGACAACCGACCGGGTCGGAAGGCGCTCTGGATTGCCAGGCATGGGCGGTGCTATCGGATGCGGCCACCGCAGCGCCCGCTGCGGTCACAACTTTAAAAAAATCGCGTCTGTTCAGCCCCATAGACCCTCCTTGATTGAACCCTCCCGGCGGCAATCCGCGGGGAGGTTCACCGTATGGATTAAAATCGATTCACCGTTTGGTTACCCGAATGCGATAGTCCGTATTGGTTTGAAACACATCAAAGTCCACCTCCGTCTGGCTGCTGAGGAGCTGCTGCAGATTTCCGACAACATCGGCATCGTTGACCGTGGCAAGCATGTCGTCTCCAGGCCGCATGTCGTAGATGGTCTGGTTAAATTTTAGAACGTTCACCGGCCAGGGAAGGTGCTCAAGGTTGATATGAAGATGCCGGCCCATGATGCTTGCGTTCCCCGGGTCTTTGGGTTCGGATTAATACAGCCTTTTCTTCCGGATCAATAGACTAACAAAAAGCATGCCGCTCCTGGCCATGATTGTTTTTCATGTTAACCATTTGTTATTTTGTATAAAAAAATGTTGCTGGTCGCACGGAACTAAATAAGTGTTTAAACGGTGTTTAAACATGTGCTAATGAATTAAACAGTTGTTTAAGCAGTGTGGGCAGGGAACCGGAAAGCAGGGAAATCTATGGGGAAAGGGACACCAGGGCATGGCGATCAAAGAGATCAATCGGCATTGGGAGCGTGTGATCAATACCATGAGCGAAGCGCTGCTCATCATCAGCAAAAAGGGCCGAATCCTGTCGGTCAACCGGTCTTTCGAAGAGATGACCGGGTATACGGCCAAAGAGGTGTCCGGTTTACCCTGTACGGTGCTGGCTTGCCAGGCCTGCGAAATGGCCATCAACAGCCATGGAGACGGGTGGTGCAAGCTGTTCGAACCCGACCAGCCGGAAATGCGCCGTTGCCGCTGCACCATTAAAAAAAAAGACGGAACCTTTTTGCCGGCGCTGAAAAATGCATCGGTCCTGCGAGATGATGACGGGGCCTTGCTCGGGGCGGTGGAGACCCTGACCGATTTAAGTGAACTCGACCGCTTGGACCGAAAGGTCGAAATTCTCTCCCGCCAATTGGACGATAACAGCGGCTTCGGGGGGATCATCGGCAACAGCGAGGAAATGAAGGCCGTCTACGCCATCATCGAAAAAGCGGCGATCAGTGACGCACCGATTATCATTTTCGGTGAGAGCGGCACCGGAAAGGAGTTGGTGGCCAAAGCCATCCATGATCGGGGAAAACGAAACGGCAGCCCCTACGTCCAACTCAACTGCGCGGCCCTCAACGAATCTTTGCTGGAAAGCGAACTGTTCGGGCACGTCAAGGGGTCCTTCACCGGAGCGTTCCGGGACCGGGACGGTCGTTTCGAAACGGCCAACGGCGGTGACCTGTTTCTGGACGAAATCGGGGACATCCCCCTTTCCATCCAAATCAAGCTGCTGCGGGTGCTGGAGACCGGACAGTTCGAGCGGGTGGGAGAAAACATCCCCGTTTCGGTGGATGTACGGATTATCACGGCCACCAATCGGAATCTACTGGAACTCATCGAGCAGAAGCGCTTTCGAGAAGACCTGTATTTTCGCATCAATGTGATTCCTATCCATCTACCGCCGCTTCGCAAACGTAAAGAGGACATTCCCCTGTTGGTCAACACCTTCATCGACCGGCTGGCAATACGCACCGGCAAACCGATCCGCGGGCTGACCCGGGAAGCCTTGAACCGGTTCATGGAATACCGGTGGCCGGGAAACGTCAGAGAGATGAAAAGCGCTCTGGAATACGCCTTTACCGTTTCGGACAGGGATACCATCGATATCGACCACTTACCGCCCCAAATACTGGTCCATCCGCCGCGGACCGACTCGACGGTTGAACTGGAACCTGTTTCCACCGACAGCAGCGAACGCCGGCAGCTCATCGACGCCCTTCAATCTGCAGGTGGCAATCAAAGCAGGGCGGCGCGGATATTGGGCATCAATCGGGTAACGGTCTGGAATCGGATGCGCAAATACGGAATCAACCTGAAGCGGGAAATAAGGAAAAGATAGCACCACTACGCTTGATGCCCTCGTAGAACCTTGATTTTCCAACGGGTTCGAAAAAAGCCGAGGTCTAAGGCTTGCGGGGAGCGAATGGAAAATCGATCAAAATCCTTATCGTTCCGAGGCCTGACATCGCATCAAGCAGGATGCGCACAAAGCCCGCGTCTCTCATGCAGGGCGTTTGAAACTAAGGGGATCAGTAAGGATGTCGCAACTAAACGAGATGGATAGCGTCATCGGCGATTTTTTAAATGATTCGATGTTCATCATTTATCCGGCGAGACCAAAATCCAAACAGGGCCTGTTTCCAAGGCCCGGGTTTTCCACTGCCTTCTTGAAAATACGATGAATTGTCGAACCGTTGAGTGGGGCCGAGAGATATGGTGTAATTGTTAACGGGTGGTGGCGTTCATTTTTCAGGGCTCCAGTGCCTTTAAAAACTCCTCCTGCGGCACCTCCTGGCCGGTCCACAGCAAAAAGGTCCGACGGGCTTGGTAGGCCAGCGCGGAAAGCCCATCCATGAAACGGATGCCGCCCTTTTGCGCCAAGGCTTGCCAGATATTCTCGCGGCGTCCGTAATTGAGATCGAACACCAGCTGGCAACCGTTGCTCTTGATACCCTCGGCAATGCCGGTCAACTCGATGGATTCATCACGGCTGGAAATCGATGTGGCATTGACAATCAGATCCACGTCGATGGGAACTTCGGCCAGATCCGTCAACGACCGCGGCGTGCAGTTGAAATGACCGGCCAGACGGCAGGTTTTCTGATTGTCGCGGCCAGCCACGACGACCGATTCGGCCCGCAGCCAGTTGAGAATGAACACCACGGCGCGTGCTGAACCGCCCGTGCCGATCACCAGCGCCTTTTTCCCGGCAATGTCGAAGTTCACCTCGTTGAGGGCATCCATGATGCCGATGGCATTGGTGTTGTATCCTTTGAGTTGTCCCCCCTTGCATACAATGGTGTTCACGGCGCCGATGATATTGGCCCCCTCGGAAAGCAAATCCAGGTAGGGCAACACCTTTTCCTTGAATGGCGCGGTAATGTTGGCACCGGCGATGTTGAGCACCCGGAGGCTCTCCAGCGCTTTGCCGATATTGCCATCCTCGACCATAAAGGGCACATAGACCCCATTGATGCCTGTCCGGCCGAGCACCTTGGCAAATATCGCCGGCGACCGGGATCTGAACACCCGCTGATCGCTGATGATACAAAACACCTTTGTCTGGAACGCGAGTGTCGCGTCCAGAAACGTTAACGGCTGATTCATCTGGCTGGGTCTCGTGTATTGCTGACGATCAACGTCCCGCCGAAAAAATAGCCGCCGGGCTGATCGGGATCTATTTTAAGGTCATTGCGGCTCTTGAGCACGGGATGCGGGTGTTCCGGCAGGGGGTCGTTCGATACGGCCAACCACCGCCGGAAACCCGTTTCACCTGAGACACGGTTACATGTTCAGCAACCCCTTCAGGCTTTCGGTGATCTCTTCCGCAGAAGCCGGTTTGGGAAGATAGTCGTCGGCTTCCATGCTCATACCGTCATAATGAGAGTATCGGGTGGAAGAGACGTGGGATGCCACGGCCGTCAGCATCACAATAGGGATGTCGGCGTATTTTTCATTGCTTTTCAGCTCTTTGCATACCGCATATCCGTCCTTTTCCGGCATCATTACATCCAGAACGATGGCATCCGGCGGATGGGCTTTGACTTTCTCCAATCCTTGCACACCATCATATGCCACCTCCACATCGAAGCCTTCCTTTTCCAGATTCCCCTGAACGATGGAACAGAAATCGGGCTCGTCGTCCACCACTAGGATTCGTTTTTTGTCACTCATTGAAATTCTCCTTTATGCCAAGCTGATTGTTGATAAATCAGCAGCCTGAGCTTAACTAAATGACCGGGTGAGGCCGGGGATGTCGTGGCGATTGAATCTTCCGCAACGCCGCAATTCCGGCTCAATCGGTTCAATCGACCTGGGGCCGGGGCAACACCTTTGCCCGTTCGGCAATTTCGGGGACTTTGTGCTCCCACTCGATGGCCATGAGGTGAACACCGGCAACCCCTTCCATCTCCTTGAACTCCTCGATCTGTTCGATGGCGAACTTGATGCCCTCTTCGGCCTGCTTGCCCTTGCCGGCACCCTTTAGCCGTTCGATCAATTCTTCCGGGACATCCATGCCGGGCACCATTTTGGCCATGTACTGGGCCATGCGGGCGCTTTTCATGGGCGTGACGCCGGCAAGAAGATAGGCCTTTTCCGTCAGCCCCATGTCCACCGCTTTTTTCATGAACTCTCTGAACCGGGGCATGTTGTAGATGCATTGGGTCTGGATAAAATCGGCCCCGGCGTCGATCTTGTTGGCCAAGCGGTAGATCCGGTATTCATGCGGGTCACCGAAAGGATTGGACGCAGCACCGATGAACATCTTGGGTGGCACATCGATCTCATCTTCATTGAGGAATTTGCCTTCGTCACGCATTTTCTTGACCAGGGCGATGAGCTGCATGGAATCGATGTCGTACACGTTCTTGGACTGCGGGTGGTTGCCGAACTTCTGGTGATCGCCTGAAAGGCAGAGCATATTTTTAATACCAAGGGAATAGACCCCGAGGATGTCGGCCATCATGGCCAAGCGGTTCCTGTCCCGGCAGACCATCTGAAAGTTGGGCTCGATGCCGTTGGCCACCATGATGGCCGATGCCGCCGCACTGGACATGCGCACCACGGCGGTCTGATTGTCGGTGACATTCACCGCATCCACCACGCCGCGCAGGTGCTCGAATTTTTCCTTGAGGTGCTCCACATTGGCACCCTTTGGCGGTCCGCATTCACCGGTAAAGGCAAAGTGGCCAGCCTTGAGCACCTTCTCCAGATTACTTCCTGATTTCAAACCATTATCGCTCATTGCACCAACTCCTCCCTTATGCTTTTACGGGGACCGCCGTCCCTTGCCGTGGTCCAGTCCTTCGCCGCACGAATGATGCGAAGATCCTCGAGCCGTCCCTGCTCGATTTTCTTTTTAACGATAGTATCCCAAATGCACTCCACATCCTTGGCGATTTCGCATTTTCCGTCGGCGCTGCCACCGCAGGGACCGTGCTGGATGCTTTTCGAACAGCGGGCGATAGGGCACAACCCGTCGTAGTAGTGAATCACGCATGTCCCGCAGCCGGCGCAGCGTTCCTCCCAGATGCCGTGCTGAACCGCACCGCCGAAGAACTTGGTGTTCACCGCCGGAAAGAATTTCTGGCCGGGATAGGCCTCGGAGAGAAACTGGGGGCCGACACCGCAAGCCATGGAGAGGACCGCATCGTACTGGTCGTAAATGTCCCGGATCTGCTCCACGTATTCAGGATCGCACTGCCGCTCCAAGGTTTTTTCGTCGATTTCGATGGGGTTGCCGTCTTTCTTGCGAGCGATTTTCAGGGTGGCGGCCAGGACGCCCACCTCCTTGGCCCCGCCAACATTGCAGACGGTCACACACCCCTTGCATCCCACAAGAAGGATTTTCTTGTACGCCTTGATCATGTCCTGTATCTCTTCCAGAGATTTTCGATCCGCAATTATCATTTGGTTCACCTCTTCGGGTCCACGGGCGGGTGACTCCGCCTCATGGCCGTGGTTAAGTATTCACCGGGCTCGGTCCCAGAGCTTTGATTTTATCCGTCATCTCGGTCGCGATTTCGGCAAAGCGGGGTCCCTGGGCTGAAGAGAGGTTGTACATTTGCACCCGCTCAGGCTCCATGCCCAGCTCTTTTAGGGTTCGCTGAACGTATTCGACTTTTCGTCTGGTTTTGAGATTTCCTTCCAGGAAATGACATTCCCCTTCCAGTCACCCGGCCACGTATACGCCGTCCGCCCCTCCTTCGAAGGCGGTCAGCAGATGAAGGATGTCCACCCTGCCGCTGCACGGCACCTGAATCACCTTCACATTGCTTGGATAATTCAAGCGCATGGATCCGGCCAGGTCGGCAGCTGCATACGCACAGTACTTGCAGCAGTACGCCAGGATCTGGGGTTCAAAGGTTTCATTCATGATCTCTCTCCGATGGTGTTAAGGTATAAAAAATTCGGGCGCCCGGAGTTCTCAGGCTGCCGGTTATTCTGGCGCCCGTATTCCACGTCATTAAGCCGCCTCCCCTTTTTTCTTTTCAAAAAGGGCCGCCGTTTTGGCAACGATCTGTTCGTCGGTAAAATGCTTGAGCTGGATGGCCTTTCCCGGGCATTCGGCGACACAGCTGCCGCAGCCATGACACTCGGCCGGTTCGATGACCGCATGCCCTTCCTCCCCAATGTAGGGAATGTGATAGGGGCAGGTCCGCACGCAGGTCACGCAGACGGCACACTTGTCCGGATCCACTTCCGCCACCACACCGCCCACCAGGATTGAATCCCGGGAGAGGATGGTCATGACCCGTGACACCGATGCCCTGGCCTGGGCGATGCTCTCGTCCAGCGCCTTGGGATAGTGAGCCAGACCGGCCATGAAGATGCCTTCGGAGCCGAAGTCCACGGGACGCAGCTTGGCATGGGCCTCCACCAGGAAGCCGTCGGCATTGATCGGCACCTTGAACAGCTCGAACAGGTCCTTGTTTTCGTTGGGCAGCACGGCCGTCGCCAATACGAGCAGGTCCGGATTCAGCTCTACAGGCATCTGGAGCACATGGTCCCTTACGGTCACACGCAGCTGACCGTCGGCTTCCTTGACATCCGGCAGGTTGTCCTCAACGTTGTAGCGCATGAAGATAATGCCCTTCTCCCGGGCCTTTTTATAAAGCTCTTCACGGAATCCGTAGGTGCGGACATCCCGATAGAGCACATAGATGTCCATCTCCGGGTTGCGCTCCTTGAGCGTCAGGGCGCTCTTGACGGTGTGGGTGCAGCAAAGCCGGCTGCAGTATGGCCGCTCCACGGTCCGCGACCCCACGCACTGGATGAAGGCCACGCTTTTGGCGGTGGACAACCGGGGGTCGTCTGCATCCATGGCCGCATCCATTTCGAAGTGAGTCAACACATTGGGATTCTGCGCGTACAAGTATTCGCTGGGAATGTACTCCTTGCCGCCGGTGGCGATGATGGTGGCACCGTGCTCCACCACCGTCTCCGTGAGCGACTCACCGGAGGTCATGAGCGTGGTGGTGAAGTTGCCCATGATACCGGTGGTCTCCACCGGCTCCGTCTTCATTAACACCCGAATCTTTTCATGGCTGCGCACCCGGTCGATCAGCGACTCGAGGTAAGGTTTGACCGGCTCCCCCTGCCAGGTGGAGCGCAGTTTGTGGGCCACACCGCCCAGGATATCACCCCGCTCCACCAGATAGACCTGGAGTCCCTGGTCGGCAACGCCCAAAGCCGCCTCCATACCGGCCACACCGCCGCCGACCACCACGACCTTCTGGATGACTTCAAGCCTGACTTGGTGCAGCGGCTCGATGAAGGCGGCCTTGGCCACGGCCATGCGGACCAGGTCTTTGGCCTTGGCCGTGGCCCGTTCCGGGTTGTTCATGTGAACCCAGGTGTTCTGATCCCGGATGTTGGCCATCTCGAACAGGTATTTGTTCAAACCGGCGTCCCGGATGGTCTCCTGGAACAAGGGCTCGTGGGTCCGTGGCGAACAGGAGGCCACCACCACTCGGTTGATGCCATGTTCGACGATCACCTCTTTCATCTTGTCCTGGGTGTCCTGGCTGCAGGTGAACAGATTGTCCTCCACATGCACCACATGGGGCAAGGTGGCGGCGTATTCCCTCACCGCCGGCACATCGGCCACGCCGCCGATGTTGATGCCGCAGTTGCAGACAAATACGCCCACCCGCGGCTCCTGGCCGGACACATCGATTTCCGGTGGCAGTTCTTTGGTTTTAATCAGCGACCCTCTGGCTTTGGCCAGTGGCCGGGTGGCCGTTGCGGCGGCCGCGGATGCCTCCATGACCGACTGTGGGATGTCTTTGGGCTCTTGGAAGGCGCCGCAGACAAAGACACCTGGCCTGCTGGAACTCACCGGTTCGAGCGTCCGGGTGGCGGCATGCAGGTGTTCGTTGAGATCGATGCCCATCGTTTTGGCCAGGTTTACCGATTCCTTGTTGGGGGCCAGGCCAACTGCCAGGACCACCATATCGAAGGTTTCCTCAACCAGCTCTCCTTCTTCGGTGATATAGCGCAGTCGCAGGTTGTCGTCCTCCACCGGATCGATGGTATGCACCTTGGACCGGATGTAGCGCACCCCTTTTTCATCCTTGGCGCGCATGTAGTATTTTTCAAACTCCTTGCCGTGGGTCCGCATATCCATGAAGAAGACGGCCGTATCCAGTTCTTTGTCACTGTGCTCCTTGGCGATGATGGTCTGCTTGTTGGTGTACATGCAGCAGACCGAGGAGCA